>JAKMEK010000024.1 GCA_022425945.1 Flavobacteriaceae bacterium
GCTAATTGTCAATGCACTCTGGAGTATTGTCTTTTTTGGTTTAAAAAGCCCAGTCATTGCATTGTTGGTCATCGCATTGCTACTGTTTTTAATTCTTCGAAACATTCATTGGTTTTTGATTGTTGAAAAAAAAGCAGCTTATCTACTCTACCCCTATCTAGCATGGGTGTGCTATGCGAGCTTACTCAATCTTGGGATTGTTTATCTGAACTGAAACCGATAGGTCTATTGCGGGTAAATCCGCTCTGGATAATCGGTAATAATGGCATCCACCCCTAAGGCTTTCATGCGCTGAATATCCTCAGTCTCATTTACCGTCCAAGTATAAATAGCTAGATTTTCTTGATGAATTTTCTTTACGTTTTTTTTGGTCAAACTTCTAAAGTCAGGGTTTATGGCAAAAGCATTTAGCCCCTTGGCAATTGGAATAGCATCCAAAGGATCGTCTTCTGTGAGAACAGCAATTTTCACAACTTGAGCTTGAGTTGCTGCATAAAACAGCTTTAATTCACTCCAATTAAAACTAGAAATAAACACATCTTCGGGAACCAATTTCCCTTGGTCAAAATACTTTTTTAATAAAGCAGCGGTTGGCTTAGCCGTTTGGGCTCCTTTGAGTTCAATGTTTAATGTAACTGCTCCATTAATCACATCCAACACCTCGTCGAGTGTTGGAATGGGCTCACGGCCTAAAACGGTTATTTTCTGGATTGAATCAAGAGTTAACGATTCTATATACCCTTCTGCATCAGTCAGCTTATCGAGGGTTTTATCGTGGAAAACCACAAGTTCTCCAGAAGCACAAATAAAGACATCTATTTCAATGCCGTCTACCCCTAAATCCATTGCTTTTTTAACTGAAGCTACGGTGTTTTCAGCCACATGACCACGGGCACCACGGTGTCCTATGACCAAAGGCTGGGAAGCAGGTGTGCAAGAAAAAAGTGACAACAACATACAAATTAGAGAGATCGGGTGTTTAATGAAATTCATTTTTTATTTTTTTAGGATCCAAAATTCCCAGGGCTTCATGCGGTATTCATAAGAGTAGGAAAGGCGCTTGGACTTATTGTCTTGATAGCGTTTAAAATAGCCGTTATAAGGAGAGGTAAAGCCAATGTGATCCTTGGACATATTTGCCATAAAAACAATGGTATCTCCAGCTTTTGTGCGTTCAAAAGCCAATACTTTCTCATTCAGAGAAGTTTCTATAGGGCTATACTTTCCTCCATCTATTCCGGCATTTAGTGAAGGGTGACGTTGCTTTAATTCACCCAATTGTTTGAGCAATTGATAGGTATCGCCTGCTACACGAGGAAAGCTATCTTTTTCAAAAAAAAGCAGTCGCTTATTCAAGTCATATTCTACTCCACCGTATAAAAAAGGTAAACCAGGCGCCATATAATTGAGGGCCATCATAGCATGACTTGCTTCTCCATAAATTTCATTTACGGTGCCTGCCCATGCATTTTCATCGTGTGAGCTCACAAAGTTTAATAGAAAATGTGAAGGGTCGTGTTTGTTGATGAAGTTTTCGCGATGCGCCTGATAGTCGATCACTGTGTTTTGCCCGTGGGCAATTTCTTTGGTCAAATGATGACCAGGGAAATCATAGGATGCATCAAAGTTTTTAAGGTGCTCAAAACCGCCTGGGTGGTTTGCATCAGTTTCTCCCAATAAAAAAACGGGCTTAATCGCGCGCATTGCAGCAAAGGTATCTTCATAAAAATCCATGGGAACCGCATAGGCCTGATCCACACGGTAACCATCTATGTCTACTTCTTCGATCCAATACAACATGGCCTCTTTCATGGCTGCACGCATTGCTTCATTTTCATAATCTAAATCGGCAACATCTGTCCAACCAAAAGATTCTCCTGTACGTGGATCAATAGGATCGATAATTTCACCTGCTTCATTTTTTAAATAAAATTCTGGATGATCTTTTATCCACACATGATCCCAACCTGTATGACCGGGGACCCAATCAAAGATGACATACATACCAAGTGCGTGTGCTTGATTCACCAAAGACTTCAAATCTTCTAAAGAACCGTATTCGGGATTAACTGCTTTATAATCTGAAACAGCGTAATAACTTCCCAAAGGACCCTTGCTTTTGGTTGTAGAAATAGGGAAAGTAGGCATGAACCAGAGTATGTTTACGCCAAGCGCTTTAACTTTAGGAAGTTCCTCGGCAAAGGCGTTGAATGTACCTTCATTGGTAAACTGACGAAGATTCACTTCATACAAAACTCCTTGCGCTATGTCCTGATTTGTAATAGGTGTTAGGGATTGTACCTCGATATTGGTGACAGATTGTTGACAGCTTAATAGACTTAAGCTGAGTAAAAAATAGAGATATTTTTTCATCATAGATGATTAATTATTCTCTACAAGATATAAAAAAGTTAGTCTTCCTCGGGAGCTAATTCAATTTCCAAACCATCCAAGGCTTCCGTAATGTGAATTTGACAGCCTAACCTACTCGTAGGTAGCACATTGTATGCTTCGGCCAGCATCGCTTCTTCATCTTCTGACTTATCTTCCAAGGCATGATCAGACAAAACATAACACTGACAAGAGGCGCACAACGCCATACCTCCGCAGGTACCTTCTACAGGTAATTCATATGCTTTACATACTTCCATGAGGTTCATGGCCATATCGGTTGGAGCAAGGAGTTCGTGTTTTTCTCCCTCTCTATCTATTAAAGTAATGTTTATATCGCTCAAGGTCGTCTAGATTTCTAAATTTATCACTTCTTCTATTTGTGGAGCATGCTTTTTAATGGTCATTTCAACACCTGACTTTAAGGTCATTTGATTGACAGAACAACCCGCACAAGCTCCTTGGAGTTGAACTTTAACAATTCGCTCTTCCACAATATCAACTAGGGCAATGTCTCCCCCATCTGCTGCTAAAAATGGGCGAATTTCATCGAGTGCCAGTAATACTTTATCTTTTAATTCCATAGAATTTGTTTTGCTATTTCACCGCCGAACATCCGGCCATGGTGGTAATTTTTACCGCTTGTGTAGGCGGCAAATGGTCGTTTCTTTTCATTAATTCTGAAACGGTATTTCGGGTAATTTCTTCAAAAGCTTGTGTAACCACGGTTTTATTTTGAAGGGCCGCAGGTCGACCTACATCACCTGCTTCGCGTATACTTTGCACAATAGGCACTTCTCCTAAAAAGGGTACCGCTTTGTCTTCTGCTAGGTTTTTTGCACCTTCTTGTCCGAAGAGATAGTACTTGTTATTTGGCAATTCATCTGGTGTAAAATAGGCCATATTTTCTACTACCCCTAAAACGGGCACATTGATGTTTTCTTGTTGAAACATTGCGATTCCTTTTCGGGCATCGGCTAAGGCTACATTCTGTGGAGTTGAAACTACTACAGCACCATTTATGGGAAGAGACTGAACGATACTCAAGTGAATGTCTCCTGTTCCTGGAGGAAGGTCGATCAATAAAAAGTCGAGTTTTCCCCAAGCTGCATCAAAAATCATTTGATTCAATGCTTTAGCCGCCATTGGGCCTCGCCAAATGACTGCCTGATCTGCCTGAGTGAAAAATCCAATGGATAGCACTTTTACGCCATAGTTTTCAATGGGCTCCATTTTAGAAGCACCATCCACATTAACAGACAGAGGGCGCTCCCCTTCCATGTCTAACATGGTTGGAATAGAAGGACCGTAGATGTCCGCATCCAAGATTCCAACACTGAAACCCATTTGCGCCAGTGTAACAGCAATATTTGAGGTAACGGTTGATTTCCCTACTCCGCCTTTACCAGAGGAAATCGCAATAATATTATCGATCCCCGGAATAGGTTCACCTTTGATGGTTTCTACCTTTTTAGGCGCTTCTACGGTTACATTAATTTTAATCTTCGCCTTTGGATGCACTTCTTTGTGAATGCATTTGAGTATTTCTACCTCCACTTTTTTTCGGGCTTGAAGACTTGGGTTGCTTAGGTTTATGTCAATGACTACCTCATCGCCAAAGACGACTATATTTTTAACCGCACCACTTTCCATTAAGTTCTTTCCTTCTCCAGGTGAAGAAATGGTTGTCAGTGCTTTTTGAATATCTTGTTTTGCTAGATTCATTCGCTTTTTTATACTGATTCTAAATTACAAATATACAGGTAAGATGTGGACTAAAAAAGTTTGATCGTTAAAGCTTTAGCTTTTGATTGAACTGGGATCCCAGAAGATTTCATCAAAGTTTTGAATTTGATTCTCAATGACTATCACACCCTCGTTTTCCAATAATTGTTGCATCAAATTTGTTCCTTCAAAATGATGCTTTCCTGTCAATAATCCTTTGCGGTTTACCACCCTATGAGCTGGTACGTCCAATTGATTGTGGGAGGCATTCATTGCCCAACCTACCATACGGGCACTTTGAGGAGAGCCAATACACTTCGCGATGGCACCATAAGATGTGATTCTCCCTTCTGGAATTTGACGAGCAATCGCATAAACTTTTTCGAAGAAATTACTTTTATCCTTTTTTGCCATTAGGGAAACGAAACGTTAAGTAGGTAATCAATTTATCTTTCGCCATAAACAAACGCTCATAATGGGTTTGAATTGCCGTGACGTGCTTTGGTGAGTAAGCATTCCCATAGACATCGTGATGTGCATAATCAACTTCCCAGCCCTTGCCTTCGAGTAATCCAAGCGTGTAGCCATGCAAAAATTCACTATCTGTTTTCAAATGCACTTTCCCGTCGGGTTTTAAGACTGTTTGGTAACGGTCAAGAAAAGCAGGATTTGTGAGACGATGCTTGGTTCGCTTAAATTTGATTTGCGGATCAGGGAAGGTAATCCAAATTTCATCCACTTCATTTTCGTCAAAGACTTGATCTAGAAGCTCTATTTGGGTTCTTAAAAAACCAACATTGTCTAAACCTAATTCGAGTGCCTCTTTTGCCCCAAACCAAAAACGCGCTCCTTTGACATCAATTCCCAGAAAGTTTTTGTCTGGATAATTCTGGGCCAAATACACCGAATATTCTCCTTTTCCACAACCTAACTCAAGAACAATGGGCTTGTCATTTTTAAAAAAATCCTTTCTCCATTTTCCTTTGTAGACAAAATCGGTATCCGTTATCTCCTCACGCGTGGGCTGAACCACATTTGTAAAGGTTAAGTTTTGGTT
>JAKMEK010000037.1 GCA_022425945.1 Flavobacteriaceae bacterium
CGTCACATCCTGGGGCTGGAGAAGGTCCCAAGGGTTGGGCTGTTCGCCCATTAAAGTGGCACGCGAGCTGGGTTCAGAACGTCGTGAGACAGTTCGGTCTCTATCTGTAGTGGGCGTTAGAAATTTGAGTGGATCTGTCTTTAGTACGAGAGGACCGAGATGGACTGACCTCTGGTGTATCGGTTGTTCCGCCAGGAGCATTGCCGAGTAGCTACGTCGGGAAGGGATAAGCACTGAAAGCATATAAGTGCGAAACCCACCACAAGATGAGATTTCTTTTAAGGGTCGTAGGAGACGACTACGTTGATAGGTCATAGGTGTAAAGGCAGTAATGTCATAGCCGAGTGATACTAATTACCCGTAGGCCTATCGTCAACCTTTTCTTTTTCTTTTTTTAACAACAGTTGCACTGTGTTTGTATTTATTTTTGATACTGTCAAGATATTAGGTAGTGCTAAAACGCTACGACAATTAAGGTGACTAGGGCAATGTGGCTCACCTCTTCCCATACCGAACAGAGAAGTTAAGCACATTTGCGCCGATGGTACTGCCTAGCGGTGGGAGAGTAGGTCGTCGCCTTCTTCAAAACCCTCTACAGAAATGTAGGGGGTTTTTTTATACACAATAGTTTAGGGAAGAAGACATCATTTCCTTCCCTTTTACACAAAAATTATCTTTTTTCTGACAGTCTTGTAATTTTGTTTTTCTTGTAGGGAAAGATTGTATTTTTATATCTACTAAACATAAATACATGAAGATTCTAGGTATAGGTAAAAATTACGTCAATGATAAAACTGAAATCAGTACGTATAAAAATGGCAAACAAATTATTTTCTCTAAGCCAACGACCAGTTTGGTTTTAGCGAATGAAGACGTTCCTTATCCTTCGATAACAAAGCAGTTGGTCTATGAGGTAGAACTTGTTGCTAAAATTGGAAAGCAAGGTAAGGATATCGATGAGTCAACAGCAGCTTCTTATATATCTGAACTCGCTCTAGGAATTGATTTCACGGCAAAAGATGTACTTAATGTTTACCGTGAAACGAAACATCCATGGGATCTTGCCAAGGGCTTTGATGGCGCTGCTCCGATCTCTGCCTTTAAGCCCATAAGTGATTTTAACGATCTTAATGATATTAATTTTGATCTTAGCATCAATGGTGAATTAAAGCAAGTGGGGAATACGGATTTAATGATTTATAATTTCGCCGAAATCATTGCTTATGTATCTAAATTTATGACCTTAGAACCTGGTGATTTAATTTTTACAGGTACCCCCGCAAGTGGTACGGGTGAAACCCAAGTGGGAGATCATTACCAAGCGAAGTTAGAAGGCGAGCTTTTACTGGATTTCAAAATGATCTAATACAGCAGAAAAACTTTCTTTATTTAAGCCCCTCCATTGTTGAGGGGTTTTTTTGTTATTTCCTTCAATGCCCTTTATATAAGCACTTCGTCTTCTTGCTCCAACTCAAAAAATGCATTCACCGGTTTTGTGAATAGCTGGGATAGTCGAAGTGCCAACAAAGTTGAGGGTATATATCTGTTCTTTTCAATAGAACTAATTGTTTGACGTGATACGCCAATTTTAAGGGCGAGTTCTTCTTGTGTTATTCCCATTATAGCCCTTTCTATTTTTATGCTATTCTTCATCGACTCATGCGCTTTAAAAACTCAAAATAGAAGAGTTTTATACTCAATAAGAGCCAGAGGATTTGCCAATCTCCCATGCCTTTGAAAATATCCATTGGTTTATTGGCTATTATACTCGCGATATAGGTGAACAGTGGATTGGTGAGGGTTAGGATAACACTAATTACAAATGCAAAGGTGTAGGCCTGCATTTTTAGACTAATGACCAATTCATCTTCAATCTTCTCCTTCGATAAGGAAATAAGTACTAAGCCAAGTAGGATTCCATATTTTCCCACTTGAGCAAAGAGGTTGTCATCAATGGATGTCTTATTGATGATAATTCCAATAATTGAAATGATGATTACGAGGATGCCAATCTTCTTGTACCCAAAGGGTAATCGGTATCTTTTCATTTTCTCTAGATTTCTTCTTTCACATTCTGCAATTGACTTAAGGTTCATGAGTTGTATTTATAAGTTAACTTTACCAAATGTCAAATATACTTTACACTTTAAAATATTCACAATTTTCCCTGACCTTTTTTTAGCGATTGCTTTTGTTGATTTTTTCTGCGGTCTTAAACAAACAAGGGCCATACTTCATAGTATGGCCCTTGTTTGTGTTTGGGAGTGTGTTTCTCTCTAATATAGAAGCTTTAGTTTTAGGTTTTCTTCGACCACAATTTTCCCAGAATTAACCACGGTATTATCTGTATGTGTATTGTTTTTTGCACCCCAGAGCTGGGCTACTTGTTTCACGCGGTTGTTTTTAAAGGTATTCCCTTCGAGGACAACATTGATGATTCCATAGGTGTTGAGTAGGATTCCACTTTTTTCCTTTGCACCAGAGTTGGTGAAGCTGCTACTGCGTACCACAAGGTTTCCTCCAACGGTAGATTCATCGTAACCACCGCGGTAATAATCCAATACATTGGATTGAATGCGATCAAAACTACAGTTGACAATGCTGATGTTTTCAGCGTTGTACTCCCCTTTGTCTTCAATTTCTTCTGATAGCTCTAGACCATTTTTACAGTTTGAAAAGGCAACATCTTTAAAGTTAAGGTGCTCTGCAAAAGAATATTTATAAGCCTTAAGGATGTAGTCAAAATCACTTACACTCCCACCGTGTACGTTTAAATTATATAGACTTGACATCCCTTTTTTCAAAGGTGCAAAGGCATGTTGTTTTCCGCTTCCTTTAAGCGAAATGTTTTGAAGATCTAACGCTCCTTTTGGATGCATTTGAAACAAGGCTGTACCAGCATCTCCTTGGTAGCTAAGTTTTACTTCTGCATCTGTTGCTGCAACTAACTGAATTTTTTTGTCAATCACTAAAGAACGTTGAATACTGTAGTTCCCCTCGGCAAGAGTAATCACATCTTCCGCTTTTGCAGAAGCTAAGTTTGCGATCAATTCCTCCGCAGTACTTACTTGATGATTGGTTGGATTTTCATTTTTGGAAGTGCGATCAGTAAACCAAGCTGGACCATAGTTTTCTTGTGCTAAAATAGCTGGGAAGTCTTTGCTGTTGTCTGAAACTGCTCCCGGTGCATTCTTCAAAGCACGCTTGGTTCCCAATAGGTCGGTAGCGATTGTTTCAAACTCAAACCCACTAAACACGTCTAGATTCATTACTTTTTCTTCTGCAAAATAAAGTCCTTCTGCTTTTTTAACTAGTGAAAAATCCATTGGACTTAAGCCCTCTACCGGAGTAAATTGTGTTCCTTGGTTATTGATGATATTGTTTTGGAAGTCAATTCCATCAATCTTGTCATGAGCAACCAAGGGAGAAGAATCTCCTATACTATTGTGAATAAGGTTATTTGCAAAAGTTGTACGAATAGGACGATCGGAACGGATTTCAGATGCAGGTAAAACATCACGTTGATCTACATTGGAACCTACACCAAATTGAAGAGGTGAAGTACAATTGATCCAACTATTGTGCGCAATGACAACATCAGTTACCTGGATGTAGCGATTGAGAGGTGACTTAGGAATTCCATTCATTACAGCAAGTGGGCTTCTGAAGCTTTCACCTTTTAGGTTATAGAAGTAGTTGTTGGTTACCCAGTGTCCGGTTCCAATTAAACGAATTCCACCAATTTGTTTCGAATTCTCATCACCTATAAAATAATTTCCATCAACGGTACAATAGTTACCATGTCTGGTGACCAAAGAACCTTCACTTTTGTAAAAGACATTGTTGCGAAATTCATTGAAGTTGGTTTTACTTGAAATGATTTCTACTTCACCATTACAGCGTTCAAAATAGTTGTCGGCGACGACAGTATAACTTGGCGCCATAGAAGTGTAGCTATTCCCAATCTGGATGGTTTCTGCACTAGGTCCTCCTTTCGGTGGGCGTGGGCCAAAGTGATTATTGTTGATGCGGTGATGATTTTTGATACTTTGGTTTCCTTCCAAATCAACACGAACCGTTGGTCCTCTGTTCGACTTTCCAGCCAAATAGGAATGGTCCAGTTGATTGTATCGTCCATGAAACTGAACCCATAGATCTGTTTTGTTTCGTTGTGATTTATTGAAGTCTTCAATGACAATGTTGGTGACACGACTGTGGAAAGCAAGTTGTTCGTCGTCGATCTTAAAACCAACTACGGCACGAGAAGGACTTTGACCATTTTTGAAATGCAAACCATCGACTACAAGATATTCTCCTCCTAATTTTAAGTCAGAATCTCCTTGTATAATTACTTTTCCGGCGGTCTCTGCAATTAGTCGAATGGGAGCATTTGCAGTTCCCTTTCCTGCTAAACGTATTTGTATATCATTCCATTCTCCATTGGCCATAACAATATCAGTTCCGGCAGTGGCTGAGGCTATGGCTTCATCCAACGCTGTTGGTGTAGAGACAAGAATAGTGGTTTGTTGGGATGCGTTGTTGCAACTACTCAGCAGTAAGCATAGAAATAAACCTGCTAACGATAGTAAGTTGAATTGTTTTTTTGATTGAAATGATTTGAATGGTGACATAAAATTGGTTTACCAGTTTAATTTTGATAAACTTAACCATTAATAATGGTATATCCAATTTTTGCGGAGCGAGAAATAGGCTTTCTTAATCTAGTTTTCTGTGCTGTTTTGAATGAGTTGCTGGTAGAAACGAATTCCGTTTTCAATGTCTTGAATGGATATGCGTTCATTTAATCCATGAAAAGATTTTATGTTCCCTTTGTTGATGACCATGGGAGAAAAACGATAGATGTCTGTCGAAATGGATTCAAAGTGTTTAGCATCCGTTCCTCCTACAACCAAATATGGTGCAACCAAGGTTTCAGGAAAACTCTGTGCGATGGCCTTGTGTATGTTTTTGTATCCCGAGGATTGCGTGCTAGAAACCTTGGATGGTTCTGATTGCATTCTTCCTTTTCGAATGTCTATCCGAGGGTCATCGATCAAGTGTTTAACTCGTTCCATTACAGAGGAAGAGCTTTCTCCAGGGAGAATACGAAAATTAACTGTGGCTTTGGCCGTTTGAGGAAGAATGTTGTCTTTTATCCCACTATTAAATAGAGTAGGGGAAATCGTGGTTCGGACCAATGCATTTCCTGCAGCAGTTTTTTCATAGACTCCTGTGATCAGTGAACTGAAAATACCTTGATTGGCAAAAATAATACGGTTCATCAATCCCATTTCTGGACCTAAGCTTTTGATGAAGCCTTCAATTGGATCAGCGATTCTTGCGGGGAAGGGATTGGATTTGATTTTTACAATGGCAGCTGCTAACAGATCAATAGCTGTTTCTTTTTCTGGCATGGAAGAGTGTCCCCCCTCTTTTTTGATTGATAATTCGAGTGAAACATATCCTTTTTCTGCAATTCCTATCAAGGCTACATTCTTTTCAATACCCGGTATGATTCCTTGTGAAATGGTTCCTCCCTCATCGAGGACAAATTCAGCTACTATATTTTCTTTTTTCAGATAGTCGACAATCTTTTTTGCCCCTTTTAAGCCACCAATTTCTTCATCATGACCAAACGAAAGGTAGAGCGTCCGTTTAGGTTGGTAATCGTTTTTGAGTAAAGCATCAACGGCCTCCATTAAACCGATAACACCTATTTTATTATCTATAGTGCCTCTTCCCCAAAGTGTATCGTTGACGATACTTCCTTTAAAGGGTGGGTATTTCCAATCAATCAAGTCTTCGGTGCTGACAGGAACAACGTCCAAGTGAGCCATCAGGATTACTGGTTTTAAACGTGTGTCTGTCCCCTCCCATTTATACAAATGACTAAAGTGATTAATGTGTTTCTTTTCCAAGAGCGAATCGGCCAGTGGGTATGTGCTTTTTAGAAATTGATTGAATTGTACAAAGGGTAGGGAGTCAAAAGCATCAGGATTTTCTGGAGATATGGTCTTAATTCGAATCGCCTCAGCAAAATGATCAATTGCAGCTTGTGATATTTCGGTTGTCGCCAATGGGGGTAACTGTAGTTGAACGGATTCAAATCTCCATGTCATAAAGGAGATGTAGAATCCAAAAATAACAACTAGCAAACATAGATAACGAAAGAGCAAACGGCTTTTTTTCATGACTCGAAATTTAATGACAGGTTAAGTTTACTTGCGTAGGTAACGATAGCGATCTTGTAAAATTCCTGCGGTTTGATTAAACAGAGGACGTGTAAAAGCGTAAAACAACTCTTGCGCAGGAGGAGGCAATAACTCTTTTTCTCGGGTCAAGCGCAATTCGTCTTTTGTCAAGGCGCGTTTATCACCTTGGTAGGTTGCCCAGTCATTAATCCATTGGTAGGTACTAGGCAATTTTTCTTGGTAAAGCACTGTTTCTAATGCAGTGTCCAGAATGGCAATGTTCAATAATCCTCCGCTCTCGATGGTTTTTTCGAAACGTTGTACATCGGCTTCAACTTTCCCATAAACGGCTGTTTTTACGCCCAAACTATCGGTTACTACGCCAACTTTAACACTATCTCGAACAACTGTTTCTCGTGTTTCTTTGAGATAGGTTTGCCCGATATAATAATCATCAAACGATAAATCTACTACATAATTGGGAACCAGTTTTTGTTCCATCAATTTATCCATCGCACGAAAATCAGCAAAAAAATAATTGAATTCATTAAGCGTTTGTACAAGCTGTTGCAAAAAGAACGCACTGTTGAGTTCAAGTCCTTTACTGCGAACAGGTATGCTAGAGACACCAATGACCTCTGTTCCTGCAATACGGGCTTCTGTTAATAGACGATCAATGCCCGTGTAATTTTCTTGATAGTTTTTTGCTTTTATGAACTGACGATAGGCCTCACGCCCTGATGCTTTAGTTTTTGTGTTAAGGGATTTTTTCCCTTCCTCCACATAAACAACTGCCCCTTTTGTAAGGGCATTGTTGAGCGGTTGTTGATAGTCTACTGGACTTACAACTGTTAAGCAACCTGGGCACTTTAGGAGTCCCATGTAAATATCTTGCATTCTTTTATATTGGATGATGACCCTATCCCACTTAAACCTTTCTTGGCTTGCTTTGTATTGGATTATTTTTTGATCGGTTACTTTGACAGCATATCCATAGGCAGCTTTAAGGGTTGCTAATTGCTTTTTATTAGTGGGCTTCTTGCGTAATTTTTTTATGGCGAGTTCAACAGCTTTTTCATAATTACCCTTTTCAAATTGATTTTTTGAGGAAGAGCACCCTAGGAAGAAAAGAAAGCAAATGGAAAGGAGAAGGCTATGTGATTGCTGCATGGAGGAATGATTTATTTAAAGTGGAATTTACAAATATCTTCCTACATTTAACTAAATTATTTGATATGGAAGCTTTGGATAAAATTATGGAGGCGCTGTTTACGCCCTACAGAGAACGTGTGCCAGCTGTTGGGAAAATCATTCAGGCTATGCAAACTGAGGGTATGATTGAACAGGAAAGCGATATTGAAAATGATCATGTGGCTTTCCGAACTTTAGGTGTGCCGAATCTGGGTATAGCTTCTTTTGAAAAAATATTTTTGCATTATGGCTACACAAAAGAGGATCCTTATTTCTTCGCAAAGAAAAAATTAGATGCCTATTGGTATGCTCCACCTTCTCCCAATTACCCACGAATATTTATTAGTGAGCTTCGGGTGGGTGATTTATCTGAGGCAAGCCAAAAATTGATACACAATTTTACTTCGTCCATTACTGCTGACCCAGTAGATGAGATTGATTTGGACAACTCTACTGAAGTTGGTGCCTTTTTTCATCGACCTTTATGGAGTCTGCCATCATTGGCCGAATATGAAGCCTTGGCTGCAGAAAGTGAATATGCTGCATGGGTGATTTACAACAGATATTACCTCAATCACTATACCATCAGCGTTCATCAATTAAAACACTACGCTACCTTGGAAAAATTTAATGCTTTTCTAGATAAGCTCGGGATTGTCCTTAATTCTGCGGGTGGAGTCATTAAGGTGAGCCCAGATGGATTGTTGCGTCAATCGAGCTCTGTTGCAGAAATGATTGCAGCTACTTTTTCTTGTGGGTCGATACAGAACATCCCTGGCAGTTATGTTGAATTTGCAGAGCGCTTAGTTTTACCAGAATTTCAGCATCTCCCCATTGAACAGTTAACACGTGCTCATAGAAGAGAGGGATTTGAAGCAGGAAATGCTGATAAGATTTTTGAGAGTACTTTTCGTGAGCAGACTCAAAACAAAAAGTGATTATTCCTGCGGAGTCATTTTTATGATGCGCTCGTTTTGTAGTAAAATGGCTAACGTATAGGCAGCAGTTCCGATGATTTGATTCATGTTTTTAACATCCAGTTTTTCAGCCTCATCTCCAGCTTTATGATAGAAGTCATAGTTTTGAAAATCAAAAGAAGATAGCGTCTGGGCGGGAACACCAAAGGCTTGGTAAAAAGCGTAATTGTCTGAACGTTTAAACAGGTTGTATTGTTTTGCTTGGGGAAGGAATTGCACAAAATCCGCTGAAATGGCATTCATTTCATCGGCCATATTTGATCGTTTATAGCCAGTCATATAAACTTGGTTTTCACCCGTGGTCAGCGTAGTGCCAATCATTTCGAAATTCACCATATAGGCCAAGTTTATTTGTTCATTTTGTAGTCGATCTGCCAAATGATAGGCTCCTTTCAACCCCTTTTCCTCATCAGCAAAAAGAGCAATCAATATATTTTGGTTCCATGTATGTTGTGCTAAAAAACGAGCAATCTGCAATACGGCCGTAGAACCAGCAGCGTTGTCGTTTGCTCCATTGAAAATTTGATCTTCTTCATTGTCTTGCATTCCAATATGATCGAGATGTGCTCCTATGAGCACAGTAGGTCTTTTGGCATCATAATGACCAATTTGTCCCACCAGATTAAAGGAACCTATGCTGTCTGTCATCAAAGAGTCTCTGTAAGCTGGATAAAAAGGTTGTATCGCGTGGGTTTTAAAATAATCAGTTACATAGTTAGCTGCTTTGTAGTAGCCGCCACTTTTGGTATCCCTCCCTTTCATGTCATCGTGGGCAAGGGTAAATAAAATTGATCGGGTTTCTTCAGCAGTGATCTGCTCCCGTATTTTTGTTTGGTCAAAACTGGTTTGCGTTGAGCAACTTTGTAGGCAAAATCCGAAGAGGAGTATAAGTGTTTTTTTCATAGTGGTGTGCTTAAGCTAAAAATGTTTCCTCGCTAATTTAGATATTTAATTTTTGACACATTCGTTCGCACAACGTTCCATCCATTTTGATACAGCACTTGACCTTCAATTTGGACGGGTTCCGCAACAAAATCTGAGAGAGATGTGTTTATATTTTCAGGGGTTGTTGATTCGAGTAGATAATACACATTTCCGCCATCCTTTAGTACTTTTAAAATGAGTGGTTTTCCTTCTTCGATACATCGGATAGCACAGCTTTTGTGGGACTTTCCTTCACCAGATTTGAGGCTATCAAACCAACATTTAGGATTTAAGATTTCACCGTTTAGTGTAACGGCTTTCGGTTGGGTCTGTTGCACAGGATAACTGAGGCTTTTGTTTACGCTAATGATGGCGTTCATCCCATCAGTCAATTCAATAAGCATCTTCTCATCGCCATAAAATAGGGTTCCACTAATTCGCATGTATTTTCCGTTAAATTCACCAGGAGTTTCTTCTTTGGCTGCAATGATTTCCGCTACATCAAAACGTTCATTTCCAACCAATAAAGCTTGAGATTTTAATCCCTCCGGGTAGGTTCCCTCGTCGAGCACAAAAACGGGCTGAGGAAGGTTGAAATACACTCCACTAAACGTATTTACTCCCCAGGATTCGGCCGTGTCTAAATCGTGGAAGCCTCCCCTTTTTTGCGTTGTGTATAGTGCCCAGAAAATGAATGTTCCCATGCATATAATCAGAACACTTTTTTGATTGGATTTGAAGAGTTGTTTGATTGTTTTTATTGAAAAATCGTTTTTCATTCAGTATTAATTAGTCGATTTTTTTCTTTATTTCAAATTCGAAAAGGGCGTTTATAAAGCTCATTTATAGCCAATACAAGGTAGTTATTTTATTGTAATTTACCTGCAACATAACCACCACTCCAAGCCGCTTGAAAGTTGTAGCCTCCCGTAATTGCATCAACATCAATGACCTCTCCGGCAAAATAGAGGCCCTCGGCTTTTTTACTCTCCATGGTTTTAAGATTGATTTCCTTTAGAGCAATACCCCCACAGGTAACAAATTCTTCTTTGAAAGTTGTTTTGCCTGCCACACAAAAACGATCATTCGTTATGGCCTCTGCCAAGTGACGAAGTTTCTTTTTACCGACTTCGTTCCAGCGACGTTCTAAAGGGATACTGTTTTTTTCTAAAAGGAAGGACCAAAGTCGATTGGGGAGGGTTGTTGGATTGTATTTGATCATTAATTTTTGTGGGTGTTTTTCAATGATTTCATTGAGTAGACAGAATAGCTGCTCAGCGTTGAATTCTTCGAGCCAATTAACACGAATATTAAATTGATATTCTTTTTCTGCGAGTTCCCGAGCACCGAAGGAGGAGGCTTTCAGTATCGCAGGCCCACTCATTCCCCAATGCGTGATGAGAAGGGGGCCTTGCGTTTTGATTTTTGTTCCTTCAATCTTTACTTGTGCGTTTGTTGCTACCACACCCATTAAACCTATAATTTTTTCATTGGGCATATTGAAGGTAAATAGCGAGGGTACAGGAGAGACAATACGATGCCCTAACTTAGCTAGCCAATCAAAACCTGTTTTTTTGGGACTACCGCCTGTGGTAACAATCACCCGATCAAAAGACTCTTTTTCATTGTCATTGATGTGAAGTGACCATTTCCCCTCTTCTTTTGATAGTTGTTTTACTGCTGAAGATAGCTTAAGGCTAATCTTTTTTTTGGTCAATTCAGTTTGTAAGCAGTCAATAATACTTTGAGACGAATCGGAAATAGGGAACATACGTCCGTCTTTTTCTGTTTTCAAGGGGACTCGGCGTTCTTCGAACCATTGAACGGTATCCGTTGGTTGAAATGCATGAAAAATAGACGTTAAACTTTTACCCCCACGTGGATAGGCTTTGATGAGTTCGGTTACTTCCCGACAATCGTGGGTGACATTACAACGTCCACCCCCAGAAACTTTTACCTTTGATAATGTTTTAGCGGTTTTTTCAAATAAGCATACTTCTGCCGCTGGGTGGTGTTCTTTGGCTGAAATGGCAGCAAAAAACCCTGCTGCTCCACCCCCAATAACAGCTACTTTTTTTATTTTTCCCATGTCATTCAAAGATAGGATTGTATTTTTAGTACATGAAACAAATCGCTTTTCTTCTTTTCGTATTTCCAATGATTCTTTTTGCCCAAAAAAGGGAGCTAGCTAAGTCAACCCTTGTTCTTCCACCCAAACAGGTAGTCGTTATTGATTATCCCAATTACAAGGGCTTTAGGGTAAAAGTATGGAACAAGGCTAAGTTTGAGCTAGGGGTCTCTGCGCGGAATAAGGAAACAGATTCTCTTCAAAAAGGCTTTGGATTGGATAAGGGGGCCTCAGCAAGTTTATCAGTTGAAGAAGATATGTGTTTACAGTTTGAGAATCGTTTTTTTGCTCCTTTAAAAGTAGAATATACCATTTTTAAAGGAAAACCCGCGAAGAAAAAAATTGGCGCGCTGACGCCTCAGCGCGGGTTTTATTTGGTGAACACAACTGCTCAGGCTATTCCGTTGAAAATCCCTGGGGTGATGAATCCTACCCTTTCCGCCTTTTCCAAAAGCGGGGTAGACTTGCCTATTGGTCAAAAAATTCTACTCTCCGTTGCGGGTAAAGATTTGTTACTTTTTACGGTCACTGATTCCATTCCAAAAGGATCGGGTGTCAATGTTGCTGATCTAATCGATCGAGCGTTGAATAAGAAAGATTAACAATCAATACAAGGTTTTATAGCTCTCTCTGTTGCGATAAAGCAAAAAGATGTTGCACACAAAACAGATAGTGGCAAACAGCATTCCTTCTGGGTTTAAGCTTATATGGAAAATCATAGCGTTGACCAATATCGGTAAAACCATAATTAAGGCAAAAGGGATTGCTTTCTTGGTTAGCAACAGAATACCGGATACAATTTCAATTAGGCCAATCAATGGAAAAATAAATTTAACACTATTTATGGCCCCCATAAAAGCGTTGGCTGAATCACTCATTTCTGGATAAGGAAGAAAATTGAAAAAGCCATTTGATCCTAAAACAATCAAAAAAATAGCTAAAACAATACGTGCAATCGTGGTTAATGTTGTCATGGTATATAAATTTGGGTTATTGACAATAATACATTTTTTTTTTTAAATCTATTTTCTTGGCTAACATCATTAAATCTTGTTTGGTAGTACTGTTGAGGCCAAATCCCACTTGACAAGCAATCATTTTTTGCCCATAACGAATTAGTTGATGAAGTATTCAGTCCTTAATGGTTCGATCGTTTGGACTTCCACTGAATTTTAACTGTTTTAATTCCTGAATTCGTTTTGCTGTAAGTGGAGGTTTTTTTAAATAAAAGCTTAGAGGCGAGCGATATAAGTTTCCCCCCCTTCTTTGGTAACTGGGTTGCTTCAATTACCCATCCATTTATGCATTCAGAACTTTCTTTTCCACGCTCTACTAATGAGCGTCCAATTCCTTTTTTTTGGAAAGAGCTGCTTACAAGTATTGTGAACCAACGTTCATTGTCTCTGTTAAAGTCACACCACCAGCCCTCAATTGAATTGCCGTTCATATAAAGAATATGATGGAGATCATCATAAGCATTAAAGTAATTTTTCAGATTTTCCCATCGATCGAAATGAAAAGATATGGGGTATTCATTATTCCATAATAGGAATATTTTTTTGAGCTGTTTCACTGTCAGCTCTTTTTGATAAAGAAACATAAGCGCTGATTTGGAGGCTAATAAGGTCAAAAATAAACAAAAAAACCCCACCATGAGGGTGGGTTTTTTTAGGGTCTAATGCAATTTGGTTTATACAGCGACCAAATCTCCTGCGATATTCTTTTGTGGAAGGGTTGAATGTCCCATTAAATGCATATCGATTTGATGTGCAGCTTCTCTTCCTTCAGAAATCGCCCATACAATCAAGGATTGTCCACGACGAACATCTCCAGCGGTAAAAATATTGGACTTGTTAGTCTGGTAACGCTTTTCGCCTTTGACATTTCCACGCTCATCATAGGTCAAGCCTAGTTGTTCTGGAATACTTTTTTCTGGTCCCGTAAATCCAAGCGCTAAAAGGGCAAGGTCACAAGGCCATTCTTTTTCACTTCCTTCACGTTCGATTAGTTGCGGACGTTGTCCAGGAATTTTCTTCCATTGTACCTCTACGGTTTTCAATGCTTTGATATGCCCTTTTTCGTCTCCAATGAACTCTTTGGTTAGTATTGACCACTCACGGTGAATCCCTTCTTCATGAGAAGAAGAAGTTTTCAGCTTAAAGGGCCAGTAAGGCCAAGGATTTTCATCAGTACGTCCATCGGCAGGTTTTGGCATGATTTCAAAGTTGGTTACACTTTTAGCACCATGACGATTCGAAGTACCAATACAGTCAGATCCGGTGTCACCACCACCGATAACGATTACATTTTTCCCAGTGGCAAGGAATTTCTCTTCGCGCTCTAGTTGTCCGTCTACCGCTTTGTTATTGTGGGGTAAGAAGTCCATTGCTTGCACTACTCCGTCAAGATCAGCTCCTGGAATAGGCAATTGTCTTCTAATGGTTGCACCCATGCAAAGTAGCACTACATCGAAGTCAGCTTCTAACTGCTCTGCTGAAATGTCTTTCCCAATTTCTGTGTTTGTGGTAAAGGTGATCCCTTCTTCCTCTAGCAGCGCTATACGACGATCAATCACATGCTTTTCCATTTTGAAATCTGGAATACCATAACGTAATAATCCGCCCACTTTATTGTCGCGTTCAAAGACCGTAACATTGTGTCCAGCACGGTTCAATTGTTGCGCTGCAGCTAAACCTGCAGGACCAGATCCTACTATGGCAACAGATTTACCTGTACGCTGTACGGGAGGTTGAGCCTTGATCCAGCCTTCGTTGAAACCACGTTCAACAATATATTTCTCGATTAATTCAATGGAAACAGGTGGGTTTACAATGCCAAGTACACAGGCCTCTTCACAAGGCGCTGGACACAAACGTCCCGTAAATTCTGGGAAGTTATTTGTTGAGTGTAAAATGGTTAATGCTTTTTCCCATTCATTTTTATAGACAGCATCATTGAAGTCTGGGATTAAATTTCCAAGTGGACATCCACTGTGACAAAAAGGTACACCACAGTCCATGCAGCGGCCTCCTTGTTCTTGAAGTTGTTCTGTTTTAGGTGCTACAGTAAACTCCTTATAGTTTTCAATTCTTTTTTTGGGTGCAATCGCTTCTTCTTTGATGCGATCGAATTCCATAAATCCTCTTAATTTTCCCATGATATTAAGCCTTTTGTTCTTGTTCTTTTTCTGCTGCTAAAAGCGCTAATGCTTTCTTGTAATCGGTTGGCATAACCTTGATGAAGTTCTTAGAACTATCGGGCCAATCCTTTAATATTGCTGCTGCTTTACTACTCGATGTATAATCGTTATGATTGACCAACAGGTTCTTTACTGTTTCGCGGTCCTGATCTGTAAGGTCTTCTAATTCTACCATTTCTAGGTTGAATTTCTTTTCGTCAAAGGTCCCATCTGCACTGTATAGATAAGCAATACCACCACTCATACCCGCAGCAAAGTTACGTCCAGTTTCTCCTAAGATAAGGGCAATACCACCGGTCATGTACTCACATCCGTGATCTCCAATTCCCTCGACCACTGCCGTTGCACCTGAGTTACGCACACAAAAACGTTCTCCTGCGATTCCGTTGATGTAGGCTTCTCCTGTTACAGCACCATACAAGGCTACATTTCCAATGATGATATTTTCATCGGCTTTGAAAGTAGCTTCTTTTGGTACTTCAGCGATTAATTTCCCTCCGGAAAGACCTTTGCCAAAATAGTCATTACAGGTTCCAGAAACTTTCATGAAGAGTCCTTTAGCTGCAAAAGCACCAAAACTCTGTCCCGCTGTTCCTGTAAATTTCAAACTCAGCGTGTCTTCTGGTAATCCATTGACTCCGTGAATTTTTGAAATTTCGTTAGAAAGAATAGCTCCAACGGTTCGGTCAGTATTTTTGATCGAAAATTCCAAATGTTGCTCTTCTTTTCGGTAGATCGCTGGGTGAGCTTCGTGTATGATTTTAAAGTCAATTACGTTCTCTAGTCCATGATCTTGTTTCTGTGTGTTGTGCAATTTAACCTTTGGTCCAACCTCAGGTTTATATAAAATTTTAGATAGATCAATGCCCTGTGCTTTGAAGTGATCCACCGCTTTTTTCATGTTGATTTTTTGCGATTGACCCACCATTTCATCGATGGTTCTAAACCCTAATTCGGCCATTATTTTACGTAATTCTTCTGCAACAAAATACATGAAGTTGATTACGTGTTCCGGCTTTCCTTTAAAGTTCTTTCTCAATTCAGGATCTTGGGTTGCAATTCCTACTGGACAAGTATTTAAGTGACAAGCACGCATCATGATACATCCTGAAGCAACTAGGGGAGCAGTGGAGAATCCAAATTCTTCTGCACCTAACAAACAAGCGATCGCAACATCACGACCTGTTTTCATTTGTCCGTCACATTCTAGAACGATACGGTTACGTAAATCGTTCATGACCAATGTTTGTTGTGCCTCTGCAATACCAAGTTCCCAAGGCAGTCCAGCGTGTTTTAGTGAGGTAAGTGGAGATGCTCCAGTACCACCATCAAAACCAGAAATCAGAATAACATCTGCTTTCGCTTTGGCTACACCGGCAGCAATGGTACCTACACCCGCTTCAGAAACTAATTTTACGTTTACTCTAGCCTCACGATTGGCATTTTTCAAGTCATAGATCAATTGTGCTAAATCTTCGATTGAATAAATGTCGTGGTGGGGTGGAGGCGAAATTAGTCCAACATAAGGTGTGGAGTTTCGCACTGATGCAATGTATGGATTTACTTTTGGTCCAGGTAGTTGACCACCTTCTCCAGGTTTGGCTCCTTGCGCCATTTTAATTTGTATTTCCTTGGCAGAAGAAAGGTAGTGACTCGATACACCGAATCGTCCAGAGGCAACTTGCTTGATTGCAGAGTTACGCCAGTTTCCATTGTTGTCAGGTTGGAAACGTTGTGGGTCTTCTCCTCCTTCACCAGAATTACTTTTCCCGCCAATACGGTTCATGGCAATGGCAAGATTTTCGTGCGCTTCAGCCGAAATGGATCCTAAGGACATGGCGCCCGTTTTAAATCGTTTAACGATTTCTGTCCATGGTTCTACTTCCTCTAATGGAATTGGGTCAAAGCTAGAAAATTCAAAAAGGCCACGTAGGGTCATTAATTTTTCCGATTGCTCATTTACCATCTTGGAATAAACATCATAGCTTTCCCATTTATTTTGGTTGACCGCTTGCTGAAGTTTAGCAATGGTTGTTGGATTCAACATATGTGCTTCACCATCTCTACGCCAGCGGTATTCTCCACCTATTTCAAGGTCAAGACCACCAAGTCCTTCTTTGCTAAATGCTTTTTTGTAGCGACGTGTAATCTCACGCTCAATTTCATATAAGCCAATTCCTTCAATTCGTGTAGCTGTGTCACAGAAGAACTGATCTACAAATTTCTCGCTTAATCCAAGGGCCTCAAAAATCTGTGCTCCTCTATACGAGTGTAATGTTGAGATTCCAATTTTATTCATCACCTTAACAATTCCCTTGGCAATGGCTTGATTAAAGTTATCAATAGCTGTATCGGCAGTAATCCCTTTAATATTACCAGAAGAAACTTGTTCTTCGATGATTTCATTTACCATATAAGGGTTAATAGCACTAGCTCCATACCCAAATAAGCAAGAGAAATGGTGTGGCTCTCTTGGCTCGGCAGATTCAATTACGATTCCAAAGTTGGAACGCTTTTTTAAGCGTTTGAACGCATTGTGTGTATGCGCACAAGCCATCAACATTGGGATAGGTGCGAAGTAATTTGAGACACCTCTATCGGTAAGGATAACGATATTGGCACCTTTGTCTACCTCTTTCTCAATGCTTTTAACCATATCTTCCAAGGCAGTTTCAAGCCCATTCATTCCTTTATGAACTTCATAAAGTGTTGGAATAACAACCGTTTTGAAATCCGGATGGTCGATGTGTTTAATTTTGTCTAAGTCTTCATTCGAAATAACTGGATTTTGAATGTTCAGCTTTTTCGCATGTGCTGCACCGATGTCAAAAATATTGAGATCATTCCCAATGCTTAGCGAGGTATCAGTTACCACTTCCTCGCGAATTCCATCTAAAGGAGGGTTTGTTACTTGTGCAAACAGTTGTTTAAAGTAGTTGTATAGTAATTGTGGACGGTCAGACAAAACTGCTAGAGGAGTGTCTGTTCCCATAGAACCAATGGCTTCTTTCCCTTGGAGACTCATGGGAAGGATGATGGTTTTAAAGTCTTCTTGGGTGTAACCAAAGACACGTAAGCGTGTTTCGTAGTCTTCGGACTCTACTTCTAAGTGGTTTCCAGTGTAAGGTACTTTTGCTAGGGGTAACAAATTGTTGTCTAACCATTCTTGGTATGGACGCGCTGTAGCTACCTGTGTTTTAATTTCTTCATCTTCAATGATACGTCCTTCGTCCATGTTTACCAAGAACATACGCCCTGGTTCGAGGCGACCATGCTTTTCAACATTTGCTGGATCGATGTCTAATACACCTACTTCAGAAGACATCACAACATAACCATCTTTGGTTACGGTGTATCTTGAGGGGCGTAATCCATTTCGATCTAAAAGTGCGCCGATGAATTTTCCATCTGTAAAAGGAATGGAAGCTGGTCCGTCCCATGGTTCCATGATACAAGCGTTGTATTGGTAGAATGCCTTTTTCGCAGGATCCATGGATTTGTGTTTCTCCCATGCTTCAGGTACCATCATCATCATTACCTCTGGTAGAGATCGCCCTGTAGCTAAAAGAAGTTCTACTACCATGTCCATTGATGAGGAGTCTGATTTTCCTTTGAGGATGACCGGCAAAATTTCCTTGATATCATCACCAAATAATTCACTTTTGAACAACTCTTCACGCGCTTGCATGCGGCTATAGTTTCCTCTGAAGGTGTTGATTTCCCCATTATGACACATGTAACGGAAAGGCTGTGCTAGATCCCATGTTGGGAAAGTATTGGTGGAAAAGCGTTGGTGAACCAATGCCAAACGCGTTACCACAAGTGGGTCAGATAAATCAGTATAATAGGGTTCAATATCTTCAGGAACAAGAAGTCCTTTGTAAATAAGTGTATGGGTAGAAAGAGAAGGTAAGTAGAAATAATTCGCTTCAGAAAGTTTCGATTGATAAATGGTGTGTTCAGCAATCTTTCGTGCGATGAACAACTTCACATTAAATTCGTGATCCGTGTATTCACTTTCTCCTTTTCCAATAAAAACTTGTGCAATATAGGGTTCGGTTTGAGAGGCAATGCGACCAACAACACTTTTGTTGACTGGAACTTTTCTCCAACCCAAAACGCTTAATCCTTGCTTTCGTATTTCGTTTTCAAAAACCTTTACACAATAGTCACGCTGATTGTCTTTTTGCGGAAGAAATGTCATTCCAACTGCATATTGATGTAATTCAGGTAACTCAAAATCTACATTTTTAACCAAAAAATCATGTGGAATCTCAATCAAAATTCCGGCACCATCTCCTGTTTTTCCGTCAGAACTTACGGCACCACGGTGTTCTAATTTTACGAGAATATCTAAAGCTTTTCCAATAATGTCATTGGTTTTCTTTCCTTGGAGACTACAGATAAATCCTGCACCACAGTTATCGTGCTCAAAATCAGGCGAATAAAGCCCTTGTTTTTCTGGTAACATATTGTTTTGGTT
>JAKMEK010000040.1 GCA_022425945.1 Flavobacteriaceae bacterium
GAATGTAGGGTTCTTAGGAATCCAATTTAGTTTTGGACTGCAACAAACTGCTTTCAATCCTATCTTTTCTTTTTTGGGAGCAAACCCATCAGAATTACCATTACTAAATCTTGCAGGCCCAGTAACAGGCCTAATTGTTCAGCCAATTATCGGCGCTATTTCAGACAGAACATGGGCGCCAAAATGGGGAAGACGAAAGCCCTTCTTTTTAATTGGCGCTTTGATTGGTAGTTTTTGTCTATTTGCCTTTCCTTATAGTCCAAGTTTATGGTTTGCGGTGGGTTTACTTTGGATCCTCGACGTAGGGAATAACATGGCCATGGAGCCCTACCGTGCTTTTGTTGGTGACAAACTCCCAGAAGAGCAATTAAACGTTGGTTATCAGATGCAAAGTTTATTTGTAGGCGCAGGTATTGTCTTAGCCAATGCTTCCATCTTTCTTTTTCAAGATTGGTTTGGCGGAGCAGAAAGCCTGGATCAGGGTGGAAATATTCCAACATGGTTGTACTATTCCTTTTTTATTGGCTCCATTTTATCGGTTGGAACTATTTTATGGTCTGTACTTAAAACACCTGAAATTCCTCCTTCTGCAGAAGAAATGACTGTTATTGAAAAACACAATGCCCTAGCCTTCTCCAAAAGGCTGCAAGCGCCTTTTACAGAAATTATCCATGCCATAAAAAACATGCCTAATTTTATGTGGAGATTATCGGCAGTATACCTCTTTCAATGGTACGCCCTTTTCATTTATTGGCAATTTATCTCTCCAATGTTTGAAGAAAGTATGGGTTTTGACAAGTCGCAAGCCTTGAGTCAGGCTGCAAAAATGAATACTACCTACAATGTCTCAACGATTGTATTCGCGCTTTTACTGGTGCCTCTTAGCATGAAATTCAGTGGGAAAAAGGTGTATATTTTAAGTCTATTCCTAACAGGTTTAGCCATGTTGAACATCCCGTTCATCAATGATCCCATCCTTGTATTACTTCCAATGATTCTATTTGGTATCGGCTGGGCAGCAATGATGGGGATTCCCTATTCAATGGTGGCTAAAATTGTTCCGCAAGAGCGAAGAGGTGTCTATATGGGTATTCTCAACATGATGATTGTAATCCCAATGGGGATTCAAACGCTAACTTTTGGACCAATTGTAAAAAACATTCTCAACAACAGTGCCGTAAATGCCATTATATTCGGTGGACTATTTTTTATAATCGCTGCGGCTTTGGCCATGCGACTGAAATTGCCTGAAGCGATTGAAAGTGCAGAAAGCATTAATTAAATAACTTTTAATATACACCTTCACATCATTGACCTTAAGAACCAAAAATATAGATATCCTATGCATTGGAGAAGTATTGATCGATTTTATCGGGCATCAACCCAATGTTCGCATTAATGAAACCCGAGATTATCATCGCTTCTTGGGTGGATCTCCTACAAATGTTGCCATGAATGCTTCCCGTTTGGGATTAAACTCTACCATGGTCGCTACTGTGGGGAACGATGGCTTTGGCGAATATGTATTTAATCGCTTGACTGAAATAGGTGTTGACTCGTCCTATGTCAAAAAATGCGCCCTCTCCACCAGTGTTGTTTTTGTCTCTAGATCAGACGGTACTCCCGATTTCATTCCCTATCGAGATGCTGATTATCATATTAGCGAAGATCAAATTCCCAGCGATTTATTGGCCAATACAGCCATTTTTCACACAACCTGTTTTGCCCTTAGTAAAAAACCCGCTCAAGAAACCATATTGAAAAAAGCACAAGAAGCTTTTAACTTAGGTTGTCAACTAAGTATTGACTTAAATTATGCAAGTCGTCTTTGGGATTCCAAAGAAGAAGCAATGGAGGTGATCAAAACCTATTGTGCGCTAAATCCTTTATTAAAAATCAGTGAAGATGATATGCTCCGTTTTTTTGGAAAGGAAATGCCAAATGAAGATATCTTTTCCTTTTTTCATGATTTAGGTGTCGATACCGTTTGTTTAACCTGTGGAAGTAAGGGGGTGAAACTTTCACGAAAAGGGGAAAAAACAATTCAACTACCCGCAATAAAAATTGAAAACGTGTTGGACACCACTGGTGCTGGAGATGCTTTTTGGTCTGGCTTTTTGTTTGCTTACATTGACCAACGTCCTGCCACCGAATGTTTGCAAATAGCCCTTCAGCTGGCCGCTTTAAAATTGCAAAATGTAGGACGACTGCCCAACAACATAACTATTTTATCCAATCTTTTATAGATTAGCAAATTAGGCATTAACCTACTCCTCAAAAGAATAAAATTTATGATCTCAAATGGTGTAATGCTCAACGCATATCCCGACAGTATCGGTGAGAAATTAAGCGATACAATTGCCATGCTTCAGCGACCAGAATTCAAAGATGTTTTTTCTTTATTTTACATCTTACCTACCTTTTTCAACAGTGATTTGGATCGTGGATTTTCAATCATTGATTACAATTTAAATGAAACGCTCGTTTGTAAAGATGACTTAAAAGCATTGGAAAGGCTTAACATTCAATTGAAATTTGATATCGTGTTGAATCACTTGTCTGTCGCCTCACCTCAGTTCAAGGACTTAATTGCCCGTGGAGAACAATCAAAATTTAAAGACTTCTTTATTGACTGGAATGCCTTTTGGGAGGGAAATGGTAGCCCGAAAGAAGATGGTGTAATCTATCCAAACGAAGCTTATCTCCAAAAGCTTTTTATGCGTAAACCTGGTCTTCCTATTTTAAAAGTCCCTTTTCCGGACGGTTCAGAAAGACCCTATTGGAACACTTTTTATCAGGTCATACATTTCACTAAGATAACACGAAATGACCTTCAAAATATTGAGGGTTTATCCTCCTTACAAGCCGTAACTATTTGTCAAAAAATAAATGCTGCCCTAGAGAATAAGAAATCTCCTACCGAAATTGATTTTGCGGATTGTGCGACTTTTAAAAAAGAAATTCTTCAAGTGGTAAATAGCAAGCGAACTTTGCTGGGGCAGATGGATGTCAACGCAAAGTCGGAATTGGTCTGGGCGTTTTATGAAGAAACACTCCAGAAATTAAAAGATTTTGGGGGAGCAATCGTTCGCCTAGATGCCTTTGCTTATCTGCACAAAGAAATTGGAGAAAGCAACTTTTTCAACAGTCCAGGCACATGGAACTACTTAGAGCGAATAAAACAAATTGCCGCAAAAAAACAACTTACTATTTTGCCCGAAATTCATGCGGAATACGGGTTACACCTTCACGATGAAGTGGCCAAAGAAGGATATCCTATTTATGATTTTTTCTTGCCCGGATTAACCCTGCATACCATTGAAAACAAATCCAATAAAGCCCTTTTAAAATGGGCCAAAGAAATCATCGCCAAAAAGTTTAAAATTGTCAATATGTTGGGTTGCCATGATGGTATTCCCGTTCTTGATTTAAAGGGAAAACAATTAAACGATCACTATTCTAATGGCCTTTTAAAAGATTCGGAAATAGAGGGAATTATGGAAACCATAATCGAACGAGGAGGAAGGGTGAAAAACTTATTTGGTCCCTCGGGGGAAAAAATTTCCTATTATCAAATAAATGCCACTTTTTTTAGCGCTTTAGGAGAAGATGAAAATAAATTATTGTTGGCTCGGGCAATTCAACTCTTTATGCCAGGTACGCCGCAAATTTGGTACTTGGATCTTTTTGCCGGAAAAAACGACTACGCTGCTGCCGATAAAGGCGGTAGTGGGGGGCACAAAGAAATCAACCGAACCAATTTAAGCGTTAGAGATGTCGCCCAAGGGTGCATGAAAGATGTGGTCTTAAACCAACTACAACTTTTGCGCCTTCGAAATACCTCCAAAGCTTTTTCAGGGGAGGTTCATTTCAACGAAAAAGACAGTTCTACCATTGATATTAGTTGGGTCCACCAAGACGACAAGGCACGCTTAATCGCTAATTTGGCTACCCGAAATTTTCAGGTTCAATACACCGAAAATGGAATGAACAAATCCATGTCATTCTAGCAGGGTTAAATCCTATGGAATGGTTTTTCTTGGGTACTCACTACTCTTCGGCTTTACCTAAATATGTTTTTGCTATCTTGAAAAATAAAATTTTCAATCATGCGATTATTACAGCAACTTTGTTTTTCTCTACTCCTATTTTTTTCATCGCTTCTTAGTGCACAAGATACCTTTGAAATGAACGATATCTTTTCTCTTCAATACGCCAATGACATCCAAATTTCTCCTTCTGGTGAACATATTGTCTACCGCAGAATGGGATACGACATCATGGGAGATAAAAGTACTGGTTCACTCTGGATCATGAACGCAGACGGGAGTAAACACCAAAAACTCACTTCTCGCGATCAAAATGAATCGAGTCCACGTTGGTCACCCAACGGAAAACAACTCGCCTTTGTGAGCGGTGGAAAAAACGGAGCCGAGGTCTTTATTTACTGGATGGATTCAGGCAATTTTGCGCGCATGAGTCAATTGCCACAAAGTCCTTCTTCCTTGACTTGGTCACCCAAGGGAACCCAATTGGCTTTTAGCATGTTTGTTCCTTCAGCAGCTCCCGTTATTGCAAAGATTCCCAAGCAACCCAAAGGCGCCAAGTGGGCCGCTAAACCACGCATTACTGACCGTGTGAAACACGAAGCCGATGGAAGGGGGTATCTTCCTGCAGGTTTTAGTCATCTTTTTGTGATGCCCGCTACAGGTGGGGCTGTGCGACAAGTCACTTCGGGTGATTTTCACCATAGAGGTAGCATCAGTTGGGCCAAAGACGAAAGTGCCCTTTATTTCTCTGCCAACAGAACAGAAAATTGGGAATATGACTTTAGAAATAGTGAAATCTATTCGGTAAAACTTAACACTGGTAACATTACAGCGCTAACCGATCGGAATGGCCCCGACCGATCTCCAATGGTCTCTCCAGACGGAAAAACCATTGCTTTTTTGGGCTTTGACGACAAGCGAGAGGCCTATCAAAATACCCTTTTGTACCTCATGGACATGAATGGGAGCAACAAACGGGTCGTGAGTAAAGATTTAGACTTCAGCATCTCAGGAATCCAGTGGGAACCAAATGGCAAAGGCGTGTTTTTTAATTATGATGAACACGGAAATGGGAAAATTGGCTTCCTCGATCGTAACGGAAAATTCCTGAAAATTGCTGACAATCGTGGAGGAACTACCCTTGGGAGGCCCTACGGAAGTGGGATGTTTAGTGTCTCACGAAAAGGAAAACTAGCTTATACCTATTCACGCTCCGATCATCCAGCAGATGTTGTAACCTTGAGTGCTAAGGGTGAAAACTTCAAACGTTTGACCAACCTCAACCGAGCCTTGTTTGCACACAAAAAACCCGGGAAAGTAAAAGAGATTTGGTACACATCTTCCGTAGATCAACGCAAACTTCAAGGGTGGATTGTTTATCCTCCCAACTATTCTCCCGACAAAAAATATCCTTTCATGGTAGAAAATCACGGGGGACCCATTTTGAATTACGGCGATCGCTTTTCCATCGAAATGCAATTGTACGCCTCAGCCGGATACATTGTGTTTTATCCCAATCCTAGAGGAAGTACAAGCTATGGCGAAGCATTTGCCAACTTGCTGCTCAACAACTACCCCGGAGAAGATTACAATGATGTCATGGACGGAGTAGATGCCTGTATTGCCAAAGGCATTGCACACGAAGATCAACTTTTTGTTACCGGCGGAAGTGCCGGAGGGATTATGTCGGCTTGGATGATTGGAAAGAACAATCGTTTCGAAGCAGCAGTGGTTGTAAAACCTGTTATGAACTGGATCTCCAAGCTGTTGGTGGCCGATAATTATTATGGCTATGCCAACTCGCGTTACCCCGGACAGGTATGGGAAAATCCAACCAATTACTGGAAATTCTCTCCCATCTCTTTGGTGGGAAATGTAGAAACCCCCACCATGGTCATGGTAGGAATGAACGACCTGAGAACCCCACCTAGCGAGGCAAAACAATTGTATCATGCACTAAAGCTGCGAAAAATACCCTCCGTTTTAGTGGAAATACCCGAAGCAAGTCATGGTATAGCCAATCGACCCAGCAATTTAATGACCAAGATTGCCCACACCATTGCTTGGTTTGAAAAATATAAGAATTAGTAACGAAGACTTCTTTCAGTTCTCGCTAGCTAATTCATTGGATTTAGTATATTTGGAAACTTTGCTATTCAATGACGCAGGAGAAATTAGTGGAACAACTAATTAAAAAATGAAACTATGGCTGACAAATATGTAGACATGGACACCCTAAAGCATTTGCTTTATGACGTCCACCAACTTGATGAATTACTCCAAAGAGAGCGCTTCCAAGATCACGACAAAGAATCCTTGGATTTATTCCTAGATTCCACCAAAACCTTTGCGGACAAGGAGCTTTTTCCTTACTTCAAGGAAATGGATGAACAACCTGCCCACCACAAAGATGGGACAGTATATGTGCATCCACAAGTAAAAACCATGATGGAAGAAGGGGGAGAACTAGGCGTTATCTCTGGACCCTTTAACTATGAAGATGGAGGAATGCAAATTCCACTTTTGGTTCAAACCGCTTCCAACTACATTCTAGATGCTGCCAACAATCACCTGCCTGGCTATGCGGGGCTAACCCAAGGTGCAGCAGAATTAATCATTCATTTTGCCAGTCAAGAATTAAAAGACACCTATGTTCCTAACATGCTCGCTGGAAAATGGGGAGGGACCATGTGTTTGACCGAACCACAAGCCGGAAGCTCTTTGTCCGACATTGTTACCAAGGCGACCCCTACCGAAGACGGACATTACCTCATTAGTGGACAAAAAATATTTATCTCTGGAGGAGACAATCAGTTTTCGGAAAACATTGTGCATCTTCTCTTGGCGCGTATCGAAGGAGCACCAAAAGGAACCAAAGGAATTTCCTTGTTTGTGGTACCCAAAAATCGTCCAGACGGTAAAGGCGGACTTACACCCAACGATGTAACGACTGTAGCCGATTTCCAGAAAATGGGACAGCGTGGATACTGTACAACACACCTTGGTTTTGGGGATGCAGAAGATTGTCAGGGCTATTTGGTCGGTGAAGCCAACAAAGGTCTCAGCTATATGTTCTTGATGATGAATGCAGCGCGCATTGGTGTAGGGCGTGGTGCGTCAGCAATTGCATCAGCCGCCTACCAAGCCTCTTTACAATATGCGAACGAGCGCCCCCAAGGGAGAAAACTCACCAGTGACGGAACAAAAAATCCGGAGCAAAAACAAAGTTTAATCATCGAACATGCCGATGTACGCCGCATGTTGCTTCTCCAAAAAGCTGTAGTAGAAGGTTCAATGAGCTTGGTAATGTTAGCCGCCAAATACTATGATTTGGAAGTGACCGCAACTACCCCTGAGGAGAAAAACAAATACAACACCTTGCTGGAAATGATTATTCCAGTGGTGAAAACCTATCCTTCCGAAGCGGGAAGCTATGCTGTAAACAACGGCCTGCAAATCCTTGGAGGCTATGGTTTCTGTTCTGACTTTATTTTACAGCAATACTACCGTGACATCCGTATTTCTTCCATTTATGAAGGAACAACTGGAATTCAATCTCAAGACTTATTGGGACGTAAAATGACCATGGGGAACGGAGAAGGCCTACAACTGTTGTCGGCAGAAATCATGCAAGCCATACAAGCTGCAGCTAAGTATGAAGCCTTACAACCCTATGCTTCCATCTTAGGAGAAAAACTGCAGTTAACGCAAAAGATCTTGGAAAACCTCATGCCACACGCCATGAAAGGAAATTACGAGCGCTTTTTGGCTGATGCGTCTGTCTTTATGGAATTCTTTAGCCTCATCATCATTGGTTGGACTTGGTTGGATATTGCCACCCACGCACAAGCAGCCTTAGCTGATGGCTCGGGCAACTTCTCTGATGAGTTTTACCAAAGTAAAATGGCTACGCTTGAATATTTCTACGCCTATGAACTTCCCAAAACAGCTGGACAAGCAGAAATTTTGATGCATAGTTCAACAGTGACCATCAAAAAAGAAACAGAGTTTATTGTTTAAGACTCTTTATTTAGATTACATTTTATCCATAAGGGGCTATTCAGCCCCTTATTTTTTTGATTCAATGCTTCTTCCCTGATTCGTGCAATAAATCGGAATGGCTTAATTACGAAAAAAGGTGGGAACTATAGGGTGTTTCTTAGCAGACTGTTAAAAACGCCTGCTTCTCATTGTTAGCCAATTTATCTGTCTATTTTTGATTTATCTAACTGCTAAACTATGATAAAATTTACCCGACAATGGCTCTTGGGGTTTGTGTTATTGATCGCTCTTGATGCTTTCATGGAATGCTATGTGTTTGAATGGTTGGCATGGAATGGAACCACCAAGAACGATTGGTTTTTTATCCTTTGGTGGATTCTTGTTTTTGGATGGGCAGGCTATGGTATCCGACGGTTCATAAAAAAATAAGCTTACCTTTCTACTCATTTCAATCGAATCATGCGTAGCCTTCTCTTTTTTAGTGCTTTTTTTTATAGTTTTCTTGTCTTTGGACAAGGACCCGAATTGTTACGTCAACAATACAGCAAAGCGGATTATGACTTAGAATACTACCGCAAATGGAATGTTGATGTGTTTGTTCAACCCCATTTGAGTAATACCACTAATCGAGACACAAAGGCTAGATTGCACTTGGATGTTGGTGGGAATGTTCACTACCGTTTTACCAAAAGCTTTGGATTAAGTTCTGGTATACACTACAATCGGCTGTCCTACAGCTATACATCAGGAAACGATACTTCAATCGATCGATTACGTTTTCTACGTTTTCCATTCGTACTTAGTGGACATCCCATAAAACGTTTACGAATCACCTTAGGCTTAGCCTATCATTGGTTGCTTGAGGCAAGTGGTCAGCCGCCTCCACTAGACGAGCGGTCCACCTACCCTAAAGGCATTTTTTTAAATTCTCTCGGTTTGCAATCCAGCGTAGAATACACGATTTGGAAACGCTTTTCGGTTTCTTTTGGTTACCGCTTTCAAAAGCGAAGTGCTAACCCCATTCAACGCGAAACTCAAAACTTTAATGGCTTAACCCTTGGCGTACATTATTCGCTGTTAAACCCTAATCGTGCAACAAAATGATACACATCAAACACCCTAGTCTAGATCAACTGCCCGCCTTAGCACAACTCTTTGATGCTTACCGCGTTTTTTACCGAAAAAAAACTGACTTAGTTGGAGCGATTACATTTCTAACAGAGCGCTTTGAACGCAAAGAATCCGTATTATTTGTCGCGGAAATCGACCAAAAATTGGTGGGATTTACCCAACTATACCCCCTTTTTTCTTCGACCAACATGGAAAAAATGTGGTTACTTAATGATTTGTATGTACATCCAGATCACCGAAGAAAAAATGTTGGCAAGCTACTTATGAATGCAGCACAAGACCATTGTAAAACAACAAAAGCAAGGGGCATTAGTTTAGAGACCGAAAAAAACAATCTCCCCGGAAACATCCTCTACCCCAAAATGGGATTTACAAAAGATGAGGATCACAATTTTTACTTTTGGGAAAACCCTAGTTTTTCTTCATCTGAATCATGATGATGCCATTGGCACCACGCTCACCCAATTTTTCAAAAGCAGATTCGCCTTTCAATACATTAATACTTTCAATGTTGTCTGGATCAATCGCATTCATATCGTAATTTTCGGCTTGGACTTCACCGTCTATGATGATAACCGGTTTAACACTCGAGTCTCCCTGCTTGGATTTGATGATGAATACATTCTTTTCTTTCGACGGAAGAGCATCTTCAGAGGCATTTAAGTCTGTGTGATGGGTACAGGAAGCCATTTTTGTAGAACAATCTGTTGCGTCCATTTTACAGACACCTCCCATGGCTTTCTCTAGCTCAAGCGGAAGCGAAATAGAGTCTTTGGCGATAAAAATCATACGCTTTCCACTCATCCCCCCCTTTGATTGCCAATGCATTGACGAGCCGTTTTCAAGATCGAGATCATCTTTGTCAATTTTAATAACAACAACCTTATTTTGGGTGGAATCATCTTCAGAATAGGCCATCTTCACGATGGAATGGTCGCGATGAATTAGTTCAGGTGTTGATCCTTCATCATCTCCAAAAAACAAGATTTCTGTTCCCTCCTTGGGAAAAGGTAATGTGAGGTCGGAAGAGATCATTTTTCGCTCAGTTCTGAGGTGCTTTGGAGCTTGATCCTTAGATTTAGGGGCTTCATAAACCTTAATCACCAAACAAGAAGACAGGAGAAAAGAAATGGACAGAATAAGAAGTACTTTTTTCATAAGAGTGTTTTTTATAGGTGTCTGCAAATTACATTCCAAAATGGATTAATCAAAAAAACGTGTGAGAGAAAGTGTCATTAGGTGGTGAGCTTTTTTTGGTTGCAACGCATTATCGGGAGAGCGATTTTTATACAAGAAAAGAAATTTCCATTGTTCTCCTTGTAAGGCAAAACCCATTTCAACAACCATGCGCAAAGGCTCCAATACTGCAGTTAGGGGTGCGTCATCATTGAACAAACTTCCTGAAACCATATAATCATGTGCCAAATAATTGGTGTCTATTCCAAAATAAAAGCCCTGGCCCTGTTCCTTAAAATAACGGGTATTGGCCCCTAAACCGAGTACGTTGGACAAACCAAGGTTCAACCCAAGACGAGCACCAATGTCCGTGCGCTGTGTTCCCAAACGACCGTATAAATGGCCCTGAAATCGAAGCTGATTTGCCCATTCCTTTTGATAAAAGTAGCCCGCAAAAAAATTGACATGTACTGCCTCTGGAACCTGATCTACCCAAGCATTTTCTCTTAAACCGAGTACTTCTCTATGGTAGGTGTTTTGTGACCAACGTCCTAAGGACCATTCGCCTGTTACGCCAAGTTGAAGTCCTAGTTCAATTTGCTTATTGGAAGAAATTTCTTTTTGACGACTGTATTTAAGGTAACTCCAACCACCATAGGGGTAATCGTATTCGAAAGTGTCTTTTGTGTAGCGATTTGACGGCGTATAAATTTCTTGCCCCAATTCCCATAAACCATAGGCTCTAAGACTGTCGCTAGAAGCTGTTTTAATTTCCCGGCCATATTGTAGAAATATTCCGCTGGAATAATACATGTCTTGTACAAAGAAAAGGTCGTTATCAATACTGAGATTCGCATAGCCTTTTTGTGCATAGATTTGTTGCATAAAAGCAGCACTAAACAATACAATAAACAGCAGTTTTCTCAAGCTATGTGCGGTTTTTAATGACCAATAAAGGTGTCTTGGTGAAAAAATCTTTTTTAAAGACCACATCCGACTCAATTAGTTTCTCAAAAAAGCCACGCTTTCGTGCAAATACAATCAACAAATCGGGATGAACTTCTCTAAAATACTCGAGGACACCTTGGTAAACAGTCCCATTCTCCGTAGAAGTCATATGATCGGAAAGCTCAACAATTTCGTGATCAATCTGCAATTCCTTTCGTTTGTTCCCTGGAGTTTTCACGAGTAACAACGCTATTAGGGTTTCAAATTGTCCTTGTAAAAAACGTAACGGTTGTAAGCTGCGCTCACCCTCTACCATTCCTTGTTTGAAAGCAAATAAGGCTTTTTTAGGCGCCCGAAAAAGGGTGCCTTCTGGAACAATCCATACAGGGATATCGGTTTTCTTTGCTAAACGTCCAGAAGTGGGACCCAGAAATACCTCATCGCTGTTTGAGTTGGGCATCGGGCCACAAACAATTAAATCAAGTGCAACTTTTTGATCTAAAGCATTGACGCCTTCCAAAAAATCACCTTCATAATTAACCATTTGAATCGACAAACCTTGATGATCAATGGACTTGATTAACGCTTTTAAACGGTTAAAATTATTGCGATTAACCACCTCTTTAACATTCAGCAAATGGGCATTACTAAAGCTTGGATTGAAGGAGTCCATAACAAAAATAGCGGCCTGTGTTGTTGCGGCAAGGTCAATAGCATAACGCAGGGTATGTTCTGTATTGTCTGAAATACCTAAAGGAACCAGTATGTTTCTCATGTGTCAAATAAAAATGTTAGTGCAAAGGTACTAAGGAAAAAAATAGCTGCTGTTTTTCCGACAAGAAATTGTCTCTGTTGCCAAAAAATTACGGAACTTGCCCTCGAAAACCTCTATAAACCCTATGGCTTCCATCATTCGAATTACCAAAGAATTTACTTTTGAAACGGGCCATGCCCTTCATGGCTATGATGGCCTATGTAAAAATGTGCACGGGCATAGTTATAAACTCTCTGTTACGGTAAAAGGAACGCCAATTAACGATCCCATGCATGTTAAAAATGGAATGGTGATTGATTTTAGCGATCTTAAAAAAATTGTGAAAGAAGAAATTGTTGTGCCCTTTGACCACGCCACGGTTCTAAACACCAGCACTCCTCACAAAGAATTGGCGGATGAAATGGAGCAACGAGGACACAAAATTTTACGGGTTGATTATCAACCCACTAGTGAAATGATGGTGGCCGATTTTGCAGAAAAGATACGCCAACGTTTACCTAAAAACATTGCTTTAGTTGGGTTGAAATTACGGGAAACCGAAACTTCTTTTGCAGAGTGGTTGGCAGACGAAAATTAAAAGCCCAATTCATCTAAATCTTCTTTCTCTTCCAAAGGATCGATTGCATTGGGATCTATTGTTGCACAGTCTAAAGGAATACTTACGGTCGATGGAGCTACAAAATCCTCCATTGAAATGCCGAGCGCTTCATTTTCGTAAGCAGCTTTCATGTACATCCCCCAAATGGGTAATGCCATACTCGCTCCCTGTCCAAATGCAATGTTATCAAAATGCACCGCACGATCTTCTCCACCTACCCATACTCCTGTCACTAAATTGGGCACCATTCCCATAAACCATCCGTCAGAATGATTTTGCGTCGTACCTGTTTTTCCAGCAATAGGGTTCTTGAATTCATAGGGATAGCCCGTAACGACGGCCTTATAGGCGTAATTCGTCTCGTCTGCTCCACTGTGACGCAAACGCTGTCCTGAACCTCCTTCGGTCACTCCCTTCAATAAATTTAGGGTAACATAGGCCGTTTCTTCACTCATTACATCTCGGGTTTCTGGCACAACTTCGAACAGTATGGTACCATTCTTGTCTTCAATTCGCGTAATCATTATAGGCTTTACATAAACCCCTTTATTGGCAAAGGTGCTATAGGCTCCGACCATTTCAAATAAACTTAGATCTGGTGTTCCCAAGGCGATGGAAGGCACTCTGGGTAAACGAGAAGTAATCCCCATTTTACGTGCGAGATTAACAACCGGCGCTGGCCCCACTTTATCCATTAATCGCGCGCTTACCGTATTAACTGAATTGGCCAAAGCGTTTTTTAGGGTGCGCATTTGACCATATTTATCACCCGAGTTCTTAGGACACCAGGCTTCAATATTTCCGTATTTGTAGGGCTCTATACAAAAGAGTGCATCGGGTAAGATGTCGCAGGGGGATAGGCGCAATTGATCAATGGCCGTGGCATACAAAAAAGGCTTAAAGGTTGAACCAATCTGTCGCTTTCCTTGTTTGACCTGATCGTATTGAAAATGCTTATAGTCAAACCCACCTACCCAAGCTTTGACATGACCTGTGGTTGGATTCATCGACATCATTGCTGAACGAAGATAGCCTTTGTAATACCGGATGGAATCTAAGGGCGTCATAATGGTGTCGCGATCCCCTTTCCAGCTAAAGACACGCATAGGAGTTGGTTCTTGAAAAGAAGCCCAAATGGTCGCTTCATCTTTGCCAGAAACACGCATGGCACGCCAGCGCTCTGATCGTCTAGCGGAACGTTCGAGTAAAGTGTCTATTTGCCCTTCACGCAACTCCAAAAAAGGAGCGGTTGGATTAAGTTCTTTTGTGTTTTGAAGATCAAACTCAGCTTGCAGGTTTTTCATGTGCGCCTTAGTGGCTTCTTCTGCGTTGGCCTGTAAACGCGAATCAATGGTCGTATAAATACGCAGCCCATCGCGGTAAATGTCATACTTTTCGCCATTTGGTCTAGGGTTATCCTTCACCCAACGCTGCATGAACTGTTGCACGTAGGCACGGAAATAAGTCGCTAATCCTTCGCGATGTGAGTCGGGTGTAAAGGTCAATTCCAAGGGGATCAGTCTTAGGGAATCGAGCTCTTCTTTGGTCAAAAATTCGTTGCGATACATTTGTTGAAAAACAACATTACGTCGCTTCTCGGTCATTTCTGGACGACGCTTGGGATTGAATAAAGAAGAATTCTTTAACATCCCGATGAGGGTAGCACTCTGTTCCAAAGTCAATTCTTTGGGCGTAGTGTTGAAATATATTTTTGCCGCTGACTGAATCCCGTCTGCTTGATACCCAAAATCGTATATATTGAGATACATCGCTACAATTTCTTCTTTGGTATAACGGCGTTCTAGCATTACCGCCAACACATATTCTTTAAATTTTTGGGTAATTGCTTGTACTTTATTGCGCGAGCGCACTCCCACAAAAAGTTGTCGGGCCAACTGTTGTGTAATGGTACTAGCTCCTCCTCGTTTTCCCAAATAAGCCAAGGCGCGCATGGTTCCGCGAAAATCTATCCCAGAATGGGAGTAAAAGCGCTCATCTTCTGTGGCAATCAAGGCATTCACCAAGTGAGAAGGAAGTGCATCAAAGGTTATGGGAGTTCGGTTGTCGTTATAATAAAACTTCCCTAAGATTTCGCCATCCGTAGACAGGATTTGGGTTGCCAAGTTGGTTTTTGGATTTTCCAATTGTTCAAGGGGAGGCATGGGACCAAATAGACCTAAAGCAGCACTTGAAAAAATCGCCACACCAATCAGTAAACCAGCAGCAAACACTGACCAAAAAAACTTAATTGGGCCTCTGTATTGCCTCACTTGTCTTTTCTTTTTTACCTGCTTTTTTGCCTTCTTAGCCATTATTCTGTCTGTGTTTCAATGGAGAGGCCTACGGAAACAATTCCGGCCAAGTATTCCGCACCTTCTTCCAAGCCATTTGCCCGATTGGCCTGCGCAACATTAAAGTGATAGGACGCTGTTGATGTTGTTTGCCAATCGCTTTTCCACCACAATTTACTTTCTTTTACTGCATAATAGCCCGTGCCAAGCCATTCTCCACTGGGTTTCGCCATGGCATATTCCAGGGTATCTTGCTCAATAAGCGAATCTCCGGCTTGTAAACTCACCACCAGAAAAATATTCGCAAAAGGATATTCTTGGTTGTTTCTCAAATGAATATAAACATCTGAAGGTGTGTCAATTGACTTGTCTAAACTAAACCGTATTGTGTCTTTTAGAGCCCATCCATTGGGCGTCTCTTGGTCTTGTCGAAAAAGGGCGTCACTTCCACAACTGCTGAGGAATACAAAACTGAGGAATCCAAAAAGAAGTCGAAAGCTATTCATTTTTTTGCGGTGCCTTGCGGTTACGGTTGCGGTTACGTGGTTTTTTGTTGCGCGATTTTTTGTTTTTGCTTTGTTTTGGGCGATCAAAACGATTTAGGCTGTCCTGTCCAACGACATTTTCAAAAACCTTCTCTTCCGTTTTTGCAGGTGGTAAATCCAATACGTATTCTTCTAGACTCGCAACCGGCTCTTTGGCCTTGTTTTTGCGCACAATTTCTGCAGCTTGCTCATTGGTCAACAAATGCCAGGTCATCCAATCGCCTTTGTAAGCATACCACATATAGCCTTTAAAAATATCGGTTTTTTGGCAAACCGCAATTCCTTTTTCGGTGTGCAATTTGGCATCTAGTTTAGGAAAAGTCTTCAATGCTTTTCTGTAGGCATCTAATTCAAAATTTAGGCAGCATTTTAGCTTTCCACATTGGCCAGCTAGTTTCTCTGGATTGAGGGATAATTGTTGGTAGCGTGCTGCAGCTGTAGATACGGTTCTAAAGTCCGTTAACCACGTAGAACAGCAGAGTTCCCGACCACAAGAACCAATTCCTCCCAAACGAGAGGCTTCTTGACGCAAACCAATTTGTTTCATCTCTATGCGCACCGAAAAGGCCTGTGCCATGTCCTTGATGAGCTGACGAAAGTCTACACGGTTTTCGGCCGTGTAATAAAAGGTTGCTTTTGACCCATCTCCTTGAAATTCTACATCCGAAATCTTCATTTCCAAGCGTAAGAAAATGGCCATTTCACGGGCACGTTTTTGCACCTCCGCTTCTCGATCACGGGCCGTTTGCCACTTATCAATGTCTTTTTGACTTGCCATGCGATAGATTTTTAAAATCTCCTCGCTGTTTTCCTTGATCTTTTTCTTTTTCAACTGAAACCGCACCAATTCCCCAGTAAGGGTAACTTGACCAATGTCATGACCACTCTGAGCTTCCGTTGCAACGAGGTCGCCAATCTTCAAAGGAAGTTTGTCTTGGTTGCGGAAATATTCTTTACGACTATTCTTAAAACGCACCTCAACTAGGTTAAAAGGCTCTTGACCGCCGGGCAGTTGCATGTTCGACAACCAATCGAAAACAGTGAGCTTGTTGCAACTGTCGGTGCCGCAGGTACCATTGCTTTTACACCCACGGGGGGTTCCGTCTGCACTGGAACAAGAAGCACATGCCATAGTTTGGTTTTTTTATTTGAATTGTAAAGATAGGAGGTTTTGGGAAAACCTAGCTGCCAAAAATCTGTTAATGCGACTTAAATTTTAAGACGTCGGAACGTCCTTTTTTAAAGATCTTATTACTGTTGTGCGTGCCCTTACGCAAGGCTTTTTGTTCTTCTATGGGCAATTGAATGATTTCTTGACAGGGATCTGAACAACAACTTTGGCTTTTTTCACGACAGCTTTCACACTGTATGAATAACAAATGACAGGCCTCGTTGGCGCAGTTGACGTGTTCATCGCTCGGTTCGCCGCACTGATGGCATTTGGCAATGACATCATCGGTGATGCGCTCCCCACGGCGTTCATCAAAGACAAAGTTCTTTCCGATAAATTTATTTTCGAGTTTCTTGTCTTTCACTTGACGGGTGTACTCTATGATCCCTCCTTCGAGTTGAAAGACGTTTTCAAAGCCCTTGTGCTTAAAATAAGCCGAGGCTTTTTCACAGCGAATTCCCCCTGTGCAGTACATCAGTAATTTCTTGTCACTTTTGTGCGAGGCCAAGTCTTCTTCAATGATGGGCAAGGATTCCCGAAAAGTGTCTACATCTGGCGTTACTGCTCCTTTGAAATGCCCGATTTCGCTTTCGTAATGGTTGCGCATGTCCACACAAATGGTGTTCTCGTCTTCCAACAAAGCATTGAATTCAGCTGCATTGACGTGCTTTCCTTTTTGGGTGACGTCGAAGGCTTCGTCCGCTAAGCCATCTGCAACGATCTTGTCGCGCACCTTGATGGTGAGTTTTAAGAAAGACTTTAGGTCCTGCTCAACGGCTATATTCAAACGAATGCCTTGCAGAAAATCAATACTATCCAAGTGTTTTTTAAAGGCCTCGAACTGCGGTGCAGGAAGTGACAGCTGAGCGTTGATGCCTTCTTTGGCAACATAAATACGGCCCAAAACCTCAAGAGCATCCCAAGTTAGGAATAGGTGATCGCGAAAAAGTTGTGGATTTCCAATGTGCGCATAGTGGTAAAAAGAAAGCGTGAGACGTTCGGTTCCGGCTTCCTCGAGCAACACGGCTCGCTCTTGCGCACTTAATTTGTTGTACAGTTGCATGCTATAAACGGTTTAAGTGTTGGGCAAAGATAAAAAATTACAGCATATAGAAGCACGTTTGGATATTGCTCACTATTTCCAATAGAGTGCCCTAAAATGAGTCAGACGAAAACCCGGGAGCATCAAGCGCCAAATGTCTTTTTTTAAAAGAACTCCTTTGTTTACAAGTCGTTTTCCGTCTATGTAGGTGCGATATACAAAAACATAAAAAAAGAGTAGTCCTACAAACAAGGATGCTTTGATCTCCTTTTCATTGCTCAACCATAGAAGTAAAAAAAGGGGGGTGAAAATCAAAAAATAATAGAAGACGAGTTTTTTCATGGGTGTAGAACAAATTTGGGTACTATTCAACTCAAATGTAGCAAAAAAAAGACAAAGTTGTTAATAACCCCTCGAAGGGGGGTGCACGAAGAATGGGAGAAAGTTTTATTTTTAACCAAAGAAAAAGAAACGACTTATGGCCGATGACAAAGCCGCCAAATTAAAGGCGCTACAACTTACCTTAGACAAACTAGACAAGACCTACGGAAAAGGATCTGTAATGAAAATGGGCGATGTTGCCGTAGAAGATGTGGAAGCCATTTCTTCCGGTTCCATTGGACTCGATATCGCGTTGGGCGTGGGAGGCTATCCTCGCGGACGTGTGATTGAAATATACGGACCAGAATCTTCAGGTAAAACCACCCTTACCTTGCACGCCATTGCCGAATGCCAAAAGCAAGGCGGTATTGCTGCCTTCATTGATGCAGAACATGCCTTTGACCGTTTCTATGCGGAAAAATTGGGCGTTGACATCAACGAACTCATCATTTCACAGCCCGACCATGGGGAGCAGGCACTCGAAATTGCCGATAACCTCATTCGTTCTGGCGCAGTAGACATTGTGGTGATCGACTCGGTGGCCGCCTTAACGCCAAAAAGTGAAATTGAAGGGGAAATGGGAGACTCCAAAATGGGGCTCCATGCACGTTTGATGTCGCAAGCACTTCGAAAACTGACCGGTTCCATCAGCAAAACCAACTGTACTGTTTTCTTCATTAACCAACTTCGCGAAAAAATTGGCGTTATGTTTGGTAACCCAGAAACAACCACAGGAGGAAATGCCTTGAAATTTTATGCCTCTGTCCGTTTAGACATTCGCCGATCTACCCAAATCAAAAATGCCGATGCGGAAGTCTTGGGGAACAAAACACGGGTGAAAGTGGTGAAAAACAAGGTAGCTCCACCCTTTAAAACAACCGAATTCGACATCATGTACGGTGCAGGAATTTCCAAGATTGGAGAAATCATTGACCTAGGAGTTAATTACGAAATCGTAAAAAAATCAGGCTCTTGGTTCAGCTATGGTGACACCAAACTAGGGCAAGGACGCGATGCCGTAAAGACCCTATTGGAAGACAATCCAGACTTAATGGAAGAACTTGAAGGAAAGATCATGAACACCCTCAAAGCGGTGAACGAGTAATTCTTTCTTTTCAATACTATTCATCACCCTCGGCAGATGTCGGGGGTTTTTTATTGGCTTGCCTTAATCCCAAAATAGATTGGTATGCTTGATAAGGCATACATGACAAGCGAATAAATCGCTGCGACAATGGCAAAGTCAGGTTGGTTTAGGGTAATTACTGCTAAACTAATCGTTAGGGTACCATTTTGAATTCCCGATTCGATTGCGATAGTTAATCCTTGTTTTAAATTGAGCCCAAAGGCTTTGGCCAGGCCATACCCTATTCCCATCGTCAAGACGTTAAGGGCCGTTACTATACCCAGCGTATCCCCTACATATTGTTGAAACAGGTCAAATTCACGCGCCAATAGCCCCAAAATAACTACAGCTAAAAAAACAGATGACGCAATACGCACAGGGCGCTCCATTCGTTCAGCAAAAAGCGGGGCACGGTTTTTTATGAGCATTCCTATGCTTAACGGAATGGCTAAGACCACAATTAGGGTTTTAAAAATATCAGCGGTCGGAGAAGCCATTTGAGCCGCTTCAGATAAATAGGTTGAATAGGCATAGCCAACCCAAAAAGGGATGGTAATAATTGTGATTACACTGTTGATGGCCGTCATGCTAACGGATAAGGCCAAATCGCCCTTTGCCAACAAAGTAACCAAGTTAGAAGATGTTCCTCCTGGGCAAGCCGCCAATAGGATCATCCCAATCGCGATAAAAGCAGGGGGCTGAAAAAGATAAACCAATCCCAAAGCGACCAAAGGCAATAAGACAATTTGGTTGGTGAGCCCTAAAAGCACCGGTTTTGGATTTTGTGCAACCCGTTTAAAGTCGGCTAGAGTCAAGGTTAACCCCATACCCATCATGATGATCATAATGGCCACAGCAAGAAATATAGAAGCAGAAGAATCCATGAGTTTTGTTTATTTAAAGAACCGAAAAATAATTCAAATAAATTAAGAACAGCTGAAAGCAACCAAAAAAATCCTTCTTTTTGGGCCTTTACATTTGTTTTCCGTCTCCCAATGTAGGTGAAATTACCTCCCTACACTAAGCCCGTTGGCCTAAAAAAAGCTTTCGAAAAGCCTCGCGCCTGAACAAGACCTCAATTCCTAATTCCTAATTCCTAATTCTTAATTATCTTTAAGCATGCTAAGTTCTGTGAATAAAATTTGTCTCTTTGTTTGTTTTCTATTTCTTTTGGCTTGTTCCAAAAAAGCTTCTGTAGCTGCTGAAATAGTTGAAGAAATCACCCCTGAAAATCCGACGCCTACCCCTCCGTCGAGTGAACCCGTAGGTGACACGCCCAACATATTATTTATCATTGCCGACGATATGGGCCTCGACGCCACTCCACGTTATGGTGTTGGAAACAATCTTCCGGCTATGCCTACGCTGACTTCTTGGATGGACAATGGAATCCGTTTTACCAACGTATGGACCAATCCCGTTTGTTCTCCAACCCGGGCAGCTATACTCACGGGGAAATATGGCTACAGAACGGGTGTCCTCAATCCGGAAGAGGCCGGAAATTTAGGGACCAATGAAACCATACTTCATCGTCTATTGAATGAATCGAGCTCCAATCCATATGCCACCAGCATTATTGGAAAGTGGCATTTATCGGGTAGAAATACAGCAGATCGTCCCATCGAAATGGGGGCGGGTTATTATGCCGGTATCTTAACAGGAGGGGTAGATTCTTATTCCAATTGGTCGTTTACCCAAAATGGTGCGACAACGACCAGCAACGCGTATATAACCACTAAATTAACTGACTTGGCCATCGATTGGATTGGCAATCAAGAACAGCCTTGGTTGTGTTGGTTAGCTTATACAGCACCGCATTCTCCCATTCATTTGCCGCCACAAGACTTGCATACACGTGGAGCACTTCCCGATGACCAAGCCAGTATAAACGAGAATCCACTTCCCTATTACCTCGCTATGATCGAAAGTTTGGACACCGAAATGGGACGCTTGGTCTCAACCCTTTCGTCTTCGACACTAGAAAATACCTTAATTGTCTTCTTGGGAGACAACGGAAGTCCGCGAAATGTAATTCAAGCGCCCTACAGCAATACACAAGGTAAAGGTTCGTTGTACCAAGGAGGAATTCATGTCCCCATGGTGATGAGTGGTTATGGTGTGGAACGCGTTGGTGAAACGGAAGATGCGCTCATTACTTCTGTTGATCTCTTCAGCACATTTCTAACGATTACTGGAAACACACAGCATGAACGTCATGACAGTCAAAACTTTCTTCCATTGCTGACGTCAAGTGGAGGAACAACACGAAACTTTAGTTATACAGAATATTTGGCAGATCGCCCAAATCAATCGGGCTATACCCTACGCAATAGCTCCTACAAATTAATTGTCTTTGACAATGGAAACCAAGCCTTATACAATTTAGAAAATGATCCATACGAAAGCACTAACCTCATGAATGCTACTTTGTCGAGTAGTGCACAAGCTGAATACAATGCGCTTACAGCAGAAGCAGCTAGGATTCGACAATAATTAAGCGTTCGCTTTAGCAATGGCCTTTTCCAAGGCAACGGCCTCAAATTGAAGTCCTTTAGGGTCTTCGCGCAAACCTTTGTCAATGACCTTTCGTGCAGCCTCTTGTAGTTTTTCTAATTCATCAATGGCCTCGGGAGGCAATATTTCCGGATAGGTTTGAACGCGCAATACTCCGGGATAACCAAAGTGAGGATACCAAGGTTGCTTTCTTTTACAGTCGTAGAAAACCATCGGAACAACGGGCAATTGATGCTCAATCGCAATTTTAAATGCCCCGCGCTTGAACGGGTTTAGAAAGACGGTATCGTCTTCATAAGAAACCTCGGGAAAAATACAAATGCTGTACCCCAAAGCTAATTTTTTATTGGCACGATCATAGACCCCCCAACGGCTTTCTCTGTTTGACCGGTCGACCATGATGGCTGCTCTTTTGTATAAATAACCAAAAATTGGAATCTTGACCAGCTCTTTTTTACCAACAAAAACAAAAGGATTTTTGGAAACACGTAACATCAAAAAGGGATCGATGTAACTGGTGTGATTGGCCACTAAGACGTAGGATGTGCCTGTAGGAAGAGGTTTTGAATAGCGGATTTTGGAGTAAAAGCCACAGCAGGTCAATATGAATGGCGCCCATATGTTACGGGCGACCCAAAAGACAACAGTGTAGCCTTTGGGATGGATTAGTGCAATCGCCAAAAAAGGAAACAAAAAGGGAACGGGCAATGCTACAACAAAGTAAAACCAAATTCGCCAAAGCCTCAATACTATTTTTTTCACAGTTTCAAAAGTAACCATTTGGAATTGGATTTGCTGAAAAAAGAAGCCCGAATACTGTCTCTACTCAAAAGGGTTAAAAAACGCTTCCTTAGAAAACGGGTAATGGAAAATGGTTTTCCCAGTCGTTATCAGTGTTTTTTGAGGGAAAAAATTACCTTTGCTCAAACAAATTTTTGGTATGGCTAGAATTTTAACAGGTGTACAAAGTACAGGTACTCCCCATCTAGGAAACTTATTGGGAGCTGTTCTCCCAGCTATCGCAATGGCAGAAGATCCTGAAAATGAATCATTTCTGTTTATAGCAGATTTACATTCACTTACCCAAATAAAAGAGGGCGAAATCCTTCGTCAACATACCTTTAATACAGCTGCCGCATGGTTGGCTTGTGGCTTAGATACCGACAAAACTGTTTTCTACAAACAAAGCGATGTGAGTGAAGTGACCGAACTCAACTGGTTTTTAAATTGTTTTTACCCCTACCAGCGACTTACGCTAGCGCATTCTTTTAAAGACAAGGCCGATCGATTACAAGATGTAAATGCAGGGCTTTTTAGTTACCCAATGTTGATGGCTGCAGATATTTTACTTTATGATGCAGAGGTTGTTCCTGTTGGAAAAGACCAATTACAACATCTAGAAATGACGCGAGATGTGGCTGCGCGCTTCAACAGTCAAATGGGCGACACCTTTGTGCTACCCACGGCTAAAATTCAAGAAGCTACACAGTATGTCCCGGGTACTGATGGGGAAAAAATGTCCAAATCTAAAAACAACCTCATCAATGTTTTCCTTCCAGAAAAACAATTGCGAAAGCAAATTATGGGTATAAAAACAGATTCAACCCCGCTTGAAGAACCAAAAAACCCAGACAGCTGTACTGTTTTTGCCCTATACGCTTTGTTGGCTAATGAGGGACAAATCGATGTTTTACGGGAACAGTATCTTGGAGGAGGAATGGGTTATGGTCATGCCAAACAAGCCTTATTTGAGCTGATTCTTGCTACTTTTGATGAACCTAGAAAACGTTACGATTACTATCAAGAAAACCCTGCTGAAGTGACCATAGCACTGACCAAAGGTGCTGAAAAAGCAAGGAAAATAGCGCATGAAGTACTCTGGCGCGTTCGAAATAAAATTGGCTACTAGAGTTGCTCAAATCGTTTCCCACTAAGCGATCGTATAGCTCCTTTAAGTTCTAATTGCATCAATTCGGCCGCAATTTGTCCTACTGGACGTTTCATTTTTAAGGCAATTTCATCCAAAGAAATCGGTTGTTTAAGTAAATCAAAGATGGCTTCTTCTTCCCTATTGAGATTAACAAAAAGGCGTTTTTGCACTGTTTTTGGCGCTGTTCTATCCTCCCATTCTAACCAAGTGGCTACATCTGCTGCATTTGTTATTAGCCGTGCGCGATCTGTTTTTAACAACCCTAAACAGCCCTGTGATTGTGGGTCAGAAATTCGCCCAGGGGGTGCAAAAACTTCACGCCCATAAGCCAAGGCATGGCTGGCTGTGACCAGACTTCCTCCTTTTTCGCCAGATTCTATCACGATGGTTGCATGTGAAAGGCCTGCAATAATGCGATTGCGCTTTAAAAAATTAGCTCGCTCAAAAGGGTCGTCTGACCAAAATTCTGTAACGAAAGCTCCGTTTTGCATGATTTTATCTACTTCTCCCTTGTGTTCTTTTGGATACCATTGACCAAATGGGCGGGCAAGCACAGCAACGGTTTCTAGGCCCATTTCTAATGCTTTTCGATGGGCAACAATATCAATTCCACGTGCAAATCCACTTACAATCAAAGGTGAAAAGGGAGTAAACTCTTCGATTAATTGCTGACAAAAGGCAACACCTCTTGGAGTTGGATTTCGCGTTCCTACAATACTAATGCACTTTTTATTTGACCAATTTACCTCTCCTTTTTGAAAAAAAACGGTTGGAGGATCACTGCTATGCGCAAGGGTAATAGGATAGTTTTTTTCACCATAGATATAGGGGGTCAATCCCATCTTTTTGATAAAAATTTCTTCTTTTTTAAGCTTGGGAAGAACAGCCTTCCACTGAGAGATTTCCTTCAAGTGAGACTTGCCTATTCCGCTAATTTCAAGCAGTTTATCTGGATTTTGCTGAAGTGCATTTTTGACATCCCCGCTATGATCAATTAGCTTTTTTACAGAGCGAGGTCCAAGCTTGGGCAATCGACAAAACAATAAAGCAGCTTGTAAAGACGTTAGAGGCATATAACTGGGGCATTGGGCACACAATGTGGAGCCTGATTTTGACTAATTTAAAAAGAAATTTTTATTTCTTATCTTTCGTACATGGAATTGACGCGTTACATCAAAGAATTACTTTATCAACACGATTGTGTAACCCTCCCGGGATTTGGTGCATTATTGACTCAAACTTTAGCCGTTCGAGTTAACCGAGACACGGGGCACTTCTCTCCCCCATCTAGGGTGATTTCATTCAACAGTTTAATCCAACAGAACGATGGCTTAGTTGCTAACTATATTGCATTGCACGAAGGTGTAAATTACAACGCTGCATTGGCAATGTTAGAAAAAGAGCTTGTCTCTTGGAAAAAACAACTCGTACTTCACATGATTGTTCTTCCGGGGATAGGTGAGTTTTCATTGACTGCAGAAAACAATTTGCGTTTTCTTCCTTACGGAAAAATAAATTTTGATGCAGATGCCCTAGGGCTTCATGCTTTTAAACGTATGCCGCTTCGCGAACAGATGCAAGCTGCGGCTGTTGTCCCTCCTATTGTTCCTCAACCTTCTAATTCTAAACCCTCTACTATGACAGATGAAAACAAAGAGTCCTTAGCTTTTACTCCTGAGAAAACTGAAGGAAGCTCGTCTTCTGCAATGAAATATGCTGCAATTGGTGTTATTGCCGTTGCCCTACTCGGTGCAAGCTATTACTTTGGAAATCAATACTTACAAAACGAACGTCTGAAATCTACAGAACTTGCGCAAAAACGCATCACTAAAAATGTTCAAGAAGCTACCTTTGAACTGGGTGCAATTGCTCCCATTGAACTCAATGTTGTGGCAGATGTTGTCCCTGATGAAGCAGAAGAAGAAAGCAGTATTTCTATTGCGGAAGGAAATTTCTACAGCATCATTGCTGGTAGCTACCGCAATGAGGCAAACGCTCAACGTAAATTAGCACAACTTAAAACCGACGGCTTTGAGGCTGCATTTGCAGAAACAAGCGATGAAGGGTTTTACCGTGTTGCTTATGGACGATTCGAATCCAAACGCGAAGCCTACAAGCTGTTGAATTTTATCAAATATACCCTCGGAGAAGAAGCTTGGTACTTGGTAGAAAACTAATCTATCCTTTACATGCGATAAACCCAACTTTTGGGGTTGACTGGAGTAGTGGTTTGAAAAACACCAAATTTTAATTCTGTTTTTCCAGTAGTGGGGTGAGTAAAGACTTTTCCGATGACTTCTTTTGAGCTTATTTTTTGCCCTTTTTTAACAAAGACCGTTTCAAGGTTTGAATAAGAGGTGATGTAATTTCCGTGCTGAATTAAAACCGCCGGGTTGCTCCCTTTGAAACTTACAATACTTAATACTTCTCCCTCAAAAACAGCGCGTACATCTGCATGATCTGGAGTGGCTATGGTTACACCATTGCTTTGGATTTTAGTCGTTTTAACTACAGGATGTGGCTGCGTACCAAAACCGAGCGTAACGACACCTTTTTCAACTGGCCAGGGCAAATTACCTTTGTTCGAGCTGAAATTTTTACCGACAAGCTGCTTCTCTGGAGTGAGGGTAAATGCATTTGCTTTTTTCATGCCTGCTGCCTTGTTCGAGGCGGCTATGGCGACCCGAATTAATCGCTGGATTTCCTTGTCAAAGGCGGCAATTTTTTGCTGCTTCTTTCTGATTTGACTGGCATAAGATCGCTCTCGTTTTTTGAGAGCAGTAACCAGCTCTTTCTGTTCTAAACGTTCTTTTTCAAAGTTTAGTTGTACCAATTGATTGGCTTTCACTAAACGGTCTTTCTTTTGCTTTTGCCCAACTAAATCCTTGTTCAATGCTTGCAATGTAAGTGTCTTTGCCGCAATCAAATCTCCTTGCTTTTTACGAAAACTAGCATATTGCTTTAGGTATTGAAAACGTTTGTACGCCTGAAGAAAAGTGTCAGAAGAAAACAAAAACATCAATCGGCTCTGTCCAGACTTGCTGATGTAAGAATACCGAATCATCTCAGCGTAGTCATCCTTTAACACTTGTAATTCTTTGCGCTGTCGTTCAATCGTACGTTGATTTACATTGATGTGCTGGGTAAGACGGTTGGCCTCTTCATTGGTAACTCGAATCAACCGTTGGCGTAGATTAATTTTTACGGCCAAGTCTTCGACTTCTGTCAAGGCTGATTTCTTTTTCTTTGTATTGGAAAATAGCAGCGTATTGATTTGCTTTATTTCTTGTTGCAATTGTTTGCGCTGAGCTTCTAACTTTTTTTGACGATTGTCTTGTGCGAAAACGCTTAGGTTTACGCATAAAACAAAAAGCAAGAGAAGCCGTTTCTTTCCCATACTAAAGCGCAATTTTTTTATAGTTTTCCGGTATCGAAAAAGGTGCGGTTAGGTTTTTAGGAAAATCTACCCGCAAAAAATCTAGGGTAATTTGAAGAAAATTAGATCCGTCAAAGGTGGAGATTTCAATTTTCTTCGGAACGGTTTTTCCGTCTACCTGTTGGTTTTGAGTGTATTTAACGCTCAAGCTCTGACCGGTAGCGGCCACCAAAAAGCGCTGCTCTTTCAAGCGAAAGCTGTTGGGGTCAAAAAAATAGGTTGGACGAAAGCTTCGTTGCTTCCCTTTGGGTGTTAAGACATAAAATTGGGGATGGGATATGCGTTCAAACTTCGTTTTACTAAAGTCTGTAATGGGGTTCCCCAGGAAAATGTTTTGTAGGTCATCAAAACTCAATGCCGTTCCCAGTTGTTGATTTATAAAACGAATGTCTCCGTCAAAATAGGTCTTTTGAAACTTTTCGTAGAATTGGACCCTGTCTGGAGTGACCAATACTTTTGCAATAGGAACCAGAATATTGGCACTCATCCATAAACGCTTGTCCTTTTGTAAACGAAAATTTACACTAAGCTGCTGTTTTCTTTTTTGATCATTGTACTCTGCTTTAATTCTTGCGCGGAAGTTTTTAATATTCTCCTCTGCTTTCACAATTTCATTGCTTAAAACGGCTATGTCTACCCGCTTCACTGGAGCTTTGTTGGGTAAAACGCGCACCGACTTACAAGACAAGATTAGCCCAACAAAAAGGAGAAGTACAAAATGGTTACGGTTTTTTTTCATCTTAAATCAATTCGGTATAATCGCCCAAACTAATACGAGTATGGTTACCATTATAACGCACATGATTACCAATCATTGCCTTTTCTAAGGTAACGTTTTCCACAAGGCTATACTGCTGAATAATGGAGTCTTTGATCGTTGCATTGTTAATCTGTGTCCCTTCGCCAATGGAAACTCCCGGACCAATTGTTGCATTATTAAGCACAACATCCTTGCCAATAAAGCAGGGAGGAATAATGGTAGCATTCTCTAATTTTGCGGATGGGTGAACCAGCATTTCGCCTTCTTCAGCCAAAAATTGAAGCATTTTAGTGTTTGTGGCTACGGTGATTTCTTTATTGCCACAGTCCATCCATGCATTTACTTCTCCGGGGACAAAGCGTTTTTTCTTTGCCATCATTCCCTTAATCCCATCATTGATTTGATATTCGCCTCCATGGGTAAGCTTTTCGTCCAAAACGGTTTGTAAGGCCTCTTTTAATTCAGCGCTGTTTTTGAAATAATAGATTCCAATCACTGCGAGGTCAGAAACAAATTCTGTGGGCTTTTCAACCAATTCTGTAATGGCACCTGAAGCATCTAGTTGAACTACACCATAGGCCGAAGGGTTGTCAACTTTTTTTACCCAAATTTGGGCATCAGCAACCGGATCGATCTTAAAATCGGCGCGTATTAAAGTATCCGCATAGGCAATTACTGCTGGTCCGTCCAAGGAATCCGCCGCACACATAATAGCATGGCCTGTTCCTAAGGGTTCCAACTGTCGGTAAATACTTGCTTTTGCGCCTAGTTTTTGGGCAACACTCTTGAGGTGACTCACAACATCATCTCCGAAAAAAGCGGGGTCACCCAAGACATATGCAACCTCTGTAATGGGCTGTTTTACCAGCTTGGCAATATCGTTGATTAATTGTTCCACTATGGGCGTCCCGGCAACCGGAACTAAGGGTTTTGGAACTGTAAGTGTGTGTGGACGTAGGCGCGATCCGCGACCCGCCATCGGAACAATTATTTTCATGTGTTTCGTTTCATTTATTTTTTTCCGGTACTCCCAAAACCACCTTCCCCGCGATCAGTTTCTTCTAAGCTGGTTGTCGGCTGCCAACTCACCTGCGTGTATTGTGCTACAACAAGTTGAGCTATTCGTTCTCCGGGCTGAATGGTGAATTTTTCATTGGATAGATTAACAAGAATTACGCCAATTTCTCCTCTGTAATCCGCATCAATCGTTCCTGGGGCGTTAAGCACACTAATCCCGTGCTTGGCGGCCAGACCAGAACGAGGGCGAACCTGTGCTTCATAGCCTTCTGGCAAGGCAATTTTAAGGCCCGTGCCAATGATTTTTCGCTCCAAAGGCCCCAGAACAATGGGTTCGTCCAACACGGCTTTTAGGTCTAGACCTGCAGAGGAAACGGTTGCATAAGTGGGTAAATCAAACGGGCTCTCGTTGATAATGGGAAGCTGGATCATGGTGTTTTTTTATCTATCTAAAGTACAAAATGTAAAGAAACATCTGTACTGCTACTTTGTGAGATATCCGAGGGTTATTAACTGTTTTGTTCGGCTAAATTACTTTTTTGGAAAGCGCTTTTTTAACATTTGTTCAATTTCGACTAACATCAACAGCGGGCACAATACGAAAATTATTATGCCAATACCAATGCCCCAAATGGAATGAATATCTGCTAACCAAGCTAGTCCTCCCAAAAGCACAATCCCCGCCCCCATTTTTTGCATTTGGCGAGATGAATAGGCCTGGGCAAAGTCCCAGCTTTCTTGGTCACGCATCGATTTTCGGGTGCGATAACCATAGAAGTGATTGATTTTTTTTGGTGGAAATTTTTGTTGGATATAACCCGCAATAACAAAAATTAGGCCTCCACAACAAAGGATTAAACTAAGAGGGTTAAAAGACTCCATAAATGATGATTGTAACCCTAATTTAGGCATCTTTTGTGTTCTGTGAAAGGTTTCTATGAATAAAAAGGATTGGTTCTCGCTACATTCAATGGTTTTAAATATCTTTATCCCTATGCTTTCCCTTTACCCTTTTTCATTTGTCCCCCAAATTAAATACCGCTTATGGGGTGGTGATAAATTTTCCTCTGTTTTAAAGAAAGAGTATGTGGGTGAAAAAAGAGGAGAGTCGTGGGAAATCTCTACTGTCCCAAAGCTTGAATCTGAAATCGCTACTGGGCCTTACAAAGGAAAAACACTCGTAGAGATGATTACTGCTTTTCCAAAAGAACTAATGGGTGAGGCCGTGATAGAACGTTTTGGAAACAGCTTCCCCTTACTCATTAAATTTATCGATGCCAAAGTTCCGCTTTCGGTACAGGTTCACCCCAATGATGCGCTAGCCAAAGAACGACACAATTCGTTTGGAAAAAACGAAATGTGGTATGTTTTGGATGCCGAACCCAATGCCGAATTACTCCTAGGCTTTAAAAAAGTAATCAATCAAGCTGCCTATCAGCAATTATTGAAAGAAAATCGACTAGAGGAGGTATTACATGCTGAAAAAGTGAGTGCTGGCGATGTGGTGTATATTCCTGCAGGAAGAATTCATGCCATTGGCGGAGGCGTCTTATTGGCTGAAATTCAGCAATCATCAGATATCACCTATCGTGTACATGATTACAATCGCGTGGATGCAAAAACAGGAAAAACACGCGAATTACACAATGATCTAGCACTTGATGCGCTTGATTTTTCTATCCAAAAAAAGCATAAAACAAACTATTCTAAAGACCTCAACCAGGTCAATACTGTGCTCGAAACTCCTTTTTTTACGACTTCTTTTCTTCCTATTAACGGCGCTATGGAACGTAATTACCAAAACCACGATTGCTTTCATGTACTCATCGGTGTCAAAGGAACACTAAGTGTTTACTATGCCGAAAAAGAGTACGCCCTTCCTTTAGGTGGCTGCTTACTTATTCCTGCCGCCATTCAACAGCTCCGCATTCAAGGAGACGGAAGTTGTTTGGAAGTTTATGTTTAATTGGATTCCGTTATTCCTGTAAAAAAAAGGGAAAATCCTGAATGATAATAGTCGAGCTTTGCACTGTATCGGGCTAACGAGCCTCAACAATCTACCTTTCCTTTAAAAACAAGTATAAAAAAAGCCCCTTCTTTCAAAGGGGCTTTACAAATGCAATCTAAAAAGTACTAGTTATTCAGGGCTTCTGCACCACCTACGATTTCTAAAATCTCGTTGGTGATAGCAGCTTGACGGGCCTTGTTGTAGGTTAACTTTAATTGGTCCCTCAATTCTGTTGCGTTATCCGTTGCTTTGTGCATGGCGGTCATACGTGCGCCGTGCTCGCTAGCAAAAGAGTCGCGTAATGCCTTAAAAAGCTGCATTTTGATGCTTTTTGGCAGTAATTCATTTACAATTTCTTCTTGGGTAGGCTCAAAAATATAATCGACTGAAGCGTTTACATTCTCTTTTGCTTCGGCCACGATCGGTAATAAGGTTTCTGTGGTGACAATCTGTGTAGCTGCATTTTTAAAACGGTTGTACATGACCACTACCTTATCGTATTCTTTGTTGGCAAAGCCATTCATAAAACCTTCAGCAATTTTACTTGTATTAGCAAAGGTTAATTCATCAAAAATACTGTTATCGTTCAGGGAGATTGTTTTGTTTTTTGACAAAATATCATTCCCTTTTTTTCCCAATGTAATTAGACTAATCTCTTGGTTACTGTTTTGCTCAACATAGTGATTAACCGCTTTGATGATGCTTGAGTTGAACCCACCACACAAACCACGGTTAGACGTAATTACGACCAAAAGCACCTTGTTTACTGGGCGCTCTTGGGTGTAGGGGTTGGGCGTATCACCATCAATTGAACCGCTAAGGTTCTGGATCAATTCTGTCAACTTATCGGAATACGGACGCATGGCGGTAATGGCATCTTGCGCTTTCTTGAGCTTTGCTGCCGAAACCATTTTCATGGCCGAAGTAATTTGCATGGTCGATGAGACCGATGCAATCCGATTCCGTATTTCTTTTAAGTTTGCCATAACGGTCTATTCAAATTGTGCTGAAATGCTTTTGGCTACAGCGTTCAATGTATCCAACACCTCATCAGTTAATTTCCCTGCTTTGATGGTGTCTAAAACACCGCGGTGTTTGGCATTTAATTCTTCGATAAAGGCTTTTTCAAAGGCTTTAACCTGATCTACTGGAACATTGCGCAATAAGTTCTTAGAACCTGCGTAAATGATCGCTGTTTGATCTTCTACGGTATAAGGATCGTTTTGTGCTTGCTTTAATATCTCAACATTACGGCGTCCCTTTTCAATTACGTTTAGGGTAGCTGCGTCCAAATCAGAACCGAACTTAGCAAAAGCTTCCAATTCGCGGAATTGTGCTTGGTCTAGTTTCAATGTTCCGGAAACCTTTTTCATGGATTTAATCTGAGCCGATCCTCCTACACGTGATACCGAAATACCTACGTTAATTGCTGGTCGAACTCCTGAGTTGAATAAATCAGACTCCAAGAAGATTTGTCCATCGGTAATCGAAATTACGTTCGTTGGAATATAAGCTGATACGTCTCCTGCTTGTGTTTCAATGATTGGAAGTGCGGTCAGTGATCCACCTCCTTTTACCTTGTCTTTTAGGGACGCTGGTAAATCGTTCATTCCTTTAGCGATGGTATCGTCAGCAATAACTTTCGCTGCACGCTCCAATAAACGGGAGTGTAAGTAAAATACATCTCCAGGATATGCTTCACGTCCCGGTGGGCGACGTAATAGTAATGATACTTCACGGTATGCAACAGCTTGTTTAGACAAATCATCATAGATAATTAAGGCCGGACGACCTGTATCTCTGAAGTACTCACCAATTGCAGCTCCTGCCATCGGTGCATATACCTGCATCGGTGCTGGATCAGATGCGTTTGCCGCAACAATGGTTGTATAGGCTAGTGCTCCTTTGTCTTCCAATACTTTTGCTATTCCTGCAACCGTAGACGCTTTCTGTCCAATGGCCACATAGATACAATATACAGGCTCACCTGCATCGTAAAATTCTTTTTGGTTAAGGATGGTGTCAATACAAACGGTTGTTTTTCCTGTTTGACGGTCACCAATAACCAACTCACGTTGTCCTCTACCCACAGGAATCATGGCGTCAATAGACTTAATTCCAGTTTGCATCGGTTCGTTTACGGGTTGGCGGTAAATTACTCCTGGAGCTTTACGCTCTAAAGGCATTTCAAAAACTTCGCCTTCAATCGGACCTTTTCCATCAATTGTATTTCCTAAGGTGTCTACAACACGTCCAACAATTCCTTCCCCAACATTGATGGAAGCAATTGTATTAGTACGCTTTACCGTATCGCCTTCGATAATTCCTTTTGACGGTCCTAAAAGTACCACCCCAACATTATCTTCTTCTAGGTTTAAGACCATGCCCTCAAGGCCAGAGTCAAAACGAACCAATTCACCATATTGTGCGTTGGATAATCCATACACACGGGCGATTCCGTCTCCTACTTCCAATACAGTTCCTACTTCGTCCAAGGAAGATGAAGTGTCGGTTCCTGCTAGTTGGTTTTTCAAGATTGCTGAAACTTCAGCGGGTTTAATTGCTGCCATAGTTTTTTCTTTATGCGCTATAATTCGTTTGTGTAAATTCTCTTTTCAATTGATCCAATTGGTGGGCAACGCTTGCGTTGTATTGCAAGTCGCCAATACGCAATATAAAACCACCGATAATGGTTGGGTCAATGATATTGTGTAAACTAATTTCCGCTGAAGACAATTGACTTGCTTTCGCTAAAATTGTTTTTTCCAAGGCAGGAGTTAGTGCTACAGCAGTTGTTACCGTTGCTGTTTCCTTTCCTTGGTGCTTTTTTAATAAATCTAAGTATGCGAGCGCTACTTGATCCAATAAATCGATACGATTATTGGTCGAGAGCAACTCAATGACTTGATTTGATAGTGGACTGAGAGAGGCAAAAGCTTTTTGCAAGGTTTCCTGCTTAACACTGTTGGCCACAACAGGGTTTTCCAAGAACTGACCTAAAGCAGGGTTTTCTGCAAAAACGGAAACGACTTGTTCCATGTCTTGCGCCAACGTAGCTTCATTCTTTTGTTCTAAAGAAATGCTAAGTGCTGCTTTTGCATAACGTAATGCTGCTCGAGTATTTCTCATCGTTTAGTTAATCTCTATCGCTTTGACTAGTTTTTCTACCAGTTGTTCTTGTTTCTTCTGATCGGCTAATTCACCCTGAACTACTTTTTGTGCAATGTCGATTGAAAGGCTGGCCACTTGATTTTTAATGTCGTTAATAGCAGCATTTTTTTCTTGCAAAATAGCTTCTTGTGCGGCTGCAGCAACTTTGTCTGCTTCCGTTTTAGCGGCATCTTTAGCGTCGTTGATCATTTGTGTACTCGCTTTTTTGGCTTCTGCCAACAAAGCATCACGTTCTGCACGCGCCTCTTTTAAGATTCTCTTGTTGTCGGCTTGAATAGCTTCCATGTCAGCTTTGGCTTTGTCCGCAGCTTCTAAGGAATCTTTGATGGTGTTTTCACGCTCTTCAACGGCTGAAAGGATAGGTTTCCAAGCATATTTTGCCAACATCAAAAGAAGGCCTAAAAAGATAAGTGTCTGCCAAATAAAAAGGCCAAACGAAAATTCTTCTATTAATTTTTCCATATCAGTTAAATGTTCAATTAAGAAAAATAAAGCTGCCGCCAACCGCGTGCAGCTTTATTTAAAATGATTTAGCTTATACTGCGAATAAAGCAGCGAAACCAATTCCTTCAATCAAAGCAGCTGCGATCAACATAGCTGTTTGAATTTTTCCGTAAGCTTCAGGCTGACGTGCAATTGCGTCCATAGCAGATCCACCGATACGGCCGATCCCCATTCCAACACCAATTACAATTATACCTGCTCCTACCATTACTGGAATTTCCATAGTGTGTAATTTAAATTAAACAATCATTTTCAATACTCAATTGAGTAGTGTTCGGTTAATGATGCTCGTGCTCTTCGGCTGCAAAGCCAAAATATAAAGCAGAAAGCATCGTAAATATATATGCCTGTAACAAGGCAACTAAAATTTCTATCAATGAAATGGCAAAAGCAAGCCCAAATGACAACGGACTTCCCAACCAACTTTTAAAAATAAACATCAATCCAATTAAGCTCATCAATACAATGTGACCTGCCTGCATGTTAGCATACAATCGAATTAAGAGCGAAAAAGGTTTAACAAAAATCCCGAGAACTTCAATGGGGATTAGGATAATGTACAATGGAACTTTTGCATACCAAGCCATGGTGCTTCCTAATGGGTCAAAGATATGTAACCAGTAGTCTTTGGTTCCTGTAAGGTTTGTGATCAGGAAGGTCAATAAGGCCAAACCAAAAGTAACGGCTATGTTTCCTGTAACATTTACCCCTAGTGGTGTTAATCCTAAAATGTTTAAAAACCAAATGAAGAAAAAGATGGTCAACAAATAGCTCATGTACTTCTTGTATTTCTTTTCACCGATGTTCGGACGAGCAATGTCATCTCTAACATACAGAACAATTGGCTCGAAAAAACGACCAACTCCTGAAGCGATTCCGCCGTTTTTAGCATAAGACTCTGCAAGATTCTTGAAAAGAAAGAACATGATTGCAAACACCAACAACATGCTTACAACACTTTTGGTCATCGAAAGGTCAAGGGGTTTGCTGTTTGTTGCATGGTGGTCTTCATCGTAATTGATGGTTCCAGCTGCATCTGTCTTATAAATCTTGTTGTGGTAAAGTGCGTAGTAATTTCCGTCTACATTCGCCACGGTTTCTCCGTGATGAAATTTAGAAGAAGAAAAAAGTTTCAATCCATTGTCCCATAAAATAACGGGCAAAGGAAGGCCTATGTAAACGTGTTCACCTTGGTCATTGGTGTAAGAAAACAAGCTGAAATCATAGGAGTCTTGCAAGTGATGTGCAATGTATTCTTTGATTTCGGTTTTGAGGTCCCCGTCTTTGGCTCCATCTTTTGTTTCTGCCAAGGCAAAGCTTGAGCAGAGAAGGGCAAGCATAGCAACACTCTTTTTAGCGTAATTTAAAATAGTAGATTTCCTCTTCATTTCGAACTAAAATTCGTGTGCAAATGTAGTGCTTTAAACGAAAAGGGGAAACAGTTCGGGCTTATATTTTATTCAATTTGGAAATTAAGATTCCTGTTTCCAAAAACAAGCCTGTAAAATAGGGAATTAAAAAGCTTGTTTTTTCTAAAACACTGACCGCTCCATCCTGTTTGAAAAGTGGCCACAAAAGCAAAAAAAACAACGCAAACTTAAGCCCACTTGCTAGTATATATAGCCAAGCGACGTAATGGCTATAGCGACTAAATGCAGCCAATAAACCCCATAAAAAAAGAAGACTAATCACAAAATTCCCCAAATAAACCTCAACAAAAAAAGCTTCGGTAAAACCGTATTCTAGAAAAAGCAATAGCGCTGCATGTAATGCCGCTATCAACACAAATAGTGCTGTAAATGGGAGATAAATTGTACGAAAATTTGGTCCTATAATTTCTTTGTTTGTTGGATGATACGATGAATTACAATGCCTAGGCCAATGACACAAAAGAGAAGCGTGTGCCATGGTTTTGTGTTTGCTGATTTTTGATCAAAATATTGGCCTAAAAAAACAGCAGCATACATTAATACGCCAATTTGGATGGCTAGTGACGAAAAAATCAACCAGGTATTAGGCCGTTTTTTCACGTTTCCCAGCAATTGATTTGACATCTGCAGCTGATTTCATTGAACAGTTTGCGTTTAGAGTTGCGCCTGATTCAACGATTAATTTTCCAATGACAACGTCTCCTTCGACTATAGAAGTAGACTTGAGTGTAAGGCTTTCCTTTACATCAATTTTTCCGGTGAATTTACCTTCAACATCAGCATAGGTGCAGCTTACCGCCCCTTTGATTAAACCGTCTTTCCCGATAACCACTTTTCCTGAGGTTACGATTGTTCCTTCTAAAGTGCCATCAATTCTAAAATCGGCTTCGGACGTAATGTCCCCTTTGATTACGGTGCTTTTTTCAATTCTATTCGGTTGTCCGTTGGTTTCGTTATTTTTCATTGTAAGGTTTTTTATTGATTGGGTTGCCAGCTTTTAAGTCGTTGTGTTTCTTCGTATTGACCAGATAAAAGTACAAAGTTATTTGTTTTCCTTTCAAAACCCGCAATTTCTTCCCATAATTTTAAATAAACCTTTTGATCTGGATATTGGTTTTGAGTATGCACAACGATAAAATCAGTAGTTTTATCGTACACGTCCAACGATATTTTCCAATGATGATTAGCATCATTCTTTAGAGCCTTTTTCATACGCTGGACAATGGCTTGGTTTTCTTCTGCTTTGTCGAAAGAAAAAATCCATTTATAACGTTTCAGTGAAGGTCGTTTGGGCTTAGCCTTTACTTCTTTTTGAATTCTTGAAAGGATTGTTTTAACTGCATCCGCCTCATCTGCATTCGGGTAGCGTTTGATAAACGCTTTAAGCTCCTCTTTGTATTTTTGTTCCCCAAACAATCTACCCTTTGCATTGGCTTGCAAGAGGGCAACTTTTGTGACTAGAGGTGTCCCAACAACAAAGATTTTAAGTTTTTCTCCTTCATTTATTACTCGTTCAAAATCTTGCTCGTTAAATGCTTCATATAGTTGCGCATAGATCGTTGAGGGTGTTTGGTTTTCGGCCAAAGAGGAATTTTCTGGATCAACCAAAATTTTCGTGAATGCAGATTCGGGAAATTGGGACATTAACCTTTCTTTGTACTTCTTGGCTTGTGTCGGGTTTTCATTTTCTTCCAGTTTGAAACAATGATAGAGCGCGCTTTCTTCTTGTTGTTCTGTAGGGGATAATTGCAAAACTTTCTCTAATCGGTTTAATGCTAAAGATCTATTCGCAAACTTTTCTTTGTAAATAATTCCTACATCTAAATAGGCTTGCTTTCGAGATAAATCTAGGCTGTCAAGTAAATATACGTTCGTAGGCACTTGCTCCATAAAAAAGTCTGCGGTTTCAACAAAAAAGCCTTCTTCTGTTTCTTCTCTTTGGATTTGGTTATTTGCTGCTTGACTGAGTAGCTGAGCCGTTCCTAAACGATTCCAGCTATCTGTATTTGGGCGATTGCCCCAGGTCGATAAAAAGGCTTGTTTCCCACCAACCAAAAGGCGTTCGTTATAAAAATAATAGTTGTTGGATGCGTTTCCGCCAAAGTTTAAAATCCCTTTTTTTTCTTGGACAACAGCGGCCAACTCTTTTGCTCTTTTACGATCAATCTCGGTTTGAAAAAAACTACGCTGCTCTTCTTTGCTCATGCTCGCTAGGTGCAAAACACTGTCGGTAGACTGAATGATTTTCTCGAGTGTAATCACATCATCTAAGCCTCCGCGTTCACGTTCGACTGTTTTTTTGAAGCGGCCTTCCTCAGGAATTTGACTTATGAGGCTGTCCAAATAAGCTCCTGTTTTAACATATTCGCCTTTAGTGAAATTGTAGTCTGCAAGTTCGCGATAGTTCGCGCGACGTGTTGGAGGATCAATATAATTGCTTTTTAAAGACTTTGAATAGTAGGTTAATGCAAGACTGTCTTTTCCTTGCGACAAAAGGTAACGCGCTTCTTGTTGATGTATTAGGTGTAAATAGGGTTGGTTTTCAAACAGCTTGCTCAAGCGCTCTAGGGTGGGCAAGGGGCTAACAGAATCGATTACTGCTCTTAACCGAATAGCTTGCAGCTTGGCTTGCATCCAAAAAATTCTGGGTGCTTTTCTATTCCAATTTACGATGGATTGATAGGCCCTCTGAGCGCTATCCAGAAGGTTTGCTCGTTCTAACAATTGTGCTTCTATGTAGCGATAACGGGCTTTATTTACTTTCTTTTTTTCTGCCAAGGCCGCACGAGTAATGTAAACTCGGGCAGAATCTTCTTCTTTTAAATTAATATAGCCCTGGGCAACTGTAGCATTGTATGGCGCATAGAGCTTGTTGCCAAACGGAATTTGATTTGCTAGAAGGGTTAAGTTTTTTACCGCTAGTGCGTCGTTCTCTAACCGTAGATTGGTTTTTTCACGCCAAAGTTTTCCTTCCAAATAAGCCGCTCTATCTTCATATGCTTCCAATAGAAAATTAAATGCTTCTAGCGCTGGTAAAAACCTACGATCGTAATAGCGCGCTTTTCCCAAAAGCAAATAGGCTTCCTGAATTTGTCGGTTGCGTTGCTCTCCTTCAATATTCATGGAATGCTTTTGAATGGCCTTAACTGCTTTCTCTTCAGCAACTGAAAAACTGGGGATACTTGCACTGTTGTCCTGATCTTCTCCGGCCAAAAGAATGGGTTCTACGGGAAGAACATTGAGAAAGTCATCTTCAAGGTTTTGATACAAAATTGCTTTCCCAATGGAAAGCGCTTCTTTGCCGTTAAAAACCACATTAAATTTGGTGTTCAATGCATGGTACTCTCGGTTGAGGAAATTGTTTTTTTGGGTAGAGCACCCAAAAACAAAAACCCATAAAAATGGAAGTACAATAGAGGCCGGTTTTCGATTCAAAAAAAGCGTTTATGTAATAACTGAAAAAAGCCCGTTTTAGTATGTTATTGTGCTGAAAAATACGCCTCCAGCTCTTTCAAGGTTTCTGGACTCTTGGGCGTGTCTTTTATTATTGACCCTTTCTCTAAAAGAACAATTCGATCACAGACGTCTGTCACATGATTTAAATCGTGGGAAGAGATCAGAAGCGTACAATCTGTATTTTGGTCGTTGGTCAAGAATTTTTTCAATCGAATTTGGGAGGAAGGGTCAAGATTCGCAAAAGGTTCGTCTAAAATCACCACCTCTGGCTTCCCTATGAAGGCAGCGGCTAAACCAACCTTTTTTTGGTTTCCTTTTGAAAAGTCTCGGATATATTTCTTTTGCGCCAAAACTTCTCCATTAAAAAATTCTTCAAATTGAGCTAAAAAAACATCAAGCTCCGTTGTTGAAACCTTACGTAACTGAGCGACAAAGGCAAAATACTCTTCTGGTGTAAGGTAGTCGATTAAAAAAGCATCATCAATAAAGGCTGCAGTGTCTTTTTTCCAGGCTTCGCTTATTGCTACTTCTATTTTGTTAATGCTGACTTTTCCTGAACTTGGGCGAATCAAATCCAACAAAAGGCTGAAAAGAGTAGTTTTTCCGGCGCCATTGTTCCCTACTAAGCCAAAGTGCTCTCCTTTACTGATGCTGAGTGAAGCCACTTCTAAAACAGTTACTTCTTCATATTTCTTGGATAGGTTTTCTAACTGTATCATCTCTTATTTATTAAATGCTTCAATGGTTTCGTGCTTCTGTTTCTTGTACAATTCTGTGACCCAATTCGCAATTTTATCTCTTAAAATAATGGCCACAATTCCAGATCCTGCTAAGGAAATAAACCCTGCTGTAGGAGAGATAAAGAAACTAGGAAGCCAGTATAACAACACCGGGAGTACCATTTTTGGAATGATTAAAACGAACTGTGTCATGGAAAATCCTTGTGTGTTTTCGAAGGCCTTGGCTTTGACGTTTAATTTCATTGGGGTTTTGTTGAGCAAGCCACCAAAAAGAGTAACCCACGTATTGAGGCCAATATTGAAAAACGCTCCCGCGATAACAATGGCAAGAATATCCCACCCAAAATACACATACGGAATTGCCAAAAGTGCAGAAACGGCTGTTACAAAAGCCATTAAGTTCCATTTTGACAACAAATATTTTTTGTAAGAAATGTTTTGTGTCATCAAGAGTTTATAATAACTACTATCCCATGCAGGGACATAATTCCCAAAGGTCATGGTGAAGCCTCCAGTCACAAAAATACCGGCAAAAACCATGACATATTCCATGTCACGATAAATGTCCTGGGTAAAAAACACCAGCCCATAAAACAGAAAAAGAAAAGACATTAACGCAATTTGACGTGGTCGGGCATTACGTACAATCATGCGTAAATCGTTCCTTAAAATTAGTGCGTCATCACCCAAGAAGTTGAGTATAGTATATTCCCCTCCGCTAACACGGGTACGTTTTTTTCCCAAACCAGCATCCAAATAGAAGCTCTTTTTTAAGAAAAAGAATAATACTGCATACATCCCGCAAAGCAGTAGTAGAAAACCAACTAAATATTCTGGTTTGTTAACCACAGCGTCAAAAGGAATGCCTACCATTTTACCCAAATCAGTTTCTGCATAAACATCCAGGGCTATAGTCCCCAGAAGTAGTAGCACTAAGGCAACAAAATAGGTGTTGTTCTTATTAATAATGTACAATAAAAAATTCAGGCTTAAGGTGGTCATCAATAATGCAAGCCACCAAGCTAAGGCTTGTGTTTCCAAATAATCATCACGATACATGGAAATTGCAAAGGGTAAATAAATGATGAATGGCACAAGGTTGAAGGGAGAAAACACTGACCTCAACATCACATGATTGACAATTTGCCTTTTTTTAAAAGGTAATAAAATCAGGGATTGAATGTTTGTCACGGGGAGCTGCTGAAAAAAGAATCGAATGATCAGCTCTGCAAAAAAGAAAAGCAGTAGCACGCTGTTAAATACTTCAAGTGGTTCCCGCTCCAAAACGGTTTTATTTAGTGCCGGGTAAACAACGCTTCCGAGAAAAAGAAAAGATCCAATGAAATACAGTGAAACGACCCCTATTAAAATCTTGATCGTCGCTTTCGCCTCCCATTGTGGGGCACGAAAGGATTCTTTCCACTGTAACGAAAACAAATTCATAAAATCTAAGTTGGCTAAGTATTTGACGCCAAAACATAAAAATAGTTACAATTGACGAGAATATAAGGTGATTCCTTATTTTTACAGAAAAAAGAATGAGTGCATACCATAGCCTAATTGTAGCGGATATTGAACGTCTAACCCCTTCTTCTGTCGCCATTTCATTGACGATTCCTGAAGATTTAAAGAAAGAATTTGCCTATTCGGCTGGACAATATTTGAGTCTTGAAGCTTCGATAAATGGTGAAGCTATTCGCCGATCCTATTCCCTCTCATCTGCTCCGCATCAAAACAAAGCGATTGTTGGGATCAAAAAAATTGAAGGGGGAAAATTCTCTACTTATGCAAACGATGTGCTCAAGGCCGGTGATAAATTGCAAGTTGCCCCTCCTGAGGGTCGCTTTGTGTTTTTGCCCAGCGATAAACAGCAACACCTTCTCCTTTTTGCTGCCGGAAGTGGAATAACCCCGCTTTTTTCCATTCTAAAATCTGCCCTTGAGGAAACGAAAAACACCAGTGTTCAATTAGTTTATGGGAACAAGTCTCCAGAAGAGAGTATGTTCAAGTCGGACTTAGAAGCCTTAGCAACCGCCTACCCTGATCGCCTCTCTATCCATTGGATTTATTCCCAGAGCAATGAAGCAAACGCACTCTTTGGACGCATTGATGCCTCCACCGTTCTTTATGCCTTAAACCAAGGGGAAACAGCCCCAACAGCTGCTTATCTCTGTGGTCCAGAAGCCATGATTCATTTGGTAAAAGAAACCTTGGTGGAAAAAGAAATCGCCGTGGACAAAATTCATTTTGAGTTATTTACTTCTAGTGCTTCAGCAGTAAACGTTCCTTCTGCCGCCGCTTCTGGCGCTGTACAGCTAACCATTACAGCAGATGATGCAACTCATACGGTTGAAACAACATCCGATAAGACCATACTCGATGCCGCCCTTCAGCAAAAAATAGATGTTCCTTATTCTTGTCAAGGAGGAGTGTGTTGTAGTTGTATCGCCAAAGTAACTGAAGGAAGTGCTTCCATGGAAAACAATCAAATCTTAACCGACGATGAGGTTGCCGAAGGCTTGGTTTTAACCTGTCAGGCTATTCCAACATCTGCTACACTGTGTGTAGATTATGACGATGTGTAACTGATCGTTTAAATCCTTGGCGTTTTAATGGGTTCTTATTGGGTGTATTGTCCCTAGAGGAGAGGTGTCTTTCTTCTTCTCAAAAGAGAATTCCTGTTTTTCCTACAAAAAGTAAGACTGTAATAAAGAAGAAAAGCCCTTCCCGTAACCACGTGTGCTTGATTTCCTCAAAAAATCGCCCACTGACGCTTGAGAGTGTCATTATAAACAACACCCATAGGACAACCGAAACTGACTGGAACAACAAGGCAAGAACAATGCTTAAAAAGCCCAATAAGGATAGGCTGAAAATTCCTGCACCAAAATTTGCACTTTTAGCGCCTAGAGTAACATAGTGCTTCATTAGTGAAACAATAAAAACTCCTAGAAGTAATAGCCACCAAATGTTTTGACGAAAAGAGCCAAAACTACTCCAATCAATGGCAATACGATTAAAAGAAATTTCTTGAAAAAAAGAGATGGAAGGAAAAAGAATATCAAAAATAACACCCAATAAATAAAGGCTAACAAAAGGCAATAGAGAAATTAAAAACAAGCGCGCATTTAAAAGCCCGTGAATAAGCAAAACGAGCCAAATAAAAGGAAATAAAAGAATGCCTTCTGGAAAGAAAAGACTGCCAAAACACAGAAAAAAACTAGCGTTAAAGGTGCTTTTCGTTTCTTGTCCCTGTGAAGATCTCGCCAACAGGTGAATAAATGCTGTCCAAAAAAAGAAGGCGTAAAAAAGCATCCAGTTATCGATTCCTTGAACGGGTAAGGCAAAAATTCCTAAAGAAAAAACAAGTAGGTGATAGCTCGATTTATCGGCCCAGTAATATTTCTTTACCGACCAATCTACCGTGAGTAAACATATAATCAGCAACAACGCTGTTGCGTTTTTTTCGTTAAAAAACAATCCTTGAATGATCGTTTCGTTTCGAAAATGAAAATAAACCGAAGCAATGACCATCAAAACACTTAGCAAATAGCTAGAAAACATTGACTTATTAAAAAAAAAGTGAATCATGGTTGACTGTTTTGGTGTTGTCCTTCTTCTTTAAAATTTAGGGTTTCGCGGCTTCACTGCTGCTAAGTTTTTTCCTACTTTTGCAAGGTAAATAAAAACTACGTTCACAATGAAAGATTTTTTAGAAGCAATTGCATGGTTATTTGAAGAGGTTCTTTTTCTCCCACACCAATTTTTGACTTCCCTTGAGTTAGATAACTGGTGGCTGGCCAATGGTGTTAACTTCCTGTTTATTGCCGTTGGATTTACCGCTTTGGTTTACTGGATAAATCAATTGAAAATCTTCAATGACAAAGGAGAAGAGAACAAAGACACTTCTGCTCACTCTTTCTTATAAATCGAAGCCTAAGTCTTTACGGTAGTCCATTCCTTCAAAAGAGATTTTTTCTATAGTTGCATAGGACTGCCTTAAGCCCTCTTTAAAATCGCTCCCAAGAGAGGTTACCGCCATCACTCTTCCTCCGGAAGTAATCACTTTATCTTCTTTAAGTTGCGTTCCTGCGTGAAATAAAATACTGTTTGTTTCTATTGTAAGGCCTTGCATTTCTTTTCCTTTCGCATAGGCTTCGGGGTAGCCCCCAGAAACCAACATGACCGTTGTTGCGGTGCGCTGATCTATATCGATTGTTTGTGTGCTTAACTCTCCTTTTGCTGTTGCCGTTAACAGCTCTACAAAATCGTTTTTTATCAAGGGTAAAACAACTTCTGTTTCAGGGTCACCCATGCGCACATTATACTCGATTACAAATGGATCATCACCAACTTTAATGAGGCCAATAAACACAAAGCCTTGAAATGGCAAGTTCCCTTTTTCAAATCCTTCAATCGTCGGCAAAACAATACGTTCGTGTATTTTTTGTTCAAATGCTGGTGTTACAAAAGGGACGGGAGAAATGGCGCCCATTCCACCAGTATTGAGCCCTGTGTCTCCCTCTCCAATACGCTTGTAGTCTTTTGCCATTGGGAAGGTGACAAAATCTTTTCCGTCAGTTAACACAAAACATGAAAGTTCTATACCGTCTAAAAATTCTTCTATGACAACTGTCTTGGAGGCAGCACCAAATTTTTCGTCAACCAACATTTCTTTTAATTGTGCTTGGGCTTCTGTCAAATCATCTATGATTAGAACCCCTTTCCCTGCAGCAAGTCCATCTGCTTTTAAAACATAGGGTGCCTTCATCTGGCTTAAAAAGGAAATCCCTTCTTCCAACGTATCAGCTGTAAAGCTTGCGTATTGAGCCGTAGGGATGTTGTTTGCTTTCATGAATTCTTTGGCAAACTCTTTACTTCCTTCCAATTGAGCGGCTTGCTCGCGTGGTCCAATTACCATGACAGATTTTAACGCTTCATCGTTTAAAAAGAAATCGTGAATTCCGTTGACCAATGGGTCTTCGGGGCCTACAACAACCAATTCAATGTCGTTCTCAACAACGGCAGTTTTAATGCCTTGAAAGTCATTGACCCCAATTGCAAGATTGGTGGCTATTTGTGCTGTTCCCGCATTTCCTGGGGCAACAAATAGTCGGTTGCATTTTGGGCTTTGCGCCAATTTCCATGCGAAGGTGTGTTCTCGTCCACCTGCGCCAATAATGAGTATATTCATGGGTGTAATTTTCAGGGCAAAGATAAGCATCCTTGCCAATAGCAACTTGCTTTTTTAACTGCTTTTGCTGACTAAACCAATTTGCGCCCATCGGTATCGACGAATAAAACGTCCTTCTTCCTTAGTAACCATAAATTCTGCTTGTGAAAAATAGGCGGCAACTATTCCCCTATTAACACCCACAAACCAAGCCAATGAACGTTTCTTTAATGCACTTTTAAGAGCAGCGAGAAAACTTAAAGCAAGTCCATAGCGCATTTGATAAAATGCTTTTCCTTGAACAATAGCACTACTCTTCGAATAGCCTTTCCCCAACGGCCGAAGATGTTTTACAAACAGCTCTTCTTGGGTGCGAACGGTGAAGCCGTGAAAGCGCGCCAAAAGCTCGTCGACAGTGTCCCAGCCCATGTAGGGACGCAATCCTCCAATGGCCACAAAGCAATCGCTGTGGTAGGCCTTAAATGCTCCCCGGACATGGTCTTTGCCCATAGGGTGATTAAGCTCCCATTGGCCTTGCTTGTTTTGCTCTACACAAAACCCACCCGCTATTCCAACCCTTTCCTCTTTGAATAGCTCAAGCAGGATTGAGAAATAGTTAGGAGGTAGAAGCAAATCTGCATCCAATTTTACCAGTACATTGTAAGGAACTGTCAACGCATCTAACCCTTGTTCAAAAGCACGAATAACTTTCGATCCCGGTTGATGATTTGCAGAAGAAACCCGGTTAACATAGCGAATAAAGGAATGCCTCTTGCTAAACTTACGCATGATTTCCTCTGTCCCATCAATAGAATTGTCATTTACCAATATCACCTCAACTGGCAAATGGTCTTGCGCACACAAACTCTCCAAGAGGCCCGGTAAAAAAACCGCTTCGTTGTGTGCAGGGATAATTACACTATAGGTCATTCTCTAGAGGTTTAATAGAAACAAGTGGGCTGTACGAAGGCCGAATAAGTTTCTCTTTCGGTGAGCTTATAGGTCTTAGTTCTGTCATTAGTTTATGCGCAGCAAGAATGTCTTTAGCAAAGGAATACCATGTTTGAATCTTACTTTCAGCAAAGTGATAAATCCCGTAAGGAGGTCCCTGCTGAATTAGTCGGTATAAATAGTTTGCTAATGCTGTTGTCGAGGTTGGTGTTCCTGTTTGATCATTGACAACCTCAAGGACCTCTCCTGCCCTGGCTTTATCAAGGATTGAACGATAAAAGTTTTGTCCGTGTTCTTTGGCATAGAGCCATGACGTTCTCACAACATAGGCCTTTCTCCCTTGTGTCAAAACCAAGTTCTCGCCTGCCGCCTTTGTTTTTCCATATGCATTTAGTGGGTTTACTAAATCTTCTTCTGTATAAGGAGTCGTTTTTTGACCATCAAACACATAGTCCGTAGAGAGGTGAACTAAAGTCGCCTTGAACTGATTACACACACTGATGAGTTTTCCTACCCCATGAGTATTGATGGCCTCCGCTAATTTGGGTTCCGCTTCTGCTAAGCGTACATTCGTAAAAGCAGCACAGTTAATACAATGGGTTGGATGGTACTTTTTAAATGCGTTTTCAATGCTTTCCGCTTTGGTAATGTCAAGCTCCTCACGCGAACAAAAGACCCAACGGATTTGTTCCTTTTTGGTCGCCAGAATGCGAAGGCTTTTTCCAAGCTGACCCTCTGAACCGGTAACAAGGATGGTTTTAACCATATTTACTGAATTAATGGCCACGCGCTGTCGCGTGCGTTGATGAGTTGCTTTCCTTGTTCAATTTTCCAGTCAATGGCAAAAAAGGGATCAACAGGGGATATCCCTTTCTCGCACTCAGGTCGATAGGGGGCATCAATTTTATACACAACCGTTGCTGTTTCAGATAAGACGGCGTAGCCATGCGCAAAACCCTTTGGAACAAAGAGTTGTTTTTTGTTTTGATCGGATAATTCCACTTCATGCTTTTGTCGGTAGGTGGGTGATTGGGGGCGTAAATCGATAACAACGTCCAAAATTCTTCCATGACAAACCCTCAGCAGTTTTGCCTGTGCGTATTCCCCCTCCTGAAAATGCATTCCACGAATAGCTCCGTAGGGAGAGCTTGCTTCGTTTTCTTGGATAAAATCAACCCTTCCAACCGTTTCTTCAAAAAGATTTTTCTTGAATGCCTCATGAAAAGAACCACGCTCGTCAACATGAATTTTTGGTTCAATAATCCAGCATCCCGCTAAATGAGTTTCATGAAAAATCATTACTTCGTTAAAGATTTAATGGCTTCACCGTAGGGCGTATGAGACAGCTTATCCGCCAATGCCAACAATTGTTCCAATGAAATTGCATTACTCGTATAGGCTGCCACCTCAGGTGAACCAACCAAAACACCCTGCCTAGACTGAAGCGTTTGAACGTATTGACTGGCCTCCATTAACGATTCGATGGTTCCGGTGTCGAGCCATGCAGAGCCCGTTTCTAAAGGACTTAGGTGAAGTTTTTGCTCAGCTAAATAACGTTTATTGATGTCCGTAATCTCCAATTCACCTCTGTCGGAAGGTTGAAGGGCTCTCGCTTTTTGGACAACAGTGTTGTCGTAGAAATAAATCCCCGGAACAGCATAAGAAGACTTTGGATTATTGGGTTTTTCTTCTAAACTAATGATGCGGTTGTTTGCGTCAAACTCAACTACGCCATAACGAGTAGGGTCTTTGACTTGATAGGCAAAAATATGCCCTCCATCCATTTTGTTTAGGCCAGCCAGTTGTTGAGCCAATTTTCCGCCATGGAAAAGGTTGTCCCCCAAAACCAGGGCTACCGAAGAACTTCCTATGAAGCTTTCTCCAATAATAAACGCCTCTGCTAAGCCTTTTGGCTCGTTTTGTTCGGCATATGAAAACACACATCCCCAATGTGATCCATCGCCTAAAAGGCGCTCAAAAAGCGGAAGGTCTTTTGGGGTAGAAATGATCAAGATCTCATGAATTCCAGCTGCAATGAGCGTACTCAAAGGATAGTAAATCATGGGTTTGTCGTAAATTGGCATGAGCTGCTTGCTCACCGAGAGCGTGAGCGGATGCAAGCGTGTACCATTACCACCGGCTAAAACAATTCCTTTCATGCCCTTAAGTTAAGATAGATTCTTGTATTTAAGGAGATAATGTTGGATGGTTTTTTTCAGCCCAGCATCAAAAGAGTGCTGAGGTTCCCAACCCAATTCTTTTTTAATCTTCGTGGCGTCAATTGCATAACGAAAATCATGTCCTAATCGATCCTCCACAAACCTAATCTGCTCGGCATATGAAGCTCCGTCTACTTTGGGGTGAAGCTTGTCTAATTGCTCTAGGATGTACGTACAAATCTCTAGATTGGTGCGTTCCGCATTTCCCCCAATACAAAAAACATCTCCAGGTATTCCATGGGTTAATACCTTGGCAATCGCAGTACAGTGATCTTCCACATAAAGCCAATCACGAACGTTTAAGCCGTTGCCATAAATCGGTATTGGCTGTCCAGTAAGCGCCGTTCGAATAATTGTTGGGATGAGCTTTTCATCGTTTTGATGGGGTCCGTAATTGTTGGAACAATGGGAGGATAGGATCGGTAATCCATAGGTGTGAAAATAACTTCTTACCCAATGATCGGCTGCAGCTTTTGAGGCGCTGTAGGGGCTGTTTGGAGCATAGTTCGTATTCTCATTGAAAGACCCTTCTTTTCCTAAGGAGCCAAAAACCTCATCTGTTGAAATATGATAAAAACGGGCTTTTTTAAAGCCTTCGTTCAACTTATGAGCCTCTTTCAACCATGTGTTTCGAGCTGCTTCCAATAAATTAAACGTCCCTTCTACATTGGTGGTTAAAAAAAGTTTGGGCCCAGCGATTGAATTATCTACATGGGATTCTGCAGCAAAATGAATAACTTGCTGAGGTTGATGTTTTTCAAAGACGCTGTTGACCACGGCTTGATTAGCGATGTCTCCCTCAACATAGGTGAAGTTTTGTGTGTTTATCAGCGATTGAATTCGGCTGATATCTGCAGCATAGGTGTTTTTGTCTAGTACGACTAAATGACTTTCTGGTTGCAGCTTTCGCATATGATGGACAAAATGCGCACCAATAAAGCCAAGACCTCCCGTAATTAGGACCCTATTACTTTCCATTTGCGTTTAGGTTAATTAAGGCATCCGCAATTTTACGGTCATTCGATAAACGAGGGACCTTGTTTTGTCCTCCGAGTTTTCCAATTGATTTCATGTACGCCTGAAACCCATTTCGTATCACGGGGGTTACGACCAATTGGCGTAAAACATTCCCCTGAATAAGGTCTTTGTAATAAATGTTTTGCTCCTCCATGGCGGCGTCCAATTTTTTGGTGAAGGCCGAGAAGTCTTCGGGTGCATCGTCAAATTCGACTAACCATTCATGATAGGGCAGCCCTTCTTTTGGTGCAACCTGAGGAGCAACCGTAAATTCATTGATGCGAATATTTGTGCCTGCTGTGGCTTGTTTCATGGCTGTTTCAACCTCTTTCCCTATTACATGTTCTCCAAATGCTGAGATAAAGTGTTTTACACGCCCCGTAACCACCAATCGATAAGGGCTAGTAGATACAAAACGAACGGTGTCTCCAATATTGTAGCCCCAAAGGCCAGCTGTGGTTGAAAGAATCAAAACGTAATTTATGCCTTCTTTGACTTCAGCTAAGGAATATCGATTCGGATTTTCATTACCAAATTCGTCTACTGGAATAAATTCATAAAAAATCCCATTATTGAGTAAAAGCAATAAGCCTTCCTTGTTTTGTTGGTCTTGGTAGGCGAAAAAGCCCTCTGAAGCTGGAAACAATTCAATGGTGTCTACCTGTTTTCCGATGAGGTTTTTAAAGACCGAACGATAGGGTTCAAAATTCACTCCTCCGTAGACAAACAAAGAAAATTTAGGGAAAACTTCACTTACTTTTTTCTTGGTCTTGCTATTGATTTTTTCGAAATACATTTGCACCCAAGAGGGTATTCCTCCTATCAAAGTCATTTCTTCCGGGAGGGTTTCTTGGACTATTGCCTCTACCTTTTCTTCCCAGTCTTCAATACAATTGGTCTCCCAGCTCGGCATTCTGCTTTTTTGCAAATAGGAGGGGACATAGTGGGCAACAATTCCTGAAAGTCGGCCTAAAGCGATGCCTGCTTTTTCCCCAAGGGTTGGGCTTCCTTGTAAGAAAATTTGTTTTCCATTGATAAAGCTTGCCTTTCCAGTAGTGTGAATATAAGTAAGTAGCGCATCCCTCGCAGCTTCTATGTGTGTCGGCATAGATTCCTTGGTGATAGGAATGTATTTCGCCCCTGAAGTTGTTCCGCTGGTTTTAGAAAAATAAATGGGTTTTCCTGGCCAAAGCACGTCTTTTTTTCCTGCTATGATTTGGTCAATGTATGGACGAATTCCTTCGTAATCACGAATAGGGATTTGTTGCTTGAACTCCTCGTGATTTGCGATGGTGTCAAAGTTATGATCTTTGCCAAATTGCGTGTTTTTGGCTTGCTTAAGCAAGTATTTTAAGGTTTCCTTTTGTGCGTTAATCGGATTATTTATCCATTGTTTATTTTTATAAACCACATAGCGCGCGAAAAGCTTGGCCGCAAATTCTTTCATACTTAATTCTCTGAAAAGTCGATAAAGTTTTCTGGATCCATGGGGAAACCATCGCTCCATAATTCAAAATGCAAATGATAGCCCGTGGAATATTCTCCGGTATCTCCTGCAGTAGCGATTACCTCTCCAGCTACTACAGTGTCGCCCTGGTTTTTACTCAAGGCTGCGTTGTGTTTGTAGGCAGAAAGCAGACCATAGGGGTGTTCGACAATGATGACAAAACCCGTGTCAGCAGTCCATTCTGAAAAAATAACCGTTCCCTCTGCCACGGCTTTTACCGGTGCGTTTTCGTTGAGAACAATGTCTACCGCAAAATGTTTAGTAACTGGGTCATAGGTTTGCGAGAGGTTCCCTTTTGCTGGTGGAAACAAAACAAAATCAACTTTGCTTTTGCTGTTATTGACCACAGAATACTTGTCTTCTTGAGCAACAATAGACCTTAAAATCGAATCTTCTGCATTGCGTTTTGGTATTTCTCTAATGCCAATGTCTTGAGTGTCTAGAACGAACTGTTGCTGCTTGAATTCTTCGAAAGCGATGTCTCCCGTAAGGACTTTCTGTATTGAGCTCATCTGCAGTTGCGACTGCTGATAGGCAAGCATTAGTGAGTCTAGGCGAAAGGCGTTTTCGGCTGCTTGTTTTCGCATTTGAGTGGAGGAATAGCCCGGAATGAACTCTTTAATTGGGGTGTAGGAAATGAGCAATAATGTTCCTGTAAATAACAGCGAAAATATAAAGGTTGTGATAATGATTACGTTTAACCGTGTTAGGCGAAAATAGAGTTGCTCTTCAAAGGTTTCTTCATTGAGTATTACCAAGCGGTAGCGACTCAATAACTTTTTCCAAATCCTTTTACGGCTGCTGATTTCTTTTTTCATTTCACACAAAGATAAACAATCCTCTTGGGAATAAATCTTCCTTTATCGCTTCAAATCACATTCAGGGCGTTAAAATATTGTTTACATTTGTTCAAAATCTACTCTATGATTCAAGCATCGGTTTTTTTCGGGGCAATTGGCCCACAACAAATCATTCTAATTTTAGTGATTGTGTTGCTTCTTTTTGGAGGACGCAAGATCCCTGAGTTAATGCGTGGTTTAGGCAGCGGTATAAAAGAATTTAAAAACGCAACTAAAGAAGAAGAGGAAAAAGAAACCAAAAAAGAAGACTAGTCCTCTTTGGGTTTTTCCAGCTTCATTGTTGAGATTATGCTGTTCAATTCGAACATATAATCTCGCTTTGCCACTGAAGGGGCAAAGGCAAATCCTTCGATCACAAAAGCCCTTTTGTTCAGCGTGTCTTTAAGCACATAATTTACAAAGGGGCCTGCCATAAAATCTCTTTTCACTTCCCACATTCCTTTTGTTAGGAAGGCTTTTTGTCCTGCCAAAGTAGTCGCATAAAAATACGGGCGGTAAGCCTTTTCTGTAATCATATGAGATTTAGGTAATCGCCCAGGAACATGGTCTGCTCCAATTGAATCTCTAATAGAGATGAGTCGATTCAAGTTGAACCCTTCCAATTCCGCTAAAGGCAAAGAATAAGCAATGATGTTTAACGTACCTTTTCGAACGGGCTTTTCTAACCATAGAAAATTAGTCGTGTCTTTCACTGTTGTGTAAGCAGTAGGGTAGGAAATGGATACGCCAAATTTTGTTTCAAAATCTTGGTCCTTCGAAAGTGATTTCGATATTCTTCTAACCTTTTCTACGCGTTCATTTTCTTGAAAGGTTCCTATTAAAAGTGCAGCATTCTCCTTAATGTATTCTCCCATTACCTCTTCGTCTTCCCCTCGGACGTGTGCAAGGATCTGCGGACGAGCAAATTGATTTTGCGCCAGTTGAAACGAATTCAAACTGTCTTTTCTAAACCAGATTACATTCCTCCCGTGTCGACCAAATCCTGTGAATGCTTTTGGCTCAAGATAGCGCAATGTAAAGCGCGGTTCGTCTATCGGAAGACCCTCATAGATTGTTGCGATTTCATCACGAACGATTTTTCCCAGATAGCCTTCCCAAGCAGTTTTTTGCATTACGATGGTAATGTTATTTAAGTTCCCGCTAGAATCTGGAACGTAAGCCTTTTGTTTTCCGGACTCACAAGAGAAAAACGCGATTAAAGCAAGTATGGAAAGGATGGGTTTTTTCATAATTATTCATTTAGAGCAGCGATTCCGGGTAGGGTTTTTCCTTCTAGGCTTTCTAACATTGCTCCTCCTCCTGTAGAAACATAACTAACCTTTTCGTCAAACCCAAATTGCTTCACTGCAGCAACCGAGTCACCTCCTCCTACGAGAGAAAATGCCCCTTTAGCGGTACTCTCTGCAATAAACGTACCCAACGTGATTGTGCCATTGGCAAAATTGGAGAATTCAAAAACGCCCAAAGGACCATTCCAAAGAATTGTTTTGGCTTCATGCACAACTTTTTTGAAGTTTTCCAAGGATTTTGGGCCAGCATCCAAGCCTTCCCAGCCGTTTGGTATGTTGTTGATATCCATTGTTTTACGTTCTGTTTCATTCGAAAAATCTGTCGTCGCTATAACGTCTACTGGAAGGTGAATCTGAACGTTTTTTGCTTTTGCCTTTTCCATCAATTCTAAAGTAAAGTCTAGATAATCATCTTCACAAATTGAATTCCCGACGGTTCCTCCTTTTGCTTTCACAAAGGTATAGGCCATCCCTCCTCCTATAATGAGGTGATCTATTTTATCTAAAATATTTTCTATGATGGTGATCTTAGAAGATACTTTGGACCCGCCAAGAATGGCAAGCACTGGTTTGTCTCCTGTTTGCAAGACCTTGTCAATGGCTACAATTTCTTGTTCCAATAATTTACCCACAACTTTTTGGTTGGGGAAAAACTGGGCAATGATCGTTGTTGAAGCATGTGCACGGTGAGCTGTACCGAAAGCATCATTTACGTATATGTCGGCTAATTGAGCCAATTGCTCAGCAAAGGCACGGTCACCTTTGGTTTCTTCCTCATGAAAACGCAAGTTTTCGAGAAGCATCACTTCTCCTGGTTTAAGGTTTGTTGCAAAGGTTTTGGCGCTTTCCCCAACACTGTCTTGAGCAAATTGAACAGCAACGCCAAGAATTTCTTCAACGGTTTTTACAATGTGACCCAGAGAAAGGTCTGAAGTAATTCCCTTCGGACGACCTAAATGTGACATCAAGATACAACTTCCTCCTCCGGCCAAAATCGCATCGATGGTTGGTTTAGCTGCTAATATTCGGGTCGCGTCTGTGACTTGTTTCTCCTCATTTAAAGGAACATTAAAATCTACACGGATGATTGCTTTCTTGTTCTTGAACTCAATTTGATCTAAAGTTGTCATGGGAATTAAATTTTTGCCAAAGGTAGCTATATTTCTTTTTTGCTTTCGATTAAATATAACAGAAGATGATTCCGCGAGGAATATTCTATCTTCGCATATGGCTTTTTCATTCACTATTGGGCAAAATAACGCTAAATCAGCTTTGGAGCGCAGTTTAAACTCTACGCAAGTGCCTCATGCTCAGTGCTTTATTGACCATGGAGGTCGAGGCGGTCTCGCTCTTGCGCTTGATTGCGCTTTACACCTACTCTATCCCGAAATACCCGATTCTCTTGAAAAGGCACTGCAACACCCTGATTTACACTTTGTTTACCCTGTAACCACCTCTGATAGCGTCAAAAACAAGCCCCTTTGTGCCGATTATTTACCGGATTGGCGCAATTTCCTAAAAGAAGATCTTTATGGTTCTTTAACCGATTGGTTGTATCGAATTGGTTCCGATAACAAACAAGGGAACATTGGTGTGGAGGAAACCGAGCGTTTATTCAAGTCGCTTTCATTAAAGGCTTATTTAGGAAAAAACAAAGTTTGTGTTTTGTGGGGCTTAGAACGATTAAATATTCAGGCGGCCAATAAATTGCTCAAGCTTATTGAAGAGCCTCCCAAAAACACTTATTTTATTTTAGTGGTTGAAGATGCAGATGCTTTACTCCCTACAATAAAATCACGTTGTCAAGAATTGTCACTTCCTCCTTTACGTCCATCAGAAATAAAAGGAGAGCTCATGGCCCTAGAAATTGATGAGCTTCAGGCCAATGAAATTGCACAAAATGCGGGAGGAAATCTTCAGTGGGCCAAACAGCAGGTTTTACAAGGAGAAGAAACGAAAGAAGTAGAGGCTCTTCTAATCGAGTGTTTACGATGTGCATTCAAAGCTGGGGGAAATAAGGCAATCAGTATTGAGTTAATGCAATGGGCGAACAAAGCAGGTCAAATGGGGCGACCATTTCAGAAGGCGTTCTTACGTTATGGCCTAGCCTTTATACGTCAGGCGCTTTTATTGTCATATCAAACAACGCCGATTGTTACTTTTCGTTCTTTCAATAATTTTTCACTTGAAAAATTTGCTCCCTTTGTGCACAGCAAAAACGCTCATCGGCTAATTCAGCTCTTTGAAGAAAGTATTTACAGCATTGAGCGAAATGCCAATGGGAAAATTCTCTTTACAGACTTTTGTCTTCAATTAACCCGTTTACTCAACACCAAAGAAGCCTAATTTTGCTTTTGAAAAAAATAAACGAGTGAGGAATACTCTCCTGTCCTCAAGGCATGAAGGTTAGAGTACAATCCGAAAATAAGTCCGCGTATCAACGGCAACGATCTTCCTTTATGCTTCTCTGACAAATAGCTTACATAAAATGCGTCAAACCAAAGGGGGCGAATTTTCGTGCACTCAAGGCCTTGCTTTTTAACAAGTGACACTAACCCTTGTTTAGAGAAATGCCACAAATGTCTCGGCACATCATACGCTGCCCAGTGGTCCTTATATTTTTCAGCATCTCTTGACTTAAAATTAGGAACTGCAATGATTAGAACTCCCTCATCGGATAGCATTGTTTGTAATTCCCCTAACAATTCTTCAGGCGCGGGTATGTGCTCAAGAACATGCCATAGGGCCACTACGCCAAATGTTTTTTTCTTGAGGGAAGCCAGGTCTTTGACCACCGTATTGGTTTCTTGGTGATGATTGCGTGCTTTTTCATTTGGCTCAACCCCATGAGCGTCTACGCCTTTTCTTTTAAGATGGTTGACCAAAGAACCTGTACCACACCCATAATCAAGATACGATGACTCCTTTTCCAAGAAGGCTTGCATCCAACTGTGTTTTTTTGCAAACATAATTTCCTGTACAATCCCATAAACTTTCTCTACAAACGACTGTCTGGCATTACCGTGTGAGATATAATCCTCGTGCTGATAATATGAGGGTAGTTTGTTTTCGTCTGGAAAAGGGTGTGTCTTGGCGATCTGCGCGTCAAGGTCCAACAACAGCTCAAAAGATTCGCCACTCACAAGCGCGTCTTTTGGAGAGGCTAATCGCTTTTTTTGGCTATTTGGTTCCACGTGAAACATTAGCGTCCAAGTTTTACCAAAAGCACACTAATGTCACTAGGCTTGATTCCGCTGATTCTAGAGGCTTGTGAAATGCTGGTTGGAAGAATCTTCGTAAGCTTTTCTTTGGCCTCGTGTGACAGGGAGGCTAAAGAATGATAATCAAAATCTGCGGGTATTTTTACGGACTCTAAACGCGTAAGCTTATCTGCGTTTAGCTTTTCCTTTTCTATATAGCCGGCGTACTTGATTTCAATCTCGGCCTGTTCTTGGACCTCAGCAGAGAGTGCGTTTGCAGAAATAAATTCGGCAACTTTAGGAACGGTTGTCATTTCGGCGGAGGTAATGTTGGGTCGAGAATACACCTTAATCATTTTATCCGATTGGCGAATTGGAGTAGAAGCCTTCTTCTCTAGAAACGGGTTCGCTTCCTCAGGGAGAATACTAGTCTTTTCGTAAAACTTTTTTAAGAGCGCTGTTTCCTCTCGTTTTTTATGAACAGCAGCAACACGCTCTTCGCTTGCCAGTCCTATTGCGTTAGAACGCTCGGACAAACGTAAATCAGCATTATCTTGGCGGAGCAGTGTACGGTATTCCGCTCGACTCGTAAACATTCGGTAGGGTTCTTCAGTGCCCTTAGTAATAAGGTCGTCAATGAGCACACCGATGTAGGCTTCATTGCGTTTAAGAATGAAGGGGGCATCTCCTTTGTGATGCAAATGTGCATTAATCCCCGCCATCATTCCTTGGGCTGCGGCTTCTTCGTAACCAGTAGTACCGTTTATTTGACCTGCGAAAAAAAGACCATCCACAAGCTTTGTTTCTAGACTGTGTTTTAATTGGGTTGGTGGAAAGTAATCATACTCTATGGCGTATCCCGGACGAAAGAACTTTACAGCTTCGAAGCCCGCAACTTTTTTTAAAGCAGAAAACTGAACGTCTTGAGGGAGGGAAGTTGAAAAACCGTTGATGTAATACTCTATCGTATTCCAACCTTCGGGCTCAACAAATATTTGATGGCGATCCTTATCTGCAAAGCGGTTAATCTTATCTTCAATCGATGGGCAATAGCGTGGTCCTGTGCTTTGTATGGCGCCGTTAAACATTGGCGATCGGTCAAAGCCTGTTCGTAACTCATCGTGTACAGCCAAGCTGGTATAAGTAATGTGACAAGAACGCTGTTTGGTTAAAGGTGATGTAACGTTAGAATAAGAGAAGGTACCCGGGTCTGCATCCCCTGGTTGCTCTTCCATTTTTGAAAAGTCTAAGGATCTTCCATCAACGCGTGGGGGAGTTCCGGTTTTCATTCTCCCGGATATAAACCCTTTTTCTTCGAGTACAGCAGTTAGCCCCACAGAGGCGCTTTCTCCTGCCCGACCTCCTCCAAAATTCTGCTCGCCTATATGGATTAATCCATTGAGAAAAGTTCCATTAGTTAGTACAACAGTCTTAGCATTTATCTTGATGCCTGTGCTGGTAATGATCCCGCTAACAGCATCTGCATCGAACAAAAGGCCAGAGACCATCTCTTGGTAAAAATCAAGATTCTCTGTTTGCTCCAACATCTCTCTCCATGTTTGCGCAAACAGCATACGATCTGATTGAACTCGTGGACTCCACATTGCCGGTCCTTTGGAACGGTTGAGTAATTTGTATTGTATGGCAGACTTATCAGAAACGATACCACTATAACCACCCATGGCGTCGATTTCGCAGACGATCTGTCCTTTAGCGATTCCTCCCATCGCAGGGTTGCAGGACATTTGCGCAATGTTTTGAAGATTCATGGTAACGAGAAGGGTTTTACTCCCCATATTCGCAGCTGCCGCAGCAGCTTCAGCACCAGCATGGCCAGCGCCTACTACAATAACATCATAATGTAAATCAAACATATTAATTGTGTTTCACGTGGAACATTGAGATGCAGTGGTCTTCTTGTTCACGCATTAACTTTTTTTGTTCATCGGTGGTGTCAAAATAATCCATGGCATGTAGAAAACCGTGTGACAGTAGCCTAAGTAGTTCATTCACAGCGGTTTCGTTATACTTTATAGCGTTTTCTTTCAGTCTGCTGGTAGAAATATAGATTTCAGCTTCAATAAAGGGCATTTGAGCATAACTAAATGTGACAATGTCGGTGTGTGTATCGTGGTCTAGATAAGCCTTGTTTAGGGACAACAGACGCTCTTCTGAAACGAAGGAGTATTGTAACTGTTCGATTTGCACTCCATAAGTCAATGCACAGGTATCAAGCCATTTAGATAGTTTGGTTGTGCTGGGAGCAAAATCGGGTAAGTCAATAAATTGTAACTGTTCTTCCATAATGCAAATATAGCCAAACTTATAGGATGCAGGAATCGGCAATACCCACTATATTTGTGGAAAATTTATTACATGGAACGCGTACGCTTTGCTCCTAGTCCAACGGGGCCTTTACACATAGGTGGTCTTAGAACTGCACTATTTAACTGTTTATATGCTCGAAAACTGGGTGGGTCATTTATCCTACGTGTTGAAGATACTGACCAAAACCGAAAAGTGGACAATAGCGAACAATACATTCATGATAGTTTAACTTGGTGCGGTATAGAACCAGATGAAGATCCAATAAAGGGTGGAGAATATGGGCCCTACCGCCAAAGTGAGAGAAGAAAACTCTACGAAACCTTTATTCAGCAGTTAATCGATAGCGGTGGAGCATACTATGCGTTTGATACCGCAGAGGATCTTGCCAGTGCAAGAGAGAAGGACGAAAAAGAAAAAGGGGGCTTTAAGTACAATGCGCTTAACAGACACCTATTTGCAAATAGTCTAAATTCAACTGAGGAAGAAACCGCAAAAAGAGTAGGGGAAGGTGATGCAGTTGTACGACTGAAAGTCGATGCAGATCAGGTAGTAATGAGTAGTGATTTGGTACGTGGAAACATTCGCGTTAACACAAGTGAATTGGAAGATAAAATCTTGATGAAAAAAGACGGCATGCCAACTTACCATTTTGCAAATGTTGTCGATGATCATTTGATGAAAATTACAACTGTTATTCGCGGAGAGGAATGGTTGCCATCATTGCCTATTCATCAACTGTTGTATAATGCATTTGGGTGGGAGGCTCCAAAATTTATGCACTTACCACTAATCTTAAATCCATCCGGAAAAGGAAAATTAAGTAAACGTGATGGGGATAAAAATGGATATCCTGTGTTTCCAATTCAATGGAATGAAACAATGGGATACAAAGAAGCAGGATTTTTGCCAGAAGCGCATTTGAATTACATTGCTCAATTGGGATGGAGTCCAAAAGGTAATAATGAAATAATGACATTAAGGGATATGGAAGGGGCATTTGATGTCGCCGAAATTCAAAAAGGTGGAGCCCGCTTTGATTATGAAAAAGCAAAATGGATAAATCAACAACATTTAAATAGACTTAGCGCTGAGGAGATTATTGAGCGATATCCAGTACAGACGAAAAAGTTGAGGGATAAATTCGGGAAAGAGGCTCCAGAGATAGTTGATCTGATCAAAGAACGTCTTGTCCTAGTGAATGATCTGGAAGAAACAACAAGATGCTTTGTTGAGGATCCCGTTAATTATGACGAAAAGGCCCTGATAAGGATACAAAAGATTGACAAGAAAAAAGTTGGATCCTTGGTGAAAAAGAGCTTAGAAAATAGCGAAATTATTAATTTGAAAGAAGCCTTTATTAAAGCGGGAGATGAAAATGACATCGGATTAGGAGCGTTCATGCAGGTTACAAGGATTGCTGTTGTGGGGAGTCTATCAGGGCCAGATCTTTTTGAATTATTAAAGTTTATTGGAAAAGATGTAACTTTAAGAAGATTAGATCAACTAATAAATAAGCAATAACCTTTAAAATCTATACCTATGGGAATCTTTACTTACATTTTAATCTTTGTTGGTGTTTTACTAATCCTTTCTGGATTATTCATCGTGAAGCAGCAGACTTCTGCAATTATTGAACGCTTTGGGCGTTTTTTGGCGATCAGACAATCTGGATTACACATAAAAATTCCTTTGATCGATCGGGTGGCGGGGAGAATGAGTTTGAAAATACTTCAGTTAGATGTGATCGTAGAAACGAAGACAAAGGATGATGTTTTCGTTAAACTTAAAGTATCTGTGCAATACAAGGTTCTTGCAGACAAAGTATATGATGCATTTTACAAATTGGATTACCCTCAAGATCAAATTACATCTTATGTATTTGACGTAGTGCGTGCGGAGGTGCCTAAGATGAAATTAGATGACGTGTTTGAAAAAAAGGATGATATTGCAAATGCTGTAAAGCGTGAATTAAATGACGCAATGATTAATTATGGTTATGATATCATCAAAGCATTGGTCACTGACATTGATCCGGATGCGCAAGTAAAAGAAGCAATGAATCGTATTAATGCCGCTGAACGTGAAAAAGTTGCTGCCCAATATGAAGGTGATGCCGCACGTATTTTAATTGTAGAAAAAGCGAAAGCAGAAGCAGAAAGTAAGCGTTTACAAGGACAGGGTATTGCTGACCAAAGGAGAGAAATAGCGCGCGGACTTGAAGAGTCTGTAGATGTACTTAACAACGTAGGAATAAATTCTCAGGAAGCATCAGCTCTTATTGTGGTAACACAACATTATGACACCTTACAATCCATTGGTGAGGAATCAAATAGTAATTTGATATTACTACCCAACTCTCCACAAGCGGGAAGTGATATGCTAAACAACATGGTAGCGTCGTTTACTGCCAGTAATATGGTTGGGGAGGCAATGAAAGAACAAAACCTAAAGAAGAAAAAAGAAGGAAAAGGGCCTACTGCTTCTTAGACCAAGTGTCTCGTAATCCAACTGTTTTGTTGAAAACCAACTCGTTTTCACGCGAACTACTATCTACAACATAATAGCCTAAACGCTGAAATTGTACACGCTCGCCAACAGACAAGCTGTTGAGAGAGGGTTCAACCATTGCCTGCTGGGTATGCAGAGAAGATGGATTAACAAAGTCAAGGAAAGAAGCTTCTTTGTGTTGGTCAGGGCTCTCGTCATTGAACAATCGATCATAATTATGAACGGTTGCCTCAAGCGCGTGAGAAACACTTACCCAGTGAATCGTACCCTTTACTTTGCGCATGCTTGCTTCTGATCCAGAACCGCTCTTACTATCAGGGTCATAAGAACATTGAATTTCTGTGATATTGCCCTGATCATCTTTTGTAACAGACTCACCCTTAATGATGTATGCGTTTTTTAGACGCACTTCTTTACCTAAAGTAAGACGGAAAAACTTGCGGTTTGCTTCTTCTTTGAAATCTTCACGTTCAATATAAAGTTCTCTAGAAAAAGGAATCGCTCTAGACCCTTGTGATTCATCCTCTGGATTATTAATTGCGGTGAGCATTTCTTCCTGGTCAGCAGGATAATTAGTGATAACCAATTTAATAGGGTTGACAACAGCCATAACACGAGCAGTCGTTTTGTTCAATTCTTCACGTACGCAAAATTCCAGTAGAGAAACATCAATAACGTTTTCACGTTTAGATATTCCGGCAGTATTGACGAAATTAATCAACGCTTTTGGTGGATATCCACGTCTTCGCATCCCTGCTATGGTGGGCATGCGTGGGTCGTCCCAACCATTGACGTTATTATCGTCTACCAGCTGAGCTAATTTTCTTTTACTTGTAACGGTATAGGAAAGGTTGAGACGCGCAAATTCACGCTGATAAGGGCGAAGCTTGTTTGAAGTGGGTAACTGGTCCAAGAACCAATCGTAGAGCTCTCTATGGGGTTTAAATTCAAGTGTGCAAAGGGAATGTGAAACCTGTTCAATATAATCAGATTCTCCATGAGTCCAATCGTACATAGGATATATACACCAATCGTTTCCTGTGCGGTGATGATGTTTGTACAAAATACGGTACATAACAGGATCGCGCAAGAGCATGTTTGGAGAACTCATGTCAATTTTAGCACGAAGCACATGTGATCCTTCCTCATGCTTACCGGCTTTCATTTCTTCAAACAGACGTATATTTTCTTCTACAGGGCGATCGCGAAAGGGGCTGTTGGTTCCTGTTTGCGTGGGTGTACCTTTTTGAATAGCCATGGCCTCAGAGTCCTGGGAATCAATATACGCTTTACCTTCTTTAACTAGATAATAAGCCCAATCGTACAATTGCTGGAAGTAATCTGATGCATAACATTCTTTGTCCCAAGAAAAACCCAACCACTCTATATTTTCTTTAATTGCATCAACAAATTCTTGATTCTCTTTTACAGGGTTGGTGTCGTCAAAACGAAGATTTACAGGAGCGTTATAACGTTGACCCAAATTGAAATTAAGCGCAATTGCTTTTAGGTGACCTACATGTAAGAAACCATTGGGCTCAGGTGGAAATCGAAAACGAATTTTTGATGAATCAAAACCGTTGGACAAATCATCTTCTATAATTTGTTCAATAAAGTGCAATGGTGCTTTCTCTTCTGACATGTACTATTTTTTACAAAGATATTAAAAAGCATAGGGGGAAAGGCCCTTTTTAATCGGTCTTTATATCTTTACACAAAAATTGTTAATATGGGAATTATACGTGTACGGGACATAAAGGTTCATACCAACCATGGATGTTTGGAAGAGGAAGCAAAAATTGGAAGTGATTATATTGTACATGTAAAAGTAGAAACCGATCTCTCTGTTTCCTGTAAAACAGATAAGCTAAAAGACACTGTTGATTATGTATCCATTTATCAGATTGTATTTACAGAAATGAAGCAACGATCGGAATTATTGGAAACTGTCGTTCAACGAATAATCGATGAAATCATGGAGAAGCACCTATCGGTAGAGACTGTAAGTGTGGAGGTTGCAAAAATCAACCCTCCTATTGGAGGAGATGTAGGTTATGTAAGTGTCGAACGAAAAGCAAAAAGAGAACGAAATTAAAAAATAAAAACTGTATTTTTGCATCATGGCACCGTGGCCGAGTGGCTAGGCAGAGCTCTGCAAAAGCTTGTACAGCGGTTCGAATCCGCTCGGTGCCTCTAAAAAGAACCCATCTTCGGATGGGTTTTTTAGTTCATTTCTATGATGGAACCACCTATTACTTTCTTTTTAATCAATTTAATCGGCTTTCCATAAATACGTACTGTGCCGCCAACACTTACCGCTGCATCCAATAATTCACTGGCATGTATATAGGCTACACCACCCGCACGTACCTTTACAATGGATTGTTCTGTTAGAAGGTTTTCACCCTCACAAATCCCACCACCAAATATGGATAATTCGTGTGCAGTTGCTTTTCCACTTAGCGATAATGTTGCGCCAGAATTGACATTTGAATCTATTTTTTCAGCCACTATCGTTAAGGTTTGTTTTGATCCTTCCTGGGCTTTGATTTTAATGCTCGTGGTTATTATCTCAGCTTTGGATTCGATAATGCTTCCTTGATAAGAATGAAGAGCATCTAATTTTTCAGTAAAATGAAGTTCAACGTATGTGTTTGATGGATTGAGAAGTTGGTCTATTGAATGACGAATTTTTAAAACATCTTTCTTTAAAGTGAAAACAACGGTCTCAGTATTTTCACCAGAGATAACCATTTTATTTTCATCCGAGGGTATCAGTTTAACGTGAATTCCGGAGTAAACTTTTACACCTAAAAAAGGAGAAATTGAAACCTTTTTTTCTTGTGCTTGAGCAAAGAAAGAAACCACTAAAATTAAAATTGATACGAGCTTTTTCATAAAACAGTATTTGTATTAAAGGTAAATTTATTCTTCAACTGTTGCAAAAGTAAAATCTAAGTGTCTTTTTATCAAATCTGCTTTAGCAACTTCAACTGAAATTATATCTCCCAATTGATATATTTTATTTGTTCTTTCGCCGACTAAAGCGTGGTTTTTTTCGTCAAAGAAATAATAATCGCCAGGTACGTCTTTAATGCGAACCATACCTTCGCATTTGTTTTCTATTATCTCAACATATAAACCGCGGTCAGTTACTCCAGAAATAACACCTTCAAAAATATGGCCAATATGATTTTCCATAAATTTTATCTGCATAAACTTAATAGAGTCACGTTCAGCTTTGGTCGCCAATAGCTCTCTTTGTGATGAATGTGCACAAGCCTCTTCAATCGATTCTATTGGAGCTGTTTTTTTATTATTTAAATGCTGTTCCAATAAACGATGAACCATTACATCAGGATAACGTCTAATAGGAGAGGTAAAATGAGAATAAAAATCAAATGCTAAGCCATAGTGACCTATATTTTGTGTGGTATATTCTGCCTTACTCATACAACGAATAGTGAGTGTATCGATCATATTTTGCTCTTGCTTTCCTTGGGTTTCAAACAGGAGGTTATTAATGGATTGACTTACATTCTTTGTTTTCAAATTTAGTTTATAACCAAAACCAGCAACGACCATTTGTAAATTATTTAATTTATCTGAATCTGGTTCATCATGAATACGGTAAACCATCGGTAAGGCTTTTTCTCTTTTTCCAGCAAATCGAGCTACTTGTTTATTGGCTAATAACATAAACTCTTCAATCAATTTATTAGCGTCTTTAGAGGTTTTAAAGAATACGCTTTCAGGTGTATTGTCTTCTTTTAAATTAAAGGCAACCTCAACACGATCAAAAGAAATTGCTCCATTCTTCATGCGTTTTTTACGAAGTATTTTAGCAATTTTATCGAGTGTTGTAATTGCATTATAAGTTGATTGATCTACTTCATAAGAACCATCACGAAGAGAATGTTTTTCTGTTACTACTGGTGTTCCTGACTGAATAATATCTTGTGCTTCTTCATAAGCAAAGCGATGATCAGAGTAAATAACTGTCTTACCAAACCATTCCTTTTTTATATCTCCTTTTGATGTTATTTCAAAGACGGATGAAAATGTATATTTTTCTTCATGCGGACGCAATGAGCATACACCATTGGATAAAACCTCTGGAAGCATAGGGACGACTCTGTCTACCAAATAAACAGATGTCGCTCTGGCTAAAGCTTCTTGGTCAAGAATACTGTCGGGTTCAACATAATGAGAAACATCGGCAATATGAATACCTACTTCAAAAAGGTCGTCGTCTAATTGCTGAAAAGATAAAGCGTCGTCAAAATCTTTGGCTGTTTTTGGGTCAATCGTAAATGTTAGCACATCCCTGAAATCTCTTCTTTTCTTTATTTCTTCTTTTGATATTGTTTGATCAATTGCAGCTGCAGCTGCCTCTACTTCTTCAGGAAAATGAAGAGATAAACCATAATCGGATAATATAGCATGCATTTCTGTGGCTGTTTCTCCTGGTGAGCCAAAATTTTCTATCAATGTACCATAAGGAGATTCTGCTTTTTTCGGCCAATCTGTATAGCTAACAAGAACTTTGTCTCCATCATTATAATCAGCTGTTAATTGCTCTTTGTTAATAAAAAAGTCAGTATACATGCGTGCATTACGCGTCAAAACAAATGCATAGTTTTTTTCTATTTGAAGCACACCAACAAAATCAGTTTTGTTTCGCTCAATAATTTGAACTATTTCACCTTCAAATCCACCATTCGATTTTCGCTTATAACAATATACTTCTACTATATCACCATTAAAGGCTTTATTAATTCCATTTTTTGGTATTGCAATGTCTTGTTCTAAATCTTCGCATATAACAAAACCTCTTCCTGAGGAGGTTACTTCTAATCTTCCTTTATGGTATTGTTTTTTTGCTTGGGAGAGTTTGTATTTTCCTTTTGTTGGGCTCACCAATTGCTTACTAGAAACATTTAAATTTAATAGTTTAATTAGTTCGTTTCTTCCCTTAGTATCCCTTATTTCGAGAACCGCTGCAATTTGCTTGTAGTTGTATTCTTTGGATGGATTTTCACGAAAAAAAGAAAGAATCTTCTTTTCAATATGACGGTTGTTGTTTTTTCGTTTTCCCATATATTCCACAAAGCTAGTGCATTAAAATTGATAAGGGTTCTCTTTTATTCACAAGTATTATATATTTCATTTATTCTTTTTTAAAATTAAAAAAAAATGATGCTTATTATAGGGTGTTAATAGCGGTATTTCTTTTTTACTTCCTTTTTGTTTTTATGAATAATACATACTTATTAACCTTCTTTACAAGTTTATGAGTAATCTAATATTTTACAATCTAGTTAGATAGGTTAATTATGAACAGTTGTTTATAATGTAGATTGGTAGTATTTTCTTTTGTTAATAGTGGTTTTATGAGTTCATAACTAGACTCTTTTTTATTCATAAACAGTGAATCAAAAACAACAACTATTTTTCATTTAATCATTTTTTTTTTTAGGTAGAAAAACAAAACAGAAACCACCTTAACCTTATGAGAACTTATCAACATTTTATTGAATTAAGATTGACACTTATTCACATACTTATCCGCTTTGTGTACTTTTACAAAAAACAAAAATTATGACTTTTTCCATTGGTAACGATCATGCGGGTGTAGAATATAAAGAAGCAATAATAGCCTACCTCAAACAGCAAGGACATAGTGTAATGAATCATGGAACTGATAGCATAGATAGTGTAGATTATCCAGATTTTATTCATCCTGTTGCAGAAGATGTTTCCTCAGCAAAAGTAGATTTAGGAATCATTATTTGTGGAAGCGGGAATGGGGCTGCCATGACAGCCAATAAACACCAAAAGATTCGTGCAGCGCTGTGTTGGACAAAAGAGATTGTTGCTCTTGCAAGAGAACACAATAATACAAATATTCTAAGTTTACCAGCTCGTTATTTATCTATTCCGCAGGCTATTGCCATGGTAGAAACATTTATAACTACTGATTTTGAAGGCGGACGTCACCAAGGACGTATAGATAAAATGCCCTGTATCTAATGTTGCGTTTTAGGTGCAAAAGCTTTGATGTCCTAAACACCAAAGAACTTCATTCAATTTTGGCCCTTCGGGCAGAAGTTTTTGTGGTGGAACAAAAGTGTGTGTATCAAGATGTTGATGGAAAAGACCCTTTAGCATTACATTTGATTGGCGTTGTTGACGATGAAGTTCTTGCATATGCTCGGATTTTTGCGCAAGGAATTGCCTACGAAAACTACGCATCGATTGGTAGAATTGTCACTTCACCATCCATCAGAGGGAAAAAAATAGGGCACTCTCTTGTTGCTAATGCGATCCAAGAATGCAAATACAACTATCCTGAGCAGCATATTAAAATTTCAGCACAGTCGCACTTGGAAAAATTTTACCGATCACATGGTTTTTTGCCAACAGGTGAAGCCTATTTAGAAGATGGAATCCCGCATATAGGAATGACATTAGACGTTTAAATTTTTTTATTTACAAAGACGTTATTTTTGCAAATAAGAGGGCAGACTCCTCGACCAATTCTTGGGTCTTAGGCAGTTTTCTCCCCTTGTACACCAACATAAAACTTCCGCGAAAGGGATAAGGATCAACGGCTTTTAAAGCAACCCTTAATTGCCTTTTGATTCGGTTTCGATCAACGGCCTTTTTGAAATTTCTTTTTGATACCGAAACTCCAGCATATAAATAGGGGGATTCCTTTTCTTGAATAAGACGAATGAATAAATGTTTAGAATGTACCCCTTCTCCTTCAAGAAAAAGCCGATCAATAACCGTTTTGCTCTTAAGACGCTTTAAAATAGGATTATTTTTCTGGACTGACATAGTAGTTGTTGGTCTTGTCTATATCAGCCATTAAATTACTGGGATCAATAACTACCGCTTCAATATCATTTAGCGTACGGTTTAGTTCTATGGAATATTTTGGATTCGCCCACGTCCAATCTGCGTGTACGTTCCATTCAATAGGATAAGGGTTTTCTTTTTCTCCACGCATAAGGGAGATGGGGATGTAGTGCAATTGAGCATCTCCGTTTTTATACTGTACCAAAATTTCAAGTGGCATTGGCATTAGGCCTTTGCGTTCCAATTGTAGAATTGTCTTGTTCTCTTCGCCTTTTTCTACATTAAGTGCGTAATCTATGGTGTTTGTGGTTTGTGTCCAATCGGTCAGATACCATTGTAATTGTACCCCAGATACACGTTCAGCGATGACACGGAAGTCGTTCGGTAAAGGGTGTTTGAACTTCCATTCATCATAATATGTTTGCAGTGTTTCAAACAGCTTTTCTTTTCCAATAATGTAGCTAAGTTGCCCCAAAAACACGGATCCTTTACTGTAAGCAGCACGTTCATAGGCATAATTATAGCTGTAACGATTGGCATTGGTAGCCTGGGGCATTTCCACCCCAGATGTGGCTAAACCGTAATAACCTCTGTAGGATCCTTCTAAAGGAAATTCTTTGTTTTCTGCTAATACTTCATCTACCGCGAGGGTAGAAATAAAAGAGGTGAAGCCTTCGTCCATCCATTCGTGCTTTGTTTCGTTGGTTGCTAAAACATGTTGAAACCATGAGTGGGCCAACTCATGTGCAGTAACGCCTAAAAGGGATCCAAATTTTCGATTCCCGGTGATTAAGGTAAGCATAGCATATTCCATTCCTCCGTCTCCACCGTGAACAACAGAATATTGTTTGTAGGGATATGGCCCTATTTTTTCGTTAAAATATGCCATTAATTCTGTCGTAAGTGGCTGAAGTTTTTTCCAGTTTTCAATTATTTCGGGATTGTTTTTATAGAAAAAGTGAAGGGTTACATCGTTAGGACCGGGATAGGTGTCGTGGATATAATCTGGATCTGCTGCCCATGTAAAGTCATGAACATTGGGCGCCACATAGTGCCAGGTGATTTTTCCCTTTTTACTTTTCGCTTTTTTGCGGTCACTGTAACCTCTACCAATCTCATCTGCATTTTGAAGGTATCCACTTGCGGCTACCGTAAACGCTTTGTCAAGTGTTATTTTAACATCGAAATTTCCCCAAACGCCATGGAACTCTCTTCCGGTATAAGGATCTGCATTCCATCCTTCAGAGTCGTATTCTGCCATTTTGGGGTACCATTGTGCCATGGAAAAGGCAATACCTTCTTTAGAGTTTTTCCCTGCTCTGCGAATAACGTCAGGAACTTGTCCTTCAAATGACATTTTAAAAGTGGTGCTTTCTCCTGGCGCTAAAGCTTTTGCTAAGCTTACTTCTAAAATGGTTTCGCTATCGACAACCTCTGCAATAATATCATCTTGGGTTAAACCAATCACTTTTAAAAAGCCTTGTTGTTTTGGGCTAAGGGAATCAATGTCCACTTTAAAACGCCCGTTTTTGTCGCCAGCGTTTTTGAGTCTAATGGCCAATTCGCTTCCGGGTTTAAACGCATTGAAGTATTGGTGAAAAAACACTTTTCGTAATGTTTCTGGGGAATTGTTAGTGTAAACAACCGTTTGTGTTCCTTTATATTGTGCAGTTTCTGCTTCCAATTCCACAGCGATCGTATAATCAACAGCTTGTTGCCAATATTGTGCAGAAGCAAAGCTTGCAAATAGAAAAACAAAAGAAAGGAGTACTTTTTTCATAGTAAGGGTTTGTAATAATTGAGTAAATATAGGGAGTTCTTTAGGAACCAAAGTAAGAATCCAAGCGAAAGCACTGGTCTAATCGCACCCCTTTTTCGGTGTTTTTTAGGGAGATTAACTCATTTTGGGCATCGTGTTCAAGAAAGAGAAGGTATTCTTTTTCTACCGCCTTATCTAAAAAGCGTTTTTTTTCGTTCATGGTCAATAGCGGACGTGTATCATACCCCATAACATAGGGGATGGGCAAATGACCTGATGTTGGAATTAGGTCAGCAGCGAAAACAATTGTCTTGCCTTTGTATTGGAGTACAGGTAAGAGTTGTTTCTCGGTGTGTCCATCCATCAAAAGAACATCAAAACCCAATTCTTTTTTAGCGTCTTGGACAAAATTCAACTGTCCACTCTCTTCTATGGGCAGAATGTTTTCTGGAAGGAAGGAAGCAGCTTCACGCACGTTGGGTTCAAGGGCCCATTGCCAATGATCTTTGTGCGACCAAAAGCGTGCATTTTTGAAGGCTGGTTCATAGATACCTTTTTTATTGCGCGTAATGGCTCCTCCACAGTGATCGAAGTGCAGGTGTGTAAAAACAACATCTGTGATATCATCGCGGTGAAAGCCTTTTTCTTTCAAGGAGCTGTCTAGGTTAAAATCGCCCCATAAGGCATAGTGCGAAAAAAACTTTTCACTTTGTTTATTTCCTAAACCGGTGTCGATGAGAATTAGACGGGAACCGTCTTCTATCAGTAACGAACGCGCCGCCATTTTAATGCGGTTCATTTCATCTGCTGGATTTGTTCTTTCCCAAAGGGGTTTAGGGACAACGCCAAACATGGCACCACCATCCAGCTTGAAATGACCTGTTTCTATGGCGTGTAATCGCATTAGTTAAGTTTTATTCGTGTGAGGTATTTATTGGCTGTAATGTAGAGATAGGTCTCGTCTTCATCGAAAGCACAGTTCGCCGCACGACCGGGTGTTTGAATTGTACCAAGGTGTTTCCCTTGGGCAGAGAAAATCAAAACACCTCCAGGACCTGTGGCAAAAACAGCTCCTGAAGAATGAACCTTTAAACCATCAGCCAGACCGGGCTTGTCGATAGCAGTTGCATCGAAAAATATTCGCGGATTTTCAAGTTTCCCTCCCATATGGTCAAAAGCCATCCATAGATTTTGTTTTGGGTCTGAGTTAGCAACATACAAAATTGATTCGTCTTTGGAAAAAGCCAATCCATTTGGGCGCGTTAAATCGCTGTAAAGTAGCGTGGTTTCCCCTTCGCTAGATAGGCGGTATACACCATTGTATTCGATTTCCCGAAGCAGATCTTCATCGCCATTTAACCCATAGGGCGGATCGGTAAAATAGAGGTCACCCTCTTTAGAAAGAATTAAGTCATTGGGCGAATGGAATCGTTTTCCCTCGAAGGTATCTACTAAAGTTATAAAAGGGGTTTGTGCTCCCAAAGGGGCAAGCATCTTTGCAATTCTTCGGTCTCCGTGTTGAGCAAGAAGGAGATTCCCCTCTTTATCTAATATCAGCCCATTGGCTCCAGCTTTCTTTTCGTTTGGTGCGTGTTCGGTATAACCACTAGGGTCCAAATAGACTTGTAAGCCGGAGGTTTCATCCCAACGATACGCTTTGTTTTTGGGGACATCTGTAAACAAAACGGCCTTAAGTTCGGGCACCCAAACGGGCCCTTCTGACCAGCTAAAGCTATCTGCTAAAACTTCCAGAACAGCATTTTTTGGGATTAGGCGGTTGATTTCTGGATTAACAACGTCAACGGTTTTAATTGTTTTTTGGGCAAAAAGGGTGTTTGCTGAAAAAAAGAGAGCGGTGCAGATAATAATTGTTTTCATGGGAGTTTAGATTATTGTTTTTCCCCTAAAAAAGGCTCAAGTAATGTTGCCCAGTAAATAAAAAGAAAGAAAAAACGCACTACAACTAAGCATAAAAAAGTGTAGTTTAAGCCGTTATCGCTGTTTTCCACGAACAAAGGAACGAGTCGTTTATTTTGCATTTTTTCGAGTGTTTAAAAGAGCCATCAATTCACTTGAAAAGGATAAAAGGCTTTTTACTTCCTGTATACTAGACAAACGGCTTCTTCTTTTTATTAACAACCCTTTACCAATGGATTCAACACGATAATACTGATGACTTTCAAAAAAGAAAATAAGGTCTCGATTGAAGAGCTCGCGAATTGATTTAGCATCGACACCTCCCAAAAAGAAGCGACGCGAAAAATCTGGAAATTCAGAAAAATCGATATCATCGTAAGGAGTATATTCATTTAATCCACCCAAAAAATTCTCGCGATCTAAAACAAATTGAGGAATTGTATAGCGAAGCTCTATCAACATAAAAGAAGCCCTTATGTCCTCTTTTGCAATAAAAGCACCTTCGGTGTATGAAAGGTCAAACAAATGAAATTGATTGTCTTTGGAGATAAGTTCGTTGTACTGATAGTTGACTATTTTGGTCTTGAAATAATCAAAACGCTCAAGTTCCTTGGTGTCTGAAGTAAGTTCTGAACGGTATTCCCAATCCAAAATAGTCGCCAGTTTTTGTAATGATATTTGACGTTTGGTCAAATTGTTTCCTAGTTTAAAAAAGTCATTTGACGGTAGGGTTTTTCGAATGGCAAAAGGGTGCTGGGAGTCTGCCCCGTGTGAATCTAAACCAATAATTTCGAACACACCCCCTTTTCTAGCAAAACTACGACGATAGTCATTGAGTCCTTCCATCACAGTATGGTCAACAAATTCACAAAGAGAAAAATCGACAATTGCATGCTCTGATTGTGGAATTTCATCCAACTTACTTTTTAGCTTGTAAAAGTTTAAAAAAGAGCAAAAGTTTTTTACACTTACATAGTAATTTCCACTTTCATCTTCCAGGAACATAAGCACATTGGGCTTTAACCAGTTTCGACTAAAAAGAAATAAATTACGGTTGATAGCAATGTGGATAAGCAAGGTGGCTAAAATCCCCATACCAATACCCGTGATTAGGCCATTAGTAAGCGTAACAATAAGTGTAATACCAAAAATAGCGGCCTGTTCTTTACCGATGTTTAAAATCTGCAAGAGGTTTTGGGGAGCGGCAAGTTTGTAACCGGTAAAAACCAAAATTGCGGCTAGAGCCGGAAGAGCAATGCGTTCAATTTGATTCTGAAAGAGCAAAACAAAGGCCAATAAAAAAAGGGCGTGTGCAAAATTTGAGGAGCGATTACTACCCCCGTTGTTAACATTTACAGAACTTCGAGCAATAACAGTAACAACATTTAGCCCCCCAACAAGTCCACTTAAGGAGGTACCAAGACCTAAGGCGCGCAGATCTTTGTTCACATTTGATCTTCTTTTTTGAGGATCAAGCTTGTCTACAGCTTTAATGCTAAGCAAGGATTCAATACTAGAAATGAGAGTTATGGAGAAGACAGTTGATATAAATAACCTCGAAGTTATTATACTGAAATCTGGGAAAGGAAGGTTGTTTAATACATTTTCGGGTAAACGAATCAACAAGTTTTCAGCTACAGGATAGGGGGCTTTTACCACAATATCAAAATAATATGTCAAACCAACGGCAACAAAAACCACCCACATTGGAGCGGGGACCAAATGAAAAAGCGGGCTTCTTAAACGTGAGTAAAAAACTAAAATAAGCAAAGAAACAACCCCTAATCCAGCAGGAACCAAAACATCCAATGACGGATTGAGATAAAGCTGCTGAATTGAGGAGGGAACAAGAAGAATTAATTTTAACGGGGAACCACTGACTGTGGTAATGCCAAGCATAACATGCAGTTGTTTTGCTAAAATGCCAATTCCAATGGCGGCTAACATCCCCTGTAAGGCGGAAGACGGAAAAAACTCACTAAGCGCACCTAAACGTAAAACACCAAATAAAAACATTAGCCCCCCCGCAAAGACAATGGCAGCAAGGGTGAATAAATAGCCTTGATATAAATCTCCATCTCCTAGAGTGGTTATCGATGAAAGCAAGACGATTACGAGACCATTTCCAGGCCCGGTAATGGTTAGTTGAGAGCCACCAAAAATAGCGGCAACCATACCACCAACAACTGCAGCAATGATTCCAGAAATCGGGGGTGCTTCAGAAGCAATCGCTAATCCTAGCCCCAAGGGGAGCGCAACAAGAGACACTACAAATCCAGCAAAAATGTTTTTGGGGAGATCCCCGAAAAATGTTTTTATATCGAGGGGTTTATTCATCTTCTTTGTTTTGAACAATTAATACATCTGTTGGTAATTCAGAGAGAATGTGTTCTAGATCTTTGGTAAAAAAACGTGACCAAAGGGAACTGTTTTTATTTTCGGCATTCATTACGAGCAGATCGGCGCGAATAACCGTTGCATAGTGACCAATGGAATATCCTCGAGCACCAAAAATGCTCTGAGAAGTGATACGTTTGTTTTCTTTTAAATTAGGAGGGACACGAGAGAGAATTTCGTTCACACGAGAAATTTCACGCCGTTTTAATTTTTCTTTTTCAAGCGTTGCTCTGCGTAAGCTTCGGTCGTCATCGACGGCCACTGACACCTTAGAGCGACTAATCTCTTCCACTAAAGTTATTTTGGGGACATCTAAAGCTTGAGCAAACTCAAGAGCTATATTAATGGTCGTTTCTGTTTTTTTGCTTTCAAATGCATTTACGACCATATGTTGTGATGGAATTCGTTCAACAGAGGGCTTCATTAACAACAAGACCGTGCATGGAGCCTTACGAGTAATTTTTCTTGCAATAGACCCCAAGTAAAATTTCACCATGTTTTCGCGTTGTAGTGCGCCCAATAAAAGCAAATCGATTTCGTGTGATATACATTGAAAAATAATAGTTTTATCTGGCTGTCCTTCTTCCCATAAAATTTTTATTGGTTTGTGATTTACTGGTGAATCTTTGAGTATTTCAAGAAAGGTTTTTTCTTTGGCTACAGTTTTCTTGCCCACATGAAGAAAAAACAAATTCCCATCAAAAAAACTCGCCAAACGCATTGCCT
>JAKMEK010000053.1 GCA_022425945.1 Flavobacteriaceae bacterium
CCGATACATTTGTAACAAATCTATGTTTACAATTGAAAACATATGTTAGTTTACTTTTGTAATATGATTGATGTAAACAACAGCCGTTATTTTCCGCCAAAAACATTTCTAAGTGCTTATAATGCGATGAATTTGGATTTGAAACTGGAAGAACTGGGTAGGTCAGAAGAGGAGCGTCCAATTTATGGGCTTACCCTTGGAACCGGAAAGAAGAAGGTGCTTGCTTGGTCGCAAATGCACGGAAATGAAACCACTACCACAAAGGCTCTTCTCGACCTATTGCTCCATTTAGAAACCTCAGCTGAGGGTAAATTAATTAAAGAAGGCGTATGCTTTCGTATTATCTTCCAGTTGAATCCTGATGGCGCATATCGCTATACGCGTCTAAACGCGAATCAAGTAGATCTAAACCGAGATGCAGTTGCGCAAACCCAACAAGAAACAAAGGTGTTGATGCAAGAGTTTGCTTCTTTTGCCCCTGATTTCTGTCTAAACCTACATGGGCAGCGAACTATTTTCGCTGCAGGCACGACAACTAAGCCAGCTGCATTGTCCTTTTTAGCTCCTTCGGCCAATGCGGAACGATCGATTACACCTACAAGGAAAATTGCCATGCAGCTAATCGCAGCCCTGATTGAGCCATTAGTCGTCTCTAACGAGTGGGGGATTGGGCGCTATGACGACGGATTCAACATCAATTGTGTTGGAGATTACTTCACCGCTAAGGACGTGCCTACGCTGCTTTACGAGGCCGGTCATTTCCCTGGAGACTACAACCGAAGCGAAACCAGAAGACTGATTTTTGAATCGTTGATTAATGTATTGAAAAGCATTGGAAATGAGTCATATAAGCTATTTTATAACGAGGCGTATTTTGGAATACCAGAAAATTCTAACCACCTAAGAGACGTAGAATTTAAGAATGTTACAATTGTAAATAATCAAAAAGTCACAAAATCTTCCTTATTTGTGCAATACACAGAGTACTTAAAAGACGGACAGGTGCGTTTTTTTCCGGAATATGTTGGAAATCAGTCAGATTGGAGTGGTTTAAGGCAAATTGATCTTGCAGAAAACTCCACACTTATGCCCATAGATATTAATGATTCATCAGAAAAAATCATGGAATCCCTGATATCATTGATGTAAATTCACTGTAATAGCTTATTTTTGATAATATTTTTAAAGAATACTACAATTTATTAAACTATGAGTAAAATAAAGCTAGACGACATTGATCATCAGATTTTAGATATTCTAATAGATAACACTCGCGTACCTTTTACAGACATCTCAAAGCGTCTCTTGATTTCTGCTGGGACTGTGCATGTTCGTGTAAAGAAAATGGAAGAGGCGGGAATCATCAAAGGTTCTTCACTCAATTTGGATTATGAGAAATTAGGGTATTCTTTCATAGCATATATTGGTATCTACCTCGAGAAGAACAACGCTACACAAAAGGTGTTGAAAGATCTTGAAGCCATTCCTTATGTCACCGTCGCACACATTACAACAGGTAAATTTAACATCTATTGCAAGTTACGTGCAAGAGACACTAAACACGCTAAGGAATTGATTTTCATGATTGATGATATTGATGGGATTTCACGCACGGAAACCATGATATCGCTAGAGGAAAGCATCAATGACAAGAAACGCTTAATGCACAGTATATTTAACGAATTATAAAAAAAAATACCTTTATGGCCCGCAAAACAAAGTTAGAACGCTTTAATGATAACGTTTTATCAAAGTTTGAAATCTACAACAGTCTCTTTCTAACCTTACCTTTTGATAGTATAGCTCAGTCATCTCTATACCTTCCATTGTTCTCAGATCATTGTAAGAAAGGCTTTGAGCAAAAAAAATCCCCTCTTGAGATTATAGAAGGTTTTATTGCGGCTTACGGAAATAAACTGAATGAAAAGGAAGTTCAAAATTTACTTTTCGGTTTTATTCAGTACATCGAACGCCAGGTGGTACTTTTTGATGCAATTGAGGACGCAGCTTTTGCTGATGTGAATAATATGCACGGTAGGGGGACCATCCGCTATATTAAGGAAGAAACCTTTGGAAGAGGAAAAACAGCTGAACTTAAGGATTATTTGAATCGTTTTAACGTACGCATAGTTCTTACAGCGCATCCAACACAGTTTTATCCTGGATCTGTACTTGGGATTATCAATGATTTATCAGAAGCCATTAAACAGGACAATCTTCAGCAAATAAAGTCATTGTTGATGCAATTGGGGAAAACTCGATTTTTTAATAAAGCGAAACCTACTCCCTTCGATGAGGCTGTAAGCTTGTTGTGGTTCCTTGAAAATGTATTTTATCATTCCGCAAGTCGTATTTATGGGTATATCCAACAACATATCCTTGAAGGAGAGGAAATCGATAACACGCTCTTTAATTTTGGTTTTTGGCCAGGAGGAGATCGAGATGGAAATCCTTTTGTAACGCCAGAGATTTCATTGCAGACTGCCAACCGTTTGCGTTATTCTATCCAACGTAATTACTATCGTGACTTACGTCGTTTGAAGCGAAAAATAACCTTTGATGAAGTGGATGAACGAATCGCATTCCTTGAAGAGGGCATGTATGCTACATTGCTGTATCCTGACCAAGGAGAGAAGATTGGTCTTGCTTTCTTGATAAGTGAGTTAAAAGCCATAAAGGCGATCCTTATTGAAAAGCACAATGGAATTTATGTTAGTGAGATTAATGATTTGTATAACAAAGTGAAACTCTTTGGTTATCATTTCGCCTCGTTAGACATTCGACAAGATTCACGTGTTCATCAAAATGTTTTCGATACCATTATTTCACATCCGCAAATTCAGCAATATGTAGAGAATCTACCTGAGGGCTATGCTCAATTATCGACTGATGAACGAATTCAGGTTTTGCCTAAGTTACGCGGAAGTGTCCCAGCCGATATTTTCGATCATGAGTTAACAACGCATACTTTAGGTTCTATTTACGCAATGAAGGAGATTCAGCGTTTGAACGGTGAACGTAGTTGTAATCGCTATATTATATCCAATTGTGGTAGTTTGGAGAGTATTCTTCAATTATTTGCCATGCATCATCTTTGTGACTGGAAGGAGCCTACTGTGGATATCATTCCGTTGTTCGAAACAGTAGATGATTTATTGGCTGCTGAAGATATAATGAAAAAATTGTATGCTAACGAAGCTTACAGAGCTCATCTAAAGAAGCGAAAAGATAAGCAAACCATTATGCTTGGTTTTTCTGATGGGACAAAAGACGGTGGTTACATTATGGCCAACTGGAGTATCTACAAAGCAAAAGAAATGCTTTCCGATGTATCGAAGTCTTACGGTATAGAAGTAGCCTTTTTCGATGGGAGAGGTGGACCACCAGCCCGTGGAGGAGGGAATACCCACCAATTCTATGCATCACTAGGCGAAAAAATCAGTGCCAATGATATTCAGATTACGATTCAAGGACAAACGATTAGTTCTAACTTTGGTACCCAAGAATCGAGTCAGTTCAACTTGGAACAATTACTGAGTTCTGGGATACAAAATCAAGTTTTAGAAGGAAGTAGAATTACATTAAACAATGAAGATCGTGCTACCTTAGAGAAACTTGCAGCTTCTAGTTACGAAAAATACAAGGCATTTAAGAGTCACCCAAAATTTGTTCCTTATATCGAACACATGAGCACCCTTAAGTTCTATGCCAAAACAAACATTGGTAGTCGTCCTTCTAAGCGGGGTAATGCGGAAGGACTTAATTTCTCTGACCTTCGTGCTATACCGTTTGTTGGTTCATGGAGTCAGTCCAAGCAAAATGTTCCAGGCTTCTTTGGGGTAGGGACTTCATTAAAGGAATACGAAGATGCAGGAGAATTTGATAAGGTAGTTGCATTGTACAACAATTCTCCCTTTTTCAAGACTTTGGTTGCGAACAGCATGATGAGTCTATCAAAATCTTTCTTTGGATTAACGGCCTATATGGAAAATGATCCCGTTTATGGTGCCTTTTGGTCAATCATACACGACGAATATTTGTTAAGTAAACGCTTATTGTTAAAACTAACCGGTTTCGACCAGTTGATGCAAGATCAACCCGCAGGGAAGAAGTCAATCGATTTGCGTGAAGAGATTGTGTTGCCGTTGCTAACAATACAACAATACGGCTTGATGAAAATCCAAGAATTATTGAAAGCAGGCGATATGGATGAAGAAAGTAGATTGGTTTACGAAAAGCTTGTTACGCGTTCCCTATTTGGAAATATAAACGCAAGTAGAAACTCTGCCTAGACTTTCTGGTAATATGCAAAGGCAGCATTAAGTATATTATTGGTAACCTCAATGTCCCATTGGGGTTGTCCAATTGACTTGAGTAGGGCAAATTTCACTTTTCCATGACTATTCTTTTTGTCAAAAGCCAATAACTTATAGATGGACATTAAGTCTTCCTCATCAAAGTGCACTTTAGGGTAGATATTGTCAAAGACCTCTTTTATTTCATCACACTGATCTGAAGGAAGTCCGAGTAACTCCTGTGAAATAAAAGCTTCAAGTATCATTCCTATAGCAATGGCTTCTCCATGTAACAAGGTGGTTTTATCTTGTTCTGTTAAAAAATAGGATTCAATCGCATGTCCTAATGTATGTCCGAAATTCAGAATCTTCCTTAACGATTGCTCAGTAGGGTCCTCCGTAACAACTTTCAGCTTGATTCCAACAGAATGGTGGATATGCGTAATGATGTCATCGGTAGTGATGTTGCTGTAATCAGCTAATTTTTGCCAGTAGGGCTGATCTTGTATTAAGCCGTGTTTTAACATTTCAGCATAGCCGCTTCGGTATTCGTTTGCGGGGAGAGTGTTCAGAAATACGGGATCAATGATTACTGCTTGAGGATTAATGATTAATCCTACCTGATTTTTGAGTGGACCCAAATCTACTCCAGTTTTTCCGCCTACTGAGGCGTCTACCATAGAGAGTAGGGTTGTGGGTATATTGATGAAATCAATGCCCCGTTTGAATGTAGCTGCGACAAACCCACCTAAGTCAGTTACTACGCCACCACCTAGATTGATGAGTAAGCTTTTTCGATCTGCTCCAAGTTCAGATAAGGCCTCCCAAACACCCAGGCAAGTTTCGATATGCTTGTTTTCTTCCCCTGCATCTATTGCAATTACCTCTATGTTATTGGGTAAGGGATAGTTCGTGAGAAATTGAGGCAAACAGTGAATTTCGGTATTGCTGTCGACCAATATAAAAATAGAGGAATAGTTTTTTTTCTCGATTAAATTCGAAAAAAATGCTTGCTCTCCCTCGGTAAAATAAATGCTGTGTTGGTGTGCTTCTAAGACTTTCATAAACTTTAACAAAAATACACTTTTTAATTCAAAAAAAGTGATGTATGTTTCTAGTGCCTCAAATAAAT
>JAKMEK010000090.1 GCA_022425945.1 Flavobacteriaceae bacterium
CTAAGCGAGATGGTCTATGCAGATGTACGAGGCAAATACAGCCACTCAGCAATCTGTTCTTTTTTTCCTAAACTGAAAGTGCATTCGATCAAATCCCTATCTGTTCCATTTGTATCAAGCTATGCAACACCTGAAACCTTGGGAGAGGATCGAGTTGCTTTGGTTGCAGCTGCCATAAAACATTTTCCGAATCAAAACTGTTTAATCATAGACGCCGGTACCTGCATCACCTATGATTTGATTACTGCTGAGAAAAATTATTTGGGAGGAGCCATTAGTCCAGGTCTTGCTATGCGCTTTAAAAGCCTTTCCTACTTTACAGGGAAATTACCTCAAGTAGAAGCAAAAGGAGCCCCGCTTCTCTGGGGAGATAGTACCGAAACCTCCATACAAGCTGGTGTTTTACAGGGGATTGCCCATGAATTGGATGGACAAATCAATGCCTATGAGGCGCGTTTCCCTTCTTTAGCAGTTATTTTAACAGGTGGAGATGCCCATTACTTGTCTAAAAGCGTAAAAAACACCATATTTGCGCAGCCGAATTTTCTAGCGGAAGGTTTGGACCATTTGTTGGATCACAATAAAAATTAATGTTCAAAAAAGTACTTCTCGTTATTACGCTATTGGTGTCAGCTATTAGTATGGCACAAAACAGTACAGCATCCCCCTATTCCTTGGGAGGTTTAGGAGATGTGACTTTTCGCGGAAATGCGATCAACCGTATGATGGGAGGGATCAGTGTCTTTGCTGACTCCATTCACTCGAATATCAACAATCCAGCAAGTTTAGGGGAGTTAAAACTTACCACCTTTTCGGTAGGTGTACATTACAGAAACACTCAATTAATTTCTGCGGAAACCAATGAAGATGTTGCATCAGGATCTTTAGATTATATTGCGGTTTCCATACCAGTAAAATCATTTTCATTTGCTTTTGGTGTAATGCCTTTCTCATCGGTGGGATATCAACTACAATCGATAGAAGAAGAAAACGACATCACTGTCCTTAACCGATACGAAGGTAGAGGCGGGGTGAACAAGACCTTTATATCACTTGGTTTTAAGGTGTTTAAATACCTCAACCTTGGAGGGACCATGAACTTCAATTTTGGTGCCATTTCTTCTGAGGCATCTCGTCAGGAAGAAAATATAGACTTTGGAACCTTCTTGAACAATAGATCACAAATTAGAGGTGTAGATTTTCAGCTTGGCGCTCATTTAAAGATTCCGCTTGGCAAAGATTTCACCGTAGATGCTTTCGGTACATATAGTCCAGAGCACAGCTTAACCTCTGAAAACGAGCAAACTTTTACTACCCGATCGGTATCATCACAAAGTATTGGGTCCATTGTTGAAGTTGATCTTTCAACGCAGAATTTAGACAATGTTGACTTGACCATTGGAAGCAAATACGAATTAGGGATAGGTTTTGGGAAAGATAAAAAATGGTTGCTTGGCGCACAGTATACTGCAATCGATTCCGGAAATTTTCAAAATGATTTTATCCAATTGAATAGTGTAAGCTATGAAAATGGTTCTCGTTTGTCATTTGGTGGCTACTTTATTCCAAATTATAGCTCCATTACAGATTATTGGAAACGCATCGTTTTCCGAGCAGGTTTCCGTGAAGAAACTTCAGGAATTATCATCAACAACACTTCTTTGAAAGAAACTGGCATATCATTTGGTGTAAGTTTACCCTTAGGGGGTTATTACAGCGCTGCAAATGTAGCTGGTTTTTCTTCCCTCAACATAGGGCTCGAATTCGGAAAGAGAGGACAAAATAACAATGGATTGATTCAGGAGAATTATTGGGCACTACGTATTGGTGCGTCCCTGAACGATTTATGGTTCATTAAAAGAAAATACAATTAATACGAAAGAGAGATGAAAAAGTACATCCATTTTATCATTGCCTTGATTACAATTATTACTGGGCAATTGCAAGCACAAGATAATCAACAGTGTTTGCAGAATTTATCCATTTTTGCTGAAAACGCCAAAGTGAAAAACTACTCGGCAGCTTATGAGCCATGGACACTCGTTAGAAATGAATGCCCAAAATTGAATGTGGCTATTTATTCTTACGGAGAACGAATTTTAAAAGACCGCTTAAAAAATGCAACTCCTGCTGATAAGGCAGCAGCTGAGCAAGCTTTGTTAGGCCTCTATGATGATTGGATCATTAACTTTCCGGTCAAAAAGGGAGTGAATAAAGTAGGCGACATCTTGTCGAGTAAGGCACAATCGATGATTGATTTTAAGATAGGAACAACCAAAGATGCTTACACGATTTTTGATCGAGCTTTCACGGAAGATGCAAAAAGCTTTACCAACCCAAAACGTTTGTACAACTACTTTAAAACCTTGTACGACACCTATAAAAGTGGGGACAATTCAATTACCACAGAAATGCTATTCAACAAGTATGAAGAAGTTACTGAGAAATTTGAAATAGAGGCAACTAGCTTGGCGAAAAGGTTAGACGTCATCTTGAAAAAAGAAGAGAGTGGAGCTGCCCTAACAACAAAAGACCTAAAGCGCAAGCGCATCTATGGAGTTAATTCAAATGCAATTGGTGTTTTCTTGAGAAACCTTGATGCGATTATTGCAAAAGAATCGAGCTGTGAAAACCTTATTCCTTTATATCAACGCAATTTTGAGGAAAACAAAACAAATTCAGTTTGGTTAAAACGTGCAGCAAGTAGAATGGACAGCAAAGAATGTTCAGATGACCCTTTATTTGTAACCTTGGTTGAGGCTTTACACGGCTTAGACCCTTCTGCAGATTCAGCCTATTACTTAGGATTGTTAAATGACAAGCAAGGAAAAAGCAACGATGCACTTAAGTACTATGAAGAGTCGATTGCTTTAGAATCAGACCCCTATAAAAAGGCAAAGATTTTATATAAGATTGCATTGAAATTCAAAGACAGAGGACGCAAGTCATCTGCACGTAGCTATGCCCGCAAGGCATTGGGTTACCAACCTTCGCTTGGAAAAGCCTACTTGTTGATTGCCAATTTATATGCAAGTAGTGCAAACGATTGTGGAGATTCACAGTTCGATAAAAGAGCTGTATATTGGTTGGCGGCTAACACTGCTAGAAAAGCAGCAAGTGTAGATGCTTCTATCAAAAAAGCAGCATTGAAAACAGCTAAAAGTTACGAGGGGCGTGCACCCAGTAAAACGGATATCTTTACTGACGGTAGAGAAGGAACTAGCGTTACTTTTTCTTGTTGGATAGGAACCAGCGTTAAAGTGCCAAAACTCTAAATGAAACTACAAGGGATCGCATATTATTTAAAGGTTACTGTAATTACAGTAACCTTTTTTTGTGCCTGTGACACCTCGGAGAAAGATCAAATAAATGCAGAACAGTTTCGCGGGGAACCAGCTGCCATCGCTCGAGATATCCGTATGGTCTACACAGATTCTTTACGAATCAAAGCCATTTTAACGGCACCCTTGCACAAAGATTACAGCAATCTTTTCTTAAGCCATTCGGTCTTCCCTGAAGGAGTGAAAGTTATCTTTATCGATGAATTGAAACGTGAAAATATCATCACAGCCGATTATGGAACCCTTTATGATGCGACTTCTCTTATCGATTTGCAAGGAAATGTGGTGCTGCAGGCCAGTGACGGAGGTTTATTGGAAACTCCTCAACTCTTCTGGGACGCCAGTTCTGATTGGATTTTCACTGAGGAAACCTTTAATTTCTCAAATCCCGATTATGATGTTGTCGCAACACGATTGGATACCAATAAAGAATTCACTAAATTTAATACAGGAAAACTAACTGGAACAGTTGCTGTTCAAGAAGAATCAAACCAATGAAAAATTACCGAATTTCCGAGATCCTTTATATCGTAATTGCACTGATTTCTATAAAAGAAGCCTATGTGCTTTGGGAGATTCGCCCGAACAAGGCCTATTTATTTTTGGGCTTTGCGGTTTTGGCAATATTCATGTATTTCTTTAGAAGCCATTACCGAAAGAAATTTAATCGTCGCAAACCCTAAATGGATATAGAAGACAGTATTATACTGCTTTGCTTGGTTCTTTCCGCCTTTTTCTCCGGAATGGAAATTGCTTTTGTTTCTTCCAATCGAATCTTCATTGAAATCGAGAAAAATAAGCAAACAATCACGGCCAAAATTCTACAATTTATCACAAAGAATCCATCTCGGTTCATCACAACAATGCTCATTGGAAACAATATTTCTTTGGTGGTGTACGGAATTTTCATGGGGGATAAAATCATTAAACTCATTTTCCCAACCCTAGAAGGTATAGAATTACCCCTAGAAATACTGTTCTATCAAACCTTGATTTCAACAGGAATTATTTTACTCACTGCAGAATTTCTTCCCAAGGTATTTTTTCAGCTATACGCTAATCAGTTGGTGCGTCTCTTTGCACTTCCTGCGGCCTTCTTTCATGCAATATTTACTCCAGTAAGTTTGTTTGTATTGAAGATTACCAACGTCATTCTTCGGATTTTGTTTCGTTCCAAAACAGAAGAATTAGAACTTTCATTTTCTAAAATAGAGCTAGGGGATTATATTGAAGAGCAGGTAGAAGGAGTAGAAAACAAAGCTCAATTGGATAGTGAAATTCAGATTTTTCAAAATGCACTCGAATTCTCAACCGTAAAAGCACGCGAGGTGATGGTTCCAAGGGCAGAAATTACGGCCATTGAAAAAAATAAATCCATCGAGGAACTCAAAGCGCTATTTGCCACAACTGGTTTTTCAAAGATTCCTGTCTTTGATGAAAATATAGATGATATCATTGGTTTTGTACATGCTTTTGAAATGTTAAAACAGCCCAGTTCCATCAAGCAAATCCTTTTACCCGTTGAGTTTGTACATGAACCAAACACGGTGAATGATGTGTTAAACCGACTTACACGTAAGCGTAAAAGCATAGCTGTCGTTTTAGATGAATACGGCGGCACAGCAGGTTTGTTAACCATTGAAGACATTGTAGAAGAACTTTTTGGTGAAATTGAAGATGAGCACGACAGAGTAGATCATTACGAAAAGCAGCTGGGGCCAACACTTTATGAGTTTTCTGCCCGCCTTGAGATCGATTACATCAACGAAACCTATTTTTTGGAATTGCCAAAAGACGAAAACTATGAAACACTGGGTGGTCTTATTGTCTTTCATACTGAGGAAATTCCTAAAAAAGGACTTGTCTTAGACCTCGATAAATATCAAATAAAAGTGACGCAAGTTTCTTCCACAAAGATAGAAAGAATCTCTTTGTCGGTCCTAAACGATTAAAATCTTGCTCCCAACGGACAAACCTCTTTTCAATAGCAACTTAAGGCTTTTATAATTGATTAGGAAGTTGTACTTTCGCATCCAATAAAAACACCAACAACATGGCCATACTTGGGAAAATTAGACAGAAATCAATTTTTTTGATATTAGTAATAGGACTCGCATTATTTGCTTTTGTTATTTCAGGCGCATTTGGTGCTGGTACAGGTGATACCGGACCAACTGATCCAATTGGAGTAATAAACGGAGAAGAAATCTCTTTGGATAATTTCCGTATCCTTGTCGACCAAACCGAGCGTACCTATGGATACTCATCCCTACAAGCCGTTGAGGTAGTATGGAACCAATATGTACGCAGTCAGTTATTCGAAGCAGAATTTAAAGAATTAGGAATCGATGCTGGAAAAGATCAAATTGAACAAGTAGTTTCTTCCACAGAATCCATCATAACAGATGCTCGTTTCATTAATGAAGCTGGCTTTTTTGATTTTGGATTATTCACTGACTTCGTAGGTCAAATGCGTAGTTCAAACCCGCAAGCCTATGAGCAGTGGAAACAGCAAGAAGCCGGTATCATCTCTTCTGCTCGCGAAGGAATATACTTTGATTTAATCAAATCAAGTACTGGAGTTACGCTCAAAGAAGCTCAGATAAATTTCCACTTGGAGACGGATAATGTTGACTTAAATTATGTTCAAATCCCTTACGCATCTGTGCCAGACAGTTTGGTGCCTGTAAGTGAAAGCGATGTAGCCAAATACATCAAAAACAATGCAAAACAATTTGACCGTAAAGCCACACGATCGCTACAATATGTTTCCTTCCTAGAGCAAGCTACTGCCGAAGATGAGACCATCATCCGTAATTCACTTGAGGGCTTGGTTGATGATAGAATTGAATACAATGAAGTTTCAAAACTGACAGATACCATAGAAGGTTTTAGAACGACTAAAGACTTAACAGCATTCATCGATCGCTATTCAGAAATTAGCTTTGATTCAATTTATACTCCCAAAGGAAGACTTCCTTCTGAATATGCTGATATTCTTTATAACTTAGGTGAAGGCGAAATATTTGGCCCCTACAAAGACATCAATACCCTAAAGATTTCTAAGCTGTTGGATCGCAAAGACAACGGCTCTATTCGCGCCAGTCATATTATGGTCGCGTACCAAGGAGCTCAACAAGCTGACGAGTCAATTACACGAACCAAAGATGAAGCAAAGAAATATGCCAATGATTTGGCACGTCAAGTTCGTCGTGATCAAGAAAAATTTGAACTTCTAGCGATCAAATTTTCAGATGATAAAAGCAGTCGTGTAGGTGGAGATTTAGGTTTCTTCCAAGAAGGAACTACTGCCAGTGAAATTTTCGAATTTGCAAATAAAAACCGCGTTGGAAAAGTAGGGGTTGTAGAAACTTCTTTTGGTTTTCATGTTGTTAAAATAACAGACAAGCAAGACTTGGTTTTGTTGGCTAGTGTAAGCAACGAAATTGTTCCATCGGACAAAACATCTAATAAAATCTTCAAAGGCGCGACTCAATTTGAAATGGATGCTGCCAAAGGCGACTTTGCTGCACTTGCAGAAGCGAGTAACTACCAGCTTAGAAATGTAGCTTCTGTAGCCGAATTGGATGAAAATCTTCCTGGTTTACCCGAACAAAGAAACATCGTTCAGTGGGCATTTAGCGACGATACCGAAGAAGGAGAAATTAAGCGTTTCAATTTATCTTACGGTGGCTATGCTATTGTACAGTTGGTAGAAAAGAAAGCTGCTGGTTTAGCTAGTGCAAAAGATGTGTTCGATGAGGTTGCTCCTAAAGTACGTGAAGCCAAGAAAGCCAAAATGATTATTGGAGACAACAACGCAATCGCTTCCTTAGAGGATGTAGCTGCTAAAAATGGTGTTGAGGTTGTTAATGCCTTAGCGGTTAACCAAAAGAGTGGTACCCTAGTTGGTGCTGGTTTCGAACCTTATGTTGTAGGAGCAGCTTTTGGTTTAGCTGAAAATGGTGTTTCTAAACTGATTAAAGGAAACCGTGGAGTCTATAAGCTTCAGCTTACCGCAAAGCGTGTAGCAGAAGATCTTGAAGATTACAGTGCTTATGCGAAACAATTACAGCAAACTGAACGCGATCAGTTGGCACAACGCATTATCGCTGCCTTAGAATCTGCTGCAGAAATTGAAGACAATAGAGCATTGTATTACTAATGCTTAACATTTGATAATACCAAAAAATCCTCAGCATGCTGGGGATTTTTTTTACCTTAAAATGAAATCGGTAAACTTGAAAATAGTCGGATAACCCTTGGCCTTAAAATAGTCAACGGTAGTTTCGTTACCAGAAGCAAGGATAAAATCTCCACCCCAAGCGCCTAGGCTTTTTAGTTGTCCCTTAAAATCAGGGAATAGACGTTCTTGAACAGCTGTTTGCCCAAGGAAAGCAGCCGTAATTTCTTCATGCTCTCTCAACAAGGCATCAAATTCTGATTGGGTTGTGATGCTAAGAAATGATGCACCAATTTCTTCCAATCTTTTTTTGGTGGCGCTATCGATGGCTTTTCGTTCTTTAAACCCTTCAATGGCCGTTCGACTATTTTGTTTTTGCTTTAGATGTACAAAATATAAGTTGTCTTTAAAGGGTGGAGAAAAAGAAACATACGCTATCGTTGGCTCGTAGTTGTTTCGTGTGTAAAACAGTGCCGTATCACTCTGGGCTGCTGCGATATCATACCCACTTCCGCCCATTGTCTCCTCAAGTAATTGGTAGGGATTAATGTTTAACCACTTTGCTAAATTATTTATTAGGGTAGAAGATGACCCTAGTCCCCAGTCACGCGGAAACTCTAGATCGGTCTGTACTCTAATACCCTTAGCAAAAAAATTGGGAGAGAGCTGATCCAGGGTTTTTAAAATGGTGGCTAATTGTTCAATTATAGCGGTAGACCCTTTTCTAACAATTATACAGTTAAAGTTAAAGTCGAAAACACAATCAATCCAAAACGCACCATCCACTGTTGAGCTTTGCCAAATGATGTTGCCCGTATGGGTGTATTCTACGCTTAAGCCTTGTCCCCTTTTTGTAGGAACTGCTAAGGCTTTTACTCCCTCAAGTACGGCGTATTCTGCGGTTAATAAAAGTTTACCATGACTGTAAAATTCCATTAGGGATTGTTTTGTAAAAAGTCAGCCACGGCGCTGTGACTTACTGCGGTTGTTTTGAAATATTCGGTTGCTTTTTCTTTTTGGTCTCCGCTAGCATTTAGCTGATTGAGAATATTTAGTAAATGCATTTTCATGTGTCCTTTTTGAATGCCAGAAGTAACCAATGAACGCAAGGCTCCAAAATTTTGAGCCAAACCTGCAACGCATATGATTTGCATTAATTCGGTGGCAGATGGATTGCCAAGTAATTGCATGGACCATTTTACTAACGGATGAAGTTTTGTGAGCCCTCCTACAGTTCCAATGGCTAGTGGAAGCGAAAGTTCAAAGCAAAAGTCGTCTCCATCGATAAAGGCATTGGAAAGACTGCTGTATTGCCCGTTTCGTGCAGCATAGGCATGCACCCCGGCTTCAACAGCACGAAAGTCGTTTCCCGTAGCGATGACCACAGCATCTACGCCATTCATGATTCCTTTATTATGGGTGACGGCTCTGTAAGGCTCTTCTTTAGCAATGGCCACAGCTCGCACAAACTTTTCTGCAAATGCACGTTTGCTCAAGCCCTCTTCAACGTCAAGTTCTTCGATTGGACATCGTACACTTGCTCTGGCCACACAATTGGGTACATAGTTGGAGAGAATACTCATTACAATTTCAATGTCTTTTTCTGCTGCTGAAAAAATGGTAGCTTCTTGCACATAGTGCTTAAGACGCTTGGCCAATTCTTCGAGACAAGAATTGATGAAATTCGCTCCCATAGAATCTGCCGTCAAAAACGTAAGATGCAATTGGTAATAATGTTCAATAGAGGAGGTTTTGTCGCGAAGCTCTATCGATTGTATACCTCCACCTCTTTTTTCCATGTTCCGTGTAATGCTTGCGACATCTATTTGCAATTGAAGTTTTATTTCAGAGATGAATTGCTTCAGTTTATGCGCATCTCCAGTATAGATAAAATGAATCTGTCCTATTTTTTCTTCTCCAAGAATTTCTGTTTTGAATCCGCCGCGCTCTCCCCAATACTTGGCTGCTTTCGCTGCCGCGGCAACCACTGAACTTTCTTCAATTGCCATAGGAATGGTGTAGTGTTGTCCGTTGATGTTAAAGTTGGGTGCTACACCAAGGGGCAGATAGAAGTTACTGATGGTGTTTTCAATAAAGTCATCATGCAGTTGCTGTAAGCTTGCATCACTATTCCAGTATTGCTCAACGACTTGTTTGGCCAATGTGTCATTGTGAAAGTGATGCTCGATTAACCAATCTATTTTTTCTTGTTTTGAACGTTTTGAAAAGCCGCGAACTGGAGAACTCATTCTGAATTATTTTTTGGTAAATATACCATTTTTAAAAGCAGGTTAATTTTTGTTAAGGATAGGATTCTTTAGCATTAAATGATTATTTTCCCTCCTTAAAATAAATATTACATGCGTTTTTATCTTTCTTCTTTATTGCTACTTTTTTTTGTTGTACAAATTAATGGCCAACAAAAAGTACTCACCAATGAGGCCATCTGGGATTTTGAATTTTCTCAGGAGACCTTAGCCTCTATTCATCCCTTAAAGAGTCAAAGTGCATATACTGTGATCAAGGTTGATTATGAAAAGCGACAAGCGAAAATAGTCTTGTATGATTATGCAACCGCAAAAGAACTAGCCGTTTTGGTAGATTCTTCCACTTCCGCACAAATTCCATTTTTTACGGCCTATTACTTCTCCGAGGATGAGCAGAAAATTCTTTTAGAAACAGCAGTTGAACCCATTTACAGAAGATCGAAGCGCGCAGAATATTGGATACTAGACCGCAACACAAAAAAGCTTGATTACCTCTTCGGTGGAAAAGTACAAGAACCGCGTTTTTCTCCAGATGGTTCCAAGGTTGCCTTTGTTTACCAACGTAATTTATACATAAAAAATTTAGTCAATAACAGTATCGAACAGGTGACCACCTCTGGAAATAAGCACATCATCAATGGTTTAACAGATTGGGTTTATGAGGAAGAGTTTGGTTTTGTTCGGGCGTTTGATTGGAATGCTAGTGGAACGGCGATTGCCTTTATGCAGTTTGATGAAACGGATGTTCCAGAATTTTCTATGGACATCTATGGCGATCAACTGTATCAATTTCCTTACACCTTCAAATACCCTAAAGCAGGTGAAAAAAATGCCATTGTTAGTCTGTATCTGCATACACTCAAAAACAAAGCAACAGCCAAAATTGAGTTAGGAGAGGAGCAACCTTACTACATTCCACGCTTTGAATTTACTCCTGAAGAGAATCGCTTAGTTGTACAAACAATGAATCGTTTGCAAAACGAGCTAATTTTATGGGAATATGTGACTACTTCGGGGGTAGCAAAAAAACTAGTGCAAGAAATATCGGATACCTATGTCGATGTGCACAGTAATCTTAGATTCTTGGACAAAGGAGATTTTATTTGGACCAGTGAGCGAGATGGTTTTAATCACATTTACCACTACAATGCTGATGGTAGTCTAAAGAAACAAATTACAAAAGGTCCTTGGGAGGTAACGCGTTTTTTTGGACTTAACCCAAAGACAAAAGAAGTCTATTATGCCTCTGTAGAACCAGGTTCGACAGAACGTGCGGTATATGCTATTGGGTTAAATGGAAAAAAGAAACGTGCACTTACTCCAGAAAAGGGAACCAATGGGGTTTCGTTTAGTGCAGACTATCGTTACTACATTCATACCTATGAAGATGCAAAAACCCCCAGAATTTATAACCTCAGATCAACAAAAAACAGTTCTTTAGTTCGAGAAATTGAAAACAATGCAGCCTTGGTTGAAAAGTTGAAAGACTACGCTTTTACTCAAAAAGAGTTTTCTACCATTGCAGTAAACGGTGAAGAACTTAATATGTGGACCATGAAACCTACTGATTTTGATCCTAGCAAAAAATACCCATTATTTATGTATCAATATTCTGGACCTGGTTCACAAAAAGTAGCCAATAAATGGTACGATCAACGCGATCTGTGGCATCAACTATTGACTCAGAAAGGCTATATAGTCGCCTGTATCGATGGGCGTGGAACAGGATTTAAAGGAGCAGAATTTAAAAAGGTAACCTATCAGCAATTGACCAAATATGAAACGGAAGATCAAATTGCAGCAGCCAAAAAGTTGGGTGCATTACCTTATATAGATGCAGGTCGAATTGGGATATGGGGATGGAGTTATGGGGGACATATGTCTACAAACTGCATACTAAAAGGAAATGACGTTTTTGCACTTGCCATTGCCGTTGCTCCAGTAACCAATTGGCGTTTTTATGATACCATTTACACGGAAAGATTCATGCGTACCCCTCAAGAAAATCCCTCGGGTTATGACTTGAATTCTCCTTTGAATTACGCACATTTACTCAAAGGGAAATACTTGCTTATTCATGGTTCAGGAGATGATAATGTCCATGTGCAAAATACCATGCGTATGATTGAGGCATTGGTGCAAGCGGATAAGCAATTTGATTGGGCCATTTATCCAGATAAAAATCACGGAATCTATGGTGGAAATACAAGTACCCATCTCTTTAATAAAATGACTACATTTATTGAAAATAACCTCTAAAGAGAGAATTAAACAACAGACTATTATGGCGACAGCGCAAAACACTGAGGCAACCCTTTTTGGACATCCCAAAGGACTCTTTTATTTATTTTTTGCAGAACTGTGGGAACGGTTTAGCTTTTATGGCATGCGAGCGTTGTTAACGCTCTACATGGTCGAAGAGATTTTCAAATCATTATCTAATAGAGATTTTGCAACGGCTGCTGTTTATGCTTCCTATGGTTCTTTAGTTTATGCTTCAACCGTTATAGGGGGGCAAGTGTCTGATAAAATCCTAGGCATGCGTTCTTCCATCTTCTTAGGAGGGGCATTAATGGCCATTGGACATTTTGTTTTGGCCATCGAAAATGACATTGCTTTCTTCTTAGCATTGGCTTTTATTATTGTTGGGAATGGTTTCTTTAAACCAAACATTTCAACATTTGTTGGAGCTTTATATGAAGAAGGAGACGTGAGGAAAGATTCAGGTTTCACCATTTTCTATATGGGAATCAACATTGGTGGTTGGATTGCTCCATTGTTGTGCGGTTGGTTGGCAGTTAACTATGGCTATCACTATGGTTTTGCCCTAGCTGGTTTTGGAATGATGGCTGGCTTAATTTTCTTCTGGAGTGGAATCAAGAAAAATGTTTTTGGAGATAAAGGCTTACCTCCTAGTATGGACGTATTTGAACGTTCAGTTCTAGGAATTCCTCAAAAAACACTTATCCCAATTCTTTCTGTATTGTCTGTGCCCTTAATCGCCTATGTGTTGTCTTCTTATGAGGCCATAATGGGAGGAGAATCGTTCTTAGGCAATGAGACAATTGTTGGTCTGATCTTCAAAGTAATTGGAATTACCATCATCGTCTATTTGACAACCATACTATTGAATGCTACTTCTACGGAAAGAAAAAAACTCTTTATGGCTGTTTTAATTACATTTTTTATGACGATGTTTTGGGGCTTCCATGAGTTGTCAGGAAGTGTAATTACTCTGTTTGCCTCAAGGAATGTTGCCTTAGATGGGTTCATGACTGCAGCACAAACCAACTCTTTAAACTCGATGTTTATTATCCTTCTCGCCATCCCAATCTCATGGCTGTGGGGGTATTTGTCAAAAAAGAATTTAAATCCACGAACCCCATATAAATTTGGTCTAGGTTTGGTTTTAGCTGGAGCTAGTTTTTACATTCTAGCCTTGAGTAAAGGGAGTGCTGATGCGAATGGGATGGTTCCTTTCGCTTATTTAATCATCATGTATTTGGTTTTATCGATTGGCGAATTGTTTATGTCTCCAGTTGGTTTATCTAAAATCACCTCATTATCGCCAAAACGAATTGTAGCCTTCATGATGGGTATTTGGTTTTTGTCTTCTGCCTATGCTTTTCAAATTGTAGGCTTTATTGGCAAGCAACTTGCTGTAGATAGTACTGATGTCAATGTTGGTGGTCTGGACACTTTGGGAATTTATACCGATGGCTTTATGCTCATTTCACAATATTCGTTGGGTGCAGGATTAATTGTTATTGTTTTCTCTCCTCTAATGAAAAAGTTGATGGGAGACGTTCACTAAAAAAATATTCATGAAACGTTTGTTACTTATTTTATTCTTGCTGGGTTCAATTGCTGGTCAAGCACAAGAAATTCAATGGATGACCTTGGCTGAAGCGATGGAGGCACAAAAGACGGTGCCCAAAAAGATTTTTATGGATGTATATACTGTTTGGTGCGGTCCATGTAAATTATTAGATAAAAAGACCTTTGCCAATAGAGATGTTGCTCGCTACATAAGTGAACACTACTATGCTGTAAAATTCAATGCGGAAGGCAACGAAGAAATTCGTTTTTATGATCGCGTTTTTCGCAATCCAAATTATGATCCTAAAAGAAAAGGGCGAAATGGTACCCACGAATTCACTCAGTTTTTAGGAGTCAAAGGCTATCCTACTATGGTCTTTTTTAGTGAAGAAGGTGATCCTATTATGCCGGTAGTTGGGTATTACACCCCCCGTCAATTGGAGCCTTATTTGAAAATGATTAAGCAAGGCGATTACGCTGTTTTTTCAAAACCAGAGGATATAGAGATCTATTTAAAAACCTTCACTCCACGTTTTCGAGGATAAGGCATAGGCACCCATTGTTGAGGTGATGTGGTAGGGCGTTTTTGACTTCTCAAGGCTTATTGTCCATCGACCAATATAGTAAGGCGTGATGCTTCCATCAATGATTACCATTTTTGGAGAATGCTTTTTTATGAGCCGCTCTAGGTTAACTGTTGGATTGTTTTTTAACAGTATAAGAGCATTTTCTTGCAGAAGAAGCTCTTCTGGCCAATCCTTTCCGATGATATATAGCTGCTGATCATCGATTGCGTATCCATCGAATAAAGGTGCTGTGGTCCAGCTAGCATGGGAGAAATTTCGAATGAAATGCCGAACGATAAAATGCTGTTCATTGAGCAGAGCATTGCTGTGAAAAATGATTGATTTCCCTCTTTTTTCCACCATTATCGTTTCTCCATAGGAATGTGTCACCCACAGCTTTTTTTCTTTATCGGTGGTTAAAGTATTCAGGTGCATTTGTAAAATAATTAGGCTACAAAACGCGTAAAGGTACCAATGCATTTTCTTTTGATGCAGTCCTACTATACAGCAAAAGAGGATTAGATATAGTAGAACTAAGCTGAGTTTATCCAATACTAAGGAGGAGAAAATAAACTCTTCTTGATGGCTAACCCAAGATACAAATAGGTTCATTTTTTGAACTACCCAATCCAGTAACGTGATAATAATTTTAGGTAGTGGAAAGAAAAGAAGCCACAGAATGCAACCAACTCCTAGATAAAGAAAGCCACCAATAAACGGTAAAATAGTCCAATTGGTCAGGAGAAATAGACCTGGAAATTGGTGGAAATGATAGATGCTAGTTGGTGCTACAGCAATTTGGGCGGCCAAGCATACGGTGGTTAGGTTCCAGATCCATTGTAGGGGTTTGAAGTTCCATTTGTAATGCATCAAGGGCTGGAGATATAAAATCCCAAAGACGGTCAAGTAACTCATTTGAAATCCTATTTGAAGAATAAATCGCGGATGAAAAAACACCAAAATCCCCATGGACAACAGAACAAGGTAGGCGGTGGGTAATCTTCGATGGCTTTGTACGCCCAAATGATAAGCAGAAAAAAGGGTGACCGACCGTAAAACAGAAGCCGTAGCGCCAACAAAAAAAGCATAGCACCAAAGCAATATTAAAACGCCGATAAGATGAATTAAGTGGCCAGACGGAAGTGCCCTTAAAGGGAGAAGAAGCCATTGAAATAAAAGCATCAGAAGACCAACATGAAGGCCCGAAATAGCAAACAAATGCACAACACCAGCTTTGGCATATTGATCTCTGGTTTGAGCGTCTAGACTCGAACGTTCTCCCAGTAACATGGTTTTTAAAATCGCTATAGTTGACGAGTTTAATCTGCTCTCATCAAGTTTTTTCAAGACAAGGTTTTTACTTTGAAATAGGGTTTTCATGGAATGCCCAAGGAATTCGATGGTGTTACTACTCGTTTGTATTTGGTGGAATATGGATAGTTGCTCTAGGTATGCTTTATAATTAAATCCTTTTGGGTTCAATGGAGATGGAATTGGCCTTAAGGGGGCGCTGACTAGAAGTTTGTCTCCCAATAAAAATGGAACGAAATTACTGTCTTTTTTGACGTGCAACAAAATCTTACCCGCTGCAGGCTTTCCATTTACAGCAGTAATATCAGCATAAAAACGATGATTTCTGGTATTCTCTCTCAGTCGTTGTTGTAATTCAATTTCTATCTGGTTGATTCCGGTAGTAGTGAGTTGACTGTAATGCTTATCCGGCAGAAATTGATCGATATGCGCCGTGCAAAAACCTAAGCAAAAGAAAATAATTCCCCAAAATAAAGTAGACCAATAGAAAATCGATTTAAAGGAGAAATAAGCTAAGCTTATCAAGCTTATTGCAATAGTCAATAGCTTATCCGAGAGTGCTTCTTGAAAATAAAAATGTACACCAAGTATAGCAACCAATAGGTAGGGAACAAGTGGTAATGATAAGGGTTTCACCCCTTAAAGATATAAAAAGCCTATTGTAAGCTTTTGACGATGGATTGTGCAACTTTCTCGCTGGCTTTGTTTTGTCCCAATTTCAGTTCGATTGCTTGGTAGTCTCCGATTATTTCTTTGCGTTTTACAGGGTCAATTAAGCGGGTTAATTCGCGCTGAATGTTTATTGCTGTACATTTTTCCTGAATGAGTTCACTCACTATTTCTTTGTCCATAATAAGGTTAACCAAAGAGATGTATTCAAGTTTAATGATGCGTTTAGCTATCGCAAAACTAATGGCACTACTTTTATAGCACACCAATTGAGGCACTTGAAATAAGGCCGTTTCAAGGGTAGCTGTTCCACTGGTTACGATTGCCGCATACGAATGTTTCAAGAGTGTGTAGGTCTGGTTTTGAAGCATATAAATAGAGGGGTGACTTGTAAACTGCTTGTACCAACTTGCCTCCAAGCCTGGTGCCCCCGCAAGAACAAAGCGGTAATTAGGGAAGGCGTTGATTACCTCCAGAAACACGGGCATCATTTTGAGAATTTCCTGTTTTCTGCTTCCGGGGAGAAGCGCTATTATGGGTTGATCTGTTTGAAGTTCTAGGGGAAGATTGTGTTCCTTTTTTTTCCGCTCTTTTTGAATCACTTCTACTAAAGGGTTGCCAACATAATCTACCTCATACTGATGCTTTTCTTTAAAATAGCTTTTCTCGAAGGGAAGTATCACATACAATGCGTCTAAATCGCGTTTGATTTTTTTGATTCTATTTTCTTTCCAGGCCCAGATTTGTGGACTGATATAATAGTGATTACGAAAGCCTTGAAGTTTTGCCCAAGCAGCGATGCGCATATTAAAACCGGGATAATCTACGTAGATCAATGCGTCTGGTTGGAATTCAAGGATGTCTTTTTTACAAAACGAAATATTGCCTAAAATGGTCCGAAGATTAATGAATACTTCCCAGAACCCCATAAAGGCAAGCTCCTTGTAGTGCTTTACTAAGGTTCCTCCAGCCGCAGCCATTTTGTCCCCACCCCAAAAGCGAATTTCTGCACTTGGATCCTGTTGCAATAAGGACGCCATTAGATTTGATCCATGAAGATCTCCAGAAGCTTCCCCAGCAATAATATAATATTTCATTTATAGGACTTTTAATAAGGCTACCAGGCCAACAAAGAGTAACAAAACACTTACCATACCGTAAGCCATCTTATAGCGATATTGCTGAAGTAGATAAAAGAATACTGGAAGATTAAGTAGAGCGCCTAAACTAATTAATCCACCTAATTTCCCTTGTGCATAGAGTAACCCAATGCTGTCGATTATCCCAGTATCCGAGAAGAAAAGTGTAAATAAATACATCCCAATAAAGGTGAGCACTGTGCCCGCCAACATTCCAAGTAGCGTTTCTTTATTCATTAAAATCCCAGCTGTTAAGTTTTTGAATTGCATGATGTGCCGTAAGATCAAATTGTGTTGGAACAACTGAAATGTATCCGTTAGATAGCGCAGCTTCATCCGTATCATCTCCTCTGTCTTCGTTGATAAACTCTCCTGTGAGCCAATAATAATCTTTGCCCATCGGGCTCATTCTTTTATCGAATTTTTCGACCCAATGTGCTTTTGCTTGACGACATATTTTGATCCCTTTAATATCTTTTTCAGCAAGAAGCGGGAAATTCACATTCAAGACCACATCTGATGGGATGCTGTTCTTCAATGCATTTCGAGTAATTTTTTCAATAAAGGGCTTTAGAGGTTCGAAGTCCGCAGTCCAACGATAATCTAACAAGGAGAATCCAATGGCTGGTACACCTTCTATTCCTGCTTCAATAGCTGCACTCATTGTTCCCGAGTAGATGACATTGATTGATGAATTCGACCCATGATTGATTCCAGAAACACAGAGGTCTGGTTTACGATTCATCAATTCATTTACTGCTAATTTGACACAGTCTGCAGGTGTTCCGGAACACTGATATTCTTTTTGCGGACCATCATTCACCTTTATTTCTGTACAATAAAGCGTAGAATCGAGGGTAATGGCGTGTCCCATTCCAGACTGAGGGCTATCTGGGGCTACCACGACCACATCTCCAATTGTATTCATTACATCAATTAAAGCACGTATTCCTGGCGCCGTGATTCCATCATCATTGGTTACTAAAATCAGCGGTCGTTTGCTCATGGCATCATTTTTGGCTAAGGTAAGGAAATAGTCTTTGTTTAAGCTTGTTAAATTCACGTCAAAAAAAGAAGACATGCTTGTTAAGCAGTAGGCAATTCAATATATTAGACAACAAATCCAATGATGATGAAAAAAATTGCCGCTTTAACGATATTGGTAATTGGGACATTTGTTTTTTTTGCGTTCAGCACTCTAAAAAGCAATCCTTCTAAAGATAAATTGCTCATAGAAATTGTTTCCTATGTTCTAAGTCGTGGGCATTTTGCCCCCTCAGAAATCAACGATGAATTTTCTGAAAATGTGTATATGAATTACCTCAATGGCATAGACAGTAGACATCAATTTTTCATTAAAGCAGACATTAATAATTTCAACGTCTATAAAAAGGAATTGGATGATCAGATCAAAGCATCTAAAATTGACTTTTTTAACCTAACCCATGAGAAGTTTTTACAGCGTCTGGAGCAGGTCAAATCTTTTTATCCAGGCTTGTTGGAAAAACCCTTTGACTTTTCGATTAAAGAAAAAATAAACGTTAATTATGAAAAAGTACCCCATGCTGCTTCTCTTTCTGAGTTGAAAAAAGTGTGGCGCAAGTTTTTTAAATTCAATGCATTGGGAACCTTTGCAAGTTTAAAAGAAGCTGAAGAGCGAAAGCAAAAAGAGGACAGCACCTATGTCCCCAAAACCGATGCAGTACTTGAACAGGAAACCCGAGATGCTTTAAGAGAAGACATGAAAATCTTTTTTGAGGTTCGCGATGACCTTAATCGAAATGATTACTTCTCCATTTATGTCAATGCGATAGCATTGCAATTTGATCCCCACACAAATTATTTAGCGCCAAGCGCTAAAGATCGTTTTGATCAAAATATATCTGGAAAATTTGAAGGGATAGGTGCGCGTTTGACAAAGCGAAACCAGGAAATTGAGATAGTAGAGGTTATTTCTGGTGGTCCAGTTTGGCGTGATAAATTAATCGAGCCAGGAGACAAAATATTGAAAGTAGCTCAGGTAAATGAAAATCCGGTTGATGTAATGGGAATGCGCCTAGACGATGTCATTAAATTGATCAAAGGACCAAAAGGAACCCAAGTGTTTTTAACCATTGAAAAAGTAGATGCCTCTATTGTTGTGGTTCCCATCACTAGGGATGTAATTGAATTGGAAGAAGCCTTTGCTAAGTCAACCATTATTGAAAAAGACGGGAAGCAGTTTGGCTTAATTAACTTACCTCGTTTTTATGTAGATTTTAAGAATTATGGAAACCGTAATGCTGCAACCGATGTAAAAAAAGAAATTCAGGCACTAAAAGCACAAGGAGTAAGTGGAATTGTTTTTGATTTGCGAAACAACGGTGGGGGTTCACTCCAAACGGTTGTTGATATGGCAGGTTATTTTATTGAAAAAGGCCCTATTGTTCAGGTTAAATCTACTGGTGGACAAAAGCAAATTTTAAAAGACGATGACAGTTCAATCGAATGGGATGGTCCTCTAGTTGTATTAGTGAATGAATTTTCAGCATCGGCTTCAGAGATTTTGGCTGCTGCATTGCAAGATTACAAACGTGCAATTGTATTGGGTAGTAAGCAAACTTACGGAAAGGGTACTGTGCAAAATGTGATTGATCTCAATCAAATCATTTCTGGAAATACGTACGGTGACTTAGGCGCCATGAAGGTGACTACAGATAAGTTTTATCGTATCAATGGTGGTTCTACTCAACTCGAAGGAGTGAAGAGTGATATTGTTTTTCCAAACCGTTATTCTTACATAGATACTGGAGAAAAAGATCAAGAGAATCCATTAGAATGGGATAGAATTACACCAGCCAATTACTCCTTATGGGCCTCTGGAGAACCCTATGCTTATGCCATTGAACGAAGTAAGCAGCGTCTAGCCGACAATCCTTTTGTCCACCTCATAGAAGAGCAAGCAAAATGGGTCAAATCTCGCCAAGATGATTATGCCTTCTCATTAAATTATCAGTCTTTTCTAGCACAGGAGGAGCGCGAAAAAAAGAAAACGAAAAAATTTAAAAAACTGAGTGAATTTCAAAGTGTAATTTCATTTAAGACCCTACCCAGAGATCTTCAATTGATTCAAAAGGATGAGGTGTTAAAAGAAAAGAGAGTTCGCTGGGAAGAAAGTCTTGCCAAGGATATCTATGTTGATGAAGCGGTAAACGTATTGAACGATTTGGTAAAGATTAAGGGAAGTACCACACCAATTGCTCAGTTAAAAAGTTAACATTGAAGTCATCATTTGCCTTTGCAAAAGTACTTCGAGACCCAGTGGGTGCAATTAGTTTAATGTATATTTTACTGATTTCTACAGTGGCTATTTTTGCAGGCTTTATAGCGCCTGACAATACGCCAAATGCAAACCAAATGCATTTATCCATTCACTCCAAACCTCCTGGACACAAATCACTCCTGCTTCTTGTTCCGGTTAAAAATGGGTCGATAATTGAAGAGGTACCAATTACCCGCTATACTTGGGAAAATGAACAGCTAATTTATCAAGCAGAATCTGTAGGGATTGGATATGACCAATCGATTAGCCGTGCTAATTTCCCAGCAGATCTGTCTCGAGCCGATATTGAGAAAATCTTTTTGGTTGAAAGAACCTTTCTGTGGGGAACCGATAAATTTGGTAGAGACCTTTTGAGTCGCATGCTTTTTGGTTCGCGTATTTCATTGGCAATTGGTTTTATTGCTGTTTTGATTTCTTTGCTCGTTGGCGTTTTTTTAGGGGGGGTAGCAGGATTTGTAGGAGGTAGAACTGATAAAATCATTCTCTGGTTCATCAATGTGATTTGGTCCATTCCAAGCCTATTAATGGTGATTGCAATTACCCTTGCTCTTGGAAAAGGTTTTTGGCAGGTTTTTATTGCTGTAGGACTGACCATGTGGGTAGAAGTCGCTCGTTTGGTTCGTGGACAAGTTATTTCGATTAAAGAGCAATCGTTTGTTCAGGCAACCAAGGTGTTAGGGTATTCAGATGTTCGCATTTTCGGAAAACATATTTTCCCCATGTTAATCCCATCTCTAATTGTAATCTCTACGGCAAATTTTGCAAGTGCTATTCTTATTGAGAGTGGCCTGAGTTTTTTGGGTATTGGAGCCCAACCTCCTATGCCAAGTTGGGGTGGAATGATTAAAGACCACTTTCGCTATATGCTTATGGGGAAAGCTTATTTAGCGCTAATTCCTGGTGCTGCCATCATGAGCTTGGTATTAGCCTTCATGTCTCTGGGAAATAGCCTGCGCGATGCGTTGGATATTAAAAACTAGCTTCGTTCAATCGATTTGCATCTAAATTCAAATAGATGGCGATGAGCACTGTAAAAGCCAACAAACTTGATCCCCCGTAGCTGATTAACGGGAGGGGAATTCCAATGGTTGGAACCAACCCAATAGACATACCAATGTTGATTAAGAAGTGGACAAACAGTATGCTGGCAACACTGTAAGCATAGATACGCGAAAAATTGTTTTTTTGTGCCTCTGCTCGACTCAATATACGTAAGATCAGAAAAGAGAACAGTAGTACAACTGCTGCAGTCCCTTTAAAGCCCCATTCCTCTCCAATTGTGCTAAATATATAATCGGTATGTTGTTCTGGAACAAATCCTCCCTTGGTTTGAGTTCCTTGCAAGAAACCTTTGCCTTCCCAACCACCAGAGCCAATGGCAATCTTAGATTGATTGAGGTTGTATCCAATTCCTTGGGTATCTACTTCTTTTCCAAGCACAATGTTGATGCGATCTCTGTGTCGTTGTTCAAAGATGTCATTAAAAATATAATCAACAGAATATACGTAACCGATACTGATAAAAATGGCAATCAAATAGGGGTATATCACGGACTTTTTGTTCACCTTCTTAGAAAAAAAGTAAAGGGAAATCACAACCGTTAGTATGCTTACATAAACAAATGGAAGTGGTGCGACTAGGGTTAATATGAAGAAAAATAGCATGGCGGCAATGAGAAGGAGGTAAACAGGTTTTAAGCCTTCTCTAAAAAGGACAAAAATAAACGAACCAAAAACCAATGCCGATCCGGCATCGGGCTGCAGTAGTATGAGTCCCATGGGGAGTGCTATGACTAAAACTACCTGTAAGAGTGAGTTGAATTTGCGGAGATCAATTTGAATCTCACTAATTAATTTTGCAATAGCCAACGCTACGGCCACTTTGGCAAATTCAGCTGGTTGAAGACTAACTCCACCAAAAGCATACCAAGAACGGGCACCCGAAATAGTATTTCCAAAAGGATAGAGTCCAATGAGCAATAAAATGGTTGCTAAATAGATGATACTTGAGAAACGTTCAAAAACTTTTGATGGTGCGGCAAGAATAAAAATAGCTGAAGCTATGCTTACGCCAAAAAAGACCAGTTGTTTACCAATGGATCTACTCAGGTTAAATAATTCTGGCTGATTTTCATCGAAGGTAGATGAATAGATATTGGTAATGCCAAAGCATACCAATGCCAAGTAAATGACAATTGTTATCCAGTCTAGGCGAAGTGATCTATTCATTTATTGTAAAAGCTTCTCCTGAGAAGGGTTTTAGGTATTCATCTTCAAGGCTTCCATCAAGCATTCGTTTTTCTAACCACTTTCTTTTTACCTTTCCGGTCAGATAATCCTCGATCATAAGGCTCGCAATTGGCGCTGCCCAACGCGACCCCCAATAGCCATTTTCGATAAAAACGGCAATGGCAATTTGCGGATCATCTTTCGGGGCGAAAGCGATAAAAATAGAGTGATCCGTTAATTGAATTGTTTCTCCCTTTATGCGTGTAAAGTTTTCGGCTGTTCCTGTTTTTCCGCATACCTCAATCCCACGAATTCTGGCAATGCGAGCTGTTCCTCTTTCAACTACTTTCTGCATTCCGTCGATGACTACTTCAAAATGTTCAGGGTCTATGGTAGTGTTTTTCTTTGTGAATTTTTTTTGAAGGGAATCGCCTTCCACCTTTTTGACAAAGTGTGGCGTGTAGTAATATCCTCGATTGGCAATTGCCGCAGTAAAATTGGCGAGCTGAATGGGCGTGGTAAGCAATTCACCTTGACCAATGGCATTAGAAATAATCGTTGGTGCCTTCCATTGCCCCTCATTGTAGGCTTTGTTGTAATAGGATGCTCCAGGTATATGCCCTGGACGCCCAATCGATAAATCATACCCTAGATAATTTCCGAGACCAAAACTATTTAAATGTTCTTTCCATCGGTCTACGCCTTCAGCAGGAGTGTCGTATTTATCAATGATCCCCCGGTAAGTCGCAGAAAAATAAGAATTACATGATTTGTAAATCGCCTTTGAAAGGTCGTTGCGACTACCAATGGCACAATGACATTCCATGAACGCTCCACGGGCATAATAGTGTCCTTTATTACAGCGGTATACCGTTTTTGGATTGATGGTTTCTTCTTGAAGCGCAATGAGCGCATTAAGGGTTTTAAAAGGGGATCCAGGAGGGTATTGTGCTAATAAGCCGCGATCAAACAGTGGTTTAGCTAGGGTGTCATTAGCGAGTTTACGGTAATTGCTCGAGCGTTTTCGTCCAACCAATATGCTTGGATCATAAGAGGGAGCGTTGACCAATGCCAGTACTTCACCCGTTGCAGGTTCGATGGCCACAATGCCACCGCGCTTATTTTTCATGAGCTTTTCCCCATAGGATTGAAGCGAAGCATCTAGGGTGAGGATAATGTCTTTTGCTGGAATTGATGCTTCATCAAATTCTCCTTCTTTGTAAGGACCAATGATTCGGTTGAAGCGATCTTTCTGCAGGTAGCGTTTTCCTTTGGTTCCCCTTAGTTGAGTTTCGTAAGATTTTTCTACTCCCTGACGTCCAATGATTTCTCCCAGTCGGTAGTAATCATCTTTTTTTAAGTCGGAAGTATTGACTTCACTGACATATCCCAACACATTGGCAGAATGATTTATGCGGTATTCTCGTAAAGACTTCTTTTGAATAAAGAAGCCATCGAACTTCCACATTTGTTCTTGCAACTTTGCATAAGTTTCTTTAGAAATTTGATTGACAATGATGGAGGGAAGCTGTTTAGAGTATCGACGCGCCTTTTTTAAGTTGTAGATGAGTCGTTTCTTGCTAATCCCCGTTAATTTACAGAAACTAAGGGTGTCAAATGGAGAGGCATTTTTTGGAATAATCATCACGTCATACGCAGGCTGATTAGCGACCAATAAGGTTCCATTGCGATCGTAAATAAAACCTCGTTCAGGGTAGTCAGCAATTTCAAGCACAGCATTGTTCTCCGAGAGGGTTCTATAACGAGTGTTCATCACTTGTAGCTCCAATAATTTAAATAAAAATAGAGCCGCAATGAGTATAGTTAATCCGCGAAGAAGGAAAATTCGCATTAGGTTTTTCTTTGAAATAGGGTTAAGGTTGCGGTAATCAAAACAAAGCTAAATAATGTATTTGCTAAGGTTTGCTTAGCAATCATCCATAGGTGGGTCATGTTGAAATAAATGATCATTGAAAAGATGAACTGATGAATGACAATCATCAAAAATAGATACAACATTCGATTGCTCCACAAGGTGCTTCCAGATAGAGCATTGGATTGATTAAAGTTAGCTCCTAAGGCAAAACGGGAAATTGCTGGACGAAGAAATGCAATGGAAACACCGGCTAAGCTATGCGCTCCAGGAGATTGGGTGAGTAGGTCTAGAAATAAACCTATAAAAAAGCCAATCGCAATAAAACCAAACTGATCTAGATCCAAGCGATAGGTAATTAATATTATCAGGTAAATGGCAGGATTGCTAAAATTGAATAGATCAATATGATCAAATACTAGGATTTGTAAAATCAGCAAAACAAATGCAATGGCAAAGAAGCGTGTGTAATATGGAATCATGGTTCTCTTTCTAACAACTCTATTATTTCTCTTCTATTTTTATTGCCAATAACATAGACATATTCTAGGTCGGTCATATTATTGAAAAGCGCTACATTGATATCGTAGTAAGCACCATTCTCGGGTAGGTCAAAACTTTTTACTGTTCCGATTGGGATGCCTTCAGGGAAATAAGAAGACATTCCTCCGGTAACTAGGGTGTCACCAACTTCAACTGAGTTTATACTTGCGATATCCGCTAACTGCATTTCATTTGGATTTTCTCCCAACCAAAAAAGCGAACCAAAAACATTGGACTTTTTAAATTTGGCATTGATTTTTAAATCACGGTATAAGATAGATAATACTGAAGCGTAGTTTTCACTGGTTTGATTTACAATGCCAATAATTCCCTTTGGGCCAATAACGCCCATTTCTTTTGCAATGCTGTTACTACTTCCTTTGTCGATCAAGAGGATGTTTCGCGACTGTGTAAAGCTGTTTCGAATTATTTTTGCCGGGAGTGAATAATATTGGGGGCCTGCAATGTTTTGCTCTTCTAGGGACAAAACTTCTGCCTGGTTAAACCGCTCCAATACCAAGCTTTTAAGTGTATTGTTTTCCTTTGCCAGACGTTTGTTTTCGTCTACAAGATTAAAATAACTATTGAGTTGTTCAAAGGGTTGATGAATAAACCCAGAAATAGCTAGACTGGTTTTAGCGATTTTACTGCTGTGATAATCACTTTGTTTTCCTGAAATAATCAGCCCAAGGTTGAATAAAAAAAGAAAGAGCAAAAAGTTCTTGTAGCGAATAATAGCATTTAAGACCCATTGCATGGTTTACTTATTTTAGTAGAATCGTTTTGTATCTTTCAATGTTTTTAAGCGCAATTCCTGTACCTCGAACCACTGCTTGTAAAGGGTCTTCTGCGATGTAAACAGGGAGGTCTGTTTTTAAAGAGATGCGTTTGTCTAAACCGCGAAGCATTGATCCTCCACCAGCTAGATAAATACCCGTATTATAGATGTCAGCTGCTAATTCTGGAGGAGTTTGCGACAAAGCTTCCATAATGGCATCTTCGATACGTAAAATCGATTTGTCCAGTGCACGGGCTACTTCTCTATGAGAGACCATTGCTTGTTTGGGTTTTCCCGTTAGAAGATCTCTTCCTTGAACAGACATTTCGTCTGGCGGAGTTTCGAGGTCTTCTAGGGCAGCTCCAATATTTATTTTAATCTTTTCGGCTGTGCGTTCTCCAACATACAGATTGTGTTGACGACGCATATAATAAACAATATCGTTGGTGAAAACGTCTCCTGCAATTTTTACAGATTTATCACATACAATCCCCGACAAAGCGATCACTGCAATTTCTGTAGTACCTCCACCTATGTCCACAATCATGTTTCCTTTGGGTTGCTTAATGTCTATCCCAATACCTATAGCCGCAGCCATGGGCTCATGAATGAGATAAACCTCTTTCCCGTTAACTCGCTCAGCAGATTCACGTACAGCACGCATTTCAACCTCGGTGATTCCAGAAGGAATACAAATTACCATTCTCAAGGAAGGAGTGATCATCTTTTTTTTCAGTGTGGGAACACTCTTGATCAGCATGCTAATCATTTGCTCAGAAGCGTTGAAGTCAGCAATAACGCCATCTTTTAAAGGGCGAATGGTTTTGATGTTTTCATGTGTTTTCCCCTGCATCATACTGGCTTCATGACCTATAGCAATGACTTTATTGCTTGTTCTGTCAATGGCAACAATGGAAGGACTATCCACGACAATTTTGTCTTTGTGAATAATCAAGGTGTTTGCAGTCCCTAAATCGATTGCAATTTCTTCAGTTAAAAAGTCGAAAAATCCCATGTAATACCTGTATAATTAATGCCGATTCTCAAAGTTAATAAATTTAATGCTTAAAATGACGTATTCCGGTGAATACCATGGACATATTTTGAGCATTGCAGTAATCGATAGACAATTGGTCTTTTATAGATCCTCCTGGTTGAATAACTGACATTATACCAGCATTTCTAGCAATTTCTACACAGTCAGGAAAAGGGAAGAAGGCATCACTAGCCATGACTGCATTGTTGAGGTCGAATCCAAAATTTTGCGCCTTGTCTATGGCTTGACGCAAAGCATCTACTCGAGAAGTTTGACCAGTACCAGAAGCAAGTAATTGTCCGTCTTTTACCAAGACGATGGTGTTGGATTTTGTGTGTTTGCATATTTTAGAGGCAAACAACAGATCGTCGATTTCGTCTGCCGAGGGTGCTTTTTCTGTTGCTGTACTCAGTATGTCCTTGGAATCAGTAATATTATCACGATCTTGAACCAAATAACCATTTAAGCAGGTACGTATTGTTTTGCCTTCTAATTGGGTCGGCTTTTGGATCAAAAGAATTCGATTCTTTTTACTTGTTAAGATCGCTAAGGCTTCCTTGGTGTAGCTAGGTGCGATTACTACTTCACAGAAAAGTGTGTTGATTTTCTCTGCTGTGGCTAGATCAATTTCTTTGTTTGCAATCAAAACACCTCCAAAGGCAGATACCGGATCTCCAGCCAAGGCATCTTCATAGGCTGTCAAAAGGTTATCACGGGTTGCAAATCCGCAAGCATTGTTGTGTTTTAGAATGGCGAAGGTGGGCTTTCCATCATAAAATTCAAGCATAAGGTTTACTGCAGCATCAATGTCTAAAAGGTTGTTGTAAGATACTTCCTTTCCATGAACCTGTTCGAGTAAATCTCCAAGAGGTCCATAAAAAGTTCCTTCTTGATGGGGGTTTTCTCCATAGCGTAAAGGCTTTGCTTCTTGTTGACTTATTTTTAGTGCACTGGAGGCTTGAGTGTCACTGTTGAAATAGTTAAAAATGGCCGCATCATAATGTGAAGAAACTTGGAAAGCTTTTGTGGCAAAACGTTTTCTGTCTTCTCTCGATGGAGCTCCATTCGATGAGATAAGCAGATCCAATACTTCTTGGTAATCATGCTTGTCGGAAACACAGAGAACGTCAGCAAAATTTTTAGCAGCAGCACGAATTAAGGAAATCCCTCCGATATCAATTTTCTCTATGATATCTTGTTCAGGAGATCCAGAGGCCACCGTGTTTTCAAAAGGATATAAGTCAACAATCACCAAGTCCAATTGTGGAATTTCATATTGTTTCAGTTCCTCTTGGTCAGAGGCTACATTTTGACGGTTTAGGATGCCTCCAAATACTTTTGGATGAAGGGTTTTTACACGTCCGCCCAAAATGGAAGGGTAAGAAGTGATGTCCTCAACGGCAACGACTTCAATCCCCATATCGCGAATAAACTTTTCGGTACCACCTGTTGAATACAACCTAACTCCTTGTTTATTGAGTTCTTGAATAATGGGTCCCAAACCTTCTTTGTCAAAAACAGAAATAAGGGCTGAAGTAATTTTGTGCGATGAATTCATAAAATAAATAGATTAAAATAGCGAGTCGGCAATTGCCGCGTTGAGTTGTTCTAGAAAGTGAGTGTCTTGCTCAGAAAATGCGTTTACCACATTAGAGTCTATGTCGATTTGGCCGATGTTTTTCCCTCCAACAAATAATGGAATTACAATTTCTGATTTCACATGAATGTCACAGGCGATATAATTGTCTTGTGCAGAAACATCATCCACCAAAAAGTTTTCGTTGGAAACGGCCACTTGACCGCATATTCCTTTTCCGTAGGGGATTACGGTATGATCTGTAGGAATTCCTGCAAATGGTCCTAAATGAAGTGTTCTTTCCACTTCATTTGCAAAGTAAAACCCCACCCAGTCATAATGTTCAACCGTGCTTTGTAGTAAAAGACAAACCTTGGTTAGGGTTGTGTTCTTGTCCAAAGCTGTATTCAAAAGTAGCCCTTTGGCCTCTTGCAAAAGAAGGGAATAGTTGGTCACGTTAATTTTTTTTCAAAAATAGGAAAAACGCATACTAAATTCCCTTTTTTTTGACAATAAATTCAGACGAATTAAGGAATTGTTGTGGTTGATTTTGAGTCAATTGTGACGTGATTTTGATAAAAGTTATTTACCTATCTTTGTAGTGAATTTTTTCATGATGAAGCAGTTGCGTATTTTGATCTTATTGCTCTTCTTTTTACACAGTAAAATAGGAGTGGCTTTTAATGTGCATTATTGTGGAAAGCATATTGCAGAGATTTCTTGGGCGTTCGATGCCAAAGGCTGTGGGATGGAGCAAACAGAATTGCCGTTGTGCGATAAGGAAAAACTGACCCAAGAAAGCTGTTGCCTAGACGATGTAGTGATAGAACAGAATGACGCAGATCAGAACGCATTAAAACTACAGAAAGCACCTTCGATTTTGCCCAACGAAGTATGGTTTAGTGAGGTTCACCAACTTGATCACTTCTTTCATGCTCCTGAGGTACTTCAGTCAAAAGACCCCCCGCCTTTAATAGCTTTGTACAAAAGAAACTGTTCTTATGTTTTTTACGGATGATGATAATGATTACCCTGCTAAGGGTACTTGAATTATTATAAACCTCAAAACATAAAAATAATTGAAAACACAACTTACTTTTTTGCTGTTGTTTTTTACCCTTTCTATCTTTGGACAGGAAGTGGTAGAGGGACAGTTACTTATCCAAGAAAACAATGAAACTTACCCACTAGAAGGGGTAAATATATATTGGTTGAATTCAATCAATGGTACAGTTTCGAATCAGAAAGGACAATTTACGCTGGCACGAGACAATAGTACTGATCAATTGGTGCTTAAGTACCTGGGTTTTAAAACAGATACCTTAAAAGTCGTAAGTGGAAAAAAAATCATTCACTTCATGAAAGAAGATACTGGTGAAAGTCTAGATGAGGTAGAATTGACCCAGCGAAGAAAAGCCATACAAAAATCCTATTTCGAAGCCCAAAATGTGATGCAAGTCAACAGCGCGGAATTACTCAAAGCTGCCTGTTGTAATTTGTCTGAAAGTTTTGAAACCAACCCCTCCATTGATGTTAGCTTTTCAGACGCCTTAACAGGAACCAAGCAAATTCGCATGCTGGGTTTATCTAGTCCTTATTTGCTGATTACAGAAGAGAATATTCCATCGGTCCGCGGGGCTTCACAGATTTACGGACTTACCTTCACACCTGGAACTTGGATAGAAAGCATTCAAATTACCAAAGGAGCAGGTTCAGTAACCAACGGTTTCGAGAGTATCGCAGGACAAATAAACACTGAATTACAAAAACCTTTTTCCGATGCCCCCTTGTTTGTGAACTTATTTACCTCCATCAATGGTCGTCAAGAGGCTAATGTTCATGTAAACACCAAGTTATCGGACAAATGGAGTACAGGCTTTTACCTACATGGAAATCAGCGCAGCCTCTCTACCGATCGAAACAAGGATGGCTTTTTGGATGTACCGCTAGCAAAACAACTGAATCTATTTAATCGTTGGCAATACACCAATGCTGAAAAGGGTTGGGTGAGTTTTGCAAGCTTTCGCTTTTTAGATGATCAAAAACAAACAGGATCGATAACTTTTGATCCTGCTACAGATAAAGGTTTTACCAACGAGTGGGGGAGTCAAATCGACACGCAACGTTTTGATGCTTCGCTAAAAGTAGGTTATGTTTTTCCGCTTATTACCTATCAAAGCTTTGGTTTTCAGGCAGCCTATAATTCACACGATCAAGCAGCCTATTATGGTCTTCGTCAATACGACATTAAACACCAAAGTTTTTTTGGGAACCTTTTGTTCAATTCTATTTTGGGTAACACCAAGAATAAATTCAAAACAGGGATTAATGTAAGTTGGGATCGGTATGAAGAAATGGTCGACGGTGGATTGTATCAACGGACCGATGAGGTTGTTGGTGCTTTCTTTGAATACACCTATGATAGTCTAGAAAATTGGAATGTTGTTGCTGGGATTCGTGTCGATAAACACAATAATCTGGGTACTTTTATCAGTCCTCGATTTCATGCCCGCTACACTCCATGGGAACGTTCTGCACTGCGTTTTTCTTTTGGACAAGGTAGAAAAGCAGCCAATATTTTCGCTGAAAATCAAACTTTATTTGCCACCAATAGAACCATTCGTGTCCAATCAAACGGAGGGAGTATTTATGGCTTACGTCCCGAAAAAGCATGGAACTGTGGTCTCAGTTTTCGTCAAGGTTACACTTTGTTCAACAAGCAGGGTGATATAACGGTAGATTATTACAAAACAACATTTCAAGACCAAGTTGTGGTTGATTGGGAAACGGCGCGTTACATTCAATTTTATAATTTGGAGGGAAGGAGTTTTGCCAATAGTTTTCAGTTAGAAATAGATTATGCTCCTTTTCAAAACACTTCATTTCGTTTTGCTTACAAAAATTATGAAGTTAAAACAGATTACTTAGATGGCTTAAAGCAAAAGCCCTTACAACCCGAGCACCGTTTCTTTGCCAATGGAGAGTATAACAATGTAAACCAAGCCGGAAAAGGCTGGCGTGCAGATTTAACTTATCATTTTGTTGGGGAACAGCGTATACCTTCGAATGCAAGAGATGGTATCAACTTCAATTCCAATGCTTATGGATTGTGGAACACTCAATTTACCCGAGTGTTTTCTCCTCGTTTTGAGGTATATTTGGGTAGCGAAAATTTGACAAACATAAAACAGACCAATCCAGTAGTTGGTGTAGATCAGCCTTTTGGCAGGGATTTTGACGCTAGTGTGGTATATGCACCTATTTTTGGACGAATGCTCTATGCTGGATTGCGATTTAATTTAAAAAAGTAACAATGAAAAAAGTAATAATTATTTTATTTGCCATAGCTCCCTTTGCGCTAATGGCACAAAAAAAAGACCTTCAAAAGACAACTTTTGAGGTAGAGGGTGTTTGTGGAATGTGTAAAGCTCGTATAGAAAAAACCGCTTTTGGAATCAAAGGGGTGAAGACTGCTTCTTGGGATATTCCTTCGCATCAGTTTCAAGTTTTATTCGATGCAAATAAGGTGAGTATAGACGACATTCACTCGGCGATAGCCAACGCGGGACATGACACCCCATTAGCAACAGCGCCAGACGAGGTGTATGAAAACCTGCCCATGTGTTGTTTGTATGAACTAAAAAACAAATAACAAAAAAAACAGCGACCCGAATGGGTCGCTTTTTTTATGCATTAGACAAACTAGGAAGTTTTGTCTATCACAAAGGCAGTTGATCCTGCAAGTGCAGCGGTCATAAGGCCACCAATTACGATTTCTTTTAGAAAAGGGATGGAGTCAAATGATCCGCTTCCACTTATCATAAAGAAATGATAGCTCATCGCATAAAGTACACCAATAATTAGCCCAGCATTAAAGCCGGTGCTAAATTTCGAAATACTTGTCCAGCGCGTAAAAATTACTGCAAAAATAAAAGCATAAAACAAGCAACCAAGGAAAATAAAAAGAGGGCTTTCTTCTCCTGTTGCCAAGTCTGGGAACAAAATTCCATAGACTAACCATCCCAATAAGTAATAACGATGGTTCCAACTACTCCTGAATAAAGTAAACTTTTGTTCATAATAATAAGATTTGGTTCGAGTTAAATGTAGTAAACTTAATTCAAATAAAAAAACCGCTCAGCTGAGCGGTTTTTTTTAATGAACTGAAATAAAGAAACTTACATCATGCCTGGCATTCCACCACCCATAGGAGGCATACCGCCACCGGCAGGTGTATCTTCTTTAATATCGACTAAAGCACATTCGGTCGTTAAGATCATCCCTGCAACAGATGCAGCGTTTTCTAGTGCAACACGCGTAACTTTTTTAGGATCGATAATTCCTTCTTTTAACATATCTACATAAGTACCTTCTTTGGCATTGAAACCGAAGTTTTTATCGCCTTCCAATACTTTGGCAACAACAACAGATCCTTCACCACCTGAATTTCCAACAATTGTTCGAAGCGGTGCTTCAATTGCACTATTGATAATTTGAATTCCAGTAGCCTGATCTTGATTGTGTGCATCAAGTTCTGTAAGTACATTTTTGGTATTTAATAAGGCAACTCCACCTCCAGCAACGATACCTTCCTCAACGGCAGCACGAGTTGCGTGTAGGGCGTCGTCTACCCGATCTTTCTTTTCTTTCATCTCAACTTCAGAAGGGGCGCCAACATACAACACGGCAACTCCACCTGAGAGTTTAGCTAAGCGTTCTTGTAATTTTTCTTTGTCGTAATCTGAAGTTGAATTTTCGATTTGTGCCTTGATTTGACCCACACGAGCCTCGATCGCTTCAGAAGTCCCTGCTCCATTTACAACTGTAGAGTTGTCCTTGTCGATGGTTACTTTTTCTGCCGTTCCGAGCATTTCGAGCGTTGCGTTTTCAAGCGTAAATCCGCGTTCTTCTGAGATAACGGTTCCTCCAGTAAGAATTGCGATGTCTTCTAACATGGCTTTTCTGCGGTCACCAAATCCAGGCGCTTTAACTGCCGCAATTTTCAATGCACCTCTCAATTTGTTCACAACGAGTGTGGCCAGGGCTTCTCCGTCTACATCTTCTGCGATAATTAATAAAGGTTTGCCAGTTTGTGCAACAGGTTCCAGTACAGGAAGTAAATCTTTCATAGAAGAAATCTTCTTGTCGTATAACAATATGTAAGGCGTCTCTAGGTCGGCTTCCATCTTTTCAGAATCTGTGACAAAATATGGAGATAAGTAGCCGCGATCGAATTGCATTCCCTCTACTACGTCAACATAGGTGTCCGTTCCTTTTGCTTCTTCAACAGTGATCACTCCTTCTTTACCTACTTTTTCGAAGGCGGTAGTGATAAGGCTTCCAATGGTTTGGTCGTTGTTGGCTGAGATGCTTGCAACTTGTTTGATTTTTTCCGAAGAATCACCTACTTCAACAGCTTGTTTTTCTAGAGCAGTAACAATGGCATGAACAGCTTTGTCAATTCCACGCTTTAGGTCCAATGGGTTTGCCCCAGCAGCAACATTTTTCAAGCCTTCTTTCACGATGGCTTGTGCTAAAATTGTAGCTGTTGTCGTTCCATCTCCAGCTAAGTCATTGGTTCTCGAAGCAACTTCTTTTACCATTTGAGCACCCATGTTTTCAAGGGCATCTTCTAGTTCAATTTCTTTTGCTACAGTTACCCCATCTTTTGTTACATGAGGTGCACCAAATGCTTTTCCAATAATTACATTACGCCCTTTAGGACCTAAGGTTACTTTTACGGCATTGGCCAATGCGTCTACACCGCGTTTGATGCCGTCTCTAGCATCAATATCAAATTCTATTTTTTTTGCCATGATATGGTTCTTTTTTTTGGATTAAACGATTGCTAAAATATCTGCTTCCTTCATGATAAGGTAATCTGTACCTTCATGATTTAATTCTGTCCCAGCATATTTTCCGTAAAGAACGGTGTCTCCTACAGTAAGTGTAACTGGGTTGTCTGCTGTTCCTGGCCCTACAGCAACTACGATTCCACGTTGTGGTTTTTCTTTAGCAGTATCGGGGATGATTATACCCGAAGAAGTTTTAGTTTCAGCGGCAGCTGGTTCTACTAAAACGCGATCTGCCAAGGGTTTAATGGTTAAATTGCTCATGTGTTTTTAATTTTTAAAAATTAATTTCAGAAATTATGCCAAGCCAATTGTTGGCAGTTTTTTTATAAAAAAAATGCCAGCTTGTCAGGAAGCTGGCATTGAAATGATGTCGATTGTGATTATTCTTCTAAAGCGGGTGCTGCAGGAGTTTCAAGTACTTCTTCTGGAATCGTTTGTGGGATTGTTTGTTCTACACCGCTATCAATTAATTTTGACTCAGTGTCAACAGCAGTGGTTCCTGTATTAATTCCAAAGTTAGACAATAAGATTAACGCCAATAATAAAGTGGCTAGGATCCAAGTGCTTCGGTCCAAGAAATCGGTCGTTTTTTGAACTCCACCAAGTTGTTGTCCACCACCACCAAATGAAGAAGATAATCCTCCTCCTTTAGGGTTTTGTACCATCACTACGAGGATGAGTAGAAAACAGACAATAAGGATCAATGTAATGAATATTGAAAAAGTGCTCATGACTTAGCTATTTTGTTGTAATTGTTTAATTGTTTTGATTTGGTTTGCAAAGAAACCATTTTTTTCTGGATATTTCAAACTTAAAATTTGATAGGCATACAGCGCTTTTTTATATTTCTTTTGTTGGAGATAAATTTTCGCTAAGGTTTCTGTCATCAACTCTTCTTTGTTGAATTCATTGTGCGCAGACAAATCAACTTTTGGTTGGTCTTGACGAACCGGGGGTATTTTTGGTTTATTTTCCAAAAAGGAATCGATTAAGGAAAGTTTTTCGTCAAGGCTGGTCGCTTCTTTTTTAGGGGTTATCTTTCCTTTAGCCGAATAGATCACCCAATCAGTATAACTCATGGCTACCGGTTCTTTCTTTTTTGGACGTATTTTTTTCGGCGTTTTTGGTGCAGGTTTTTTTGGTTTGGCGACCGTATCGGTTTTCGAGCTTGGTTTTTCTGGGGCAATTACTGTTTTTTCTTCTTCTTCAACGATGACTTTGGGCGCTTCTTTTTCAACCTCAGGTAGAGTTGAAACAGCATCCTTGCGTTCTAACCATTGATTTAAAAATGATCTGGATGGACTTAGTACGGCAGTTTTGCGAAGGATAAGATTGTAATTGTACTGCTCCTGTTCTTTCAAGGTTTTCAGGTAGTGGGCATAGGCAGATTGAAAGTAGGGGTAACGATAGGTGATTTTTTCAAAGGCCTTTCGTTGCGCTTCGTCTTTTGGGTCAAAAGTGTGAATTAGCTTTGTGTATTCCTGTGCTGTCATACTTACCATTTAGCTAGGGTGGCGTTAAAAATATCCTGCGTTATTCGCTCGAAGAGTTCACGGTTAGCAGCGTCTTTTACATCAAATAACTGTTGATTAGCATCGAAGTCATAAAAGAAAGTAAAGCGTGTTTCGAAAGAGTCCTCTTCCTTTTTGGTATTGGTGTACCTTAGATTAACGGTCATGGTTAGTCTATTTTGGGCAGCGGTATTGTTCGCGGTTGAGGTGGTTGGAGAAATACGGTATTCGATGATTTCTCCCTCATACACCAAATCTCCATTGGTGCTTACTAAGTTTAAATTGGTCTGATTTTGAATTAAATCCTGAAGCGCAATGGTAAATTCCTGATCTAGTCCAGGTTCAACGGTCGATCCGGGTTTGTTCCCTGCCTCGTTGTTGAAGTAGTTCACTTGGAAGGTTTCTGTGCCAGGAGGAATGGATGCTCCGGTGAAGGAATATATTCCACAACTACTTAGGCTACCGACCATCGCGGTAAAAAGGATTATGTTAAAGATCTTCTTCATCGTTCAAGTCGTATTGTTTTATTTTTCGGTAAAGCGTTCGTTCAGAAATACCCAATTCTTCGGCGGCTAGTTTTCTTCTGCCTCGACTTCTTTCTAGCGCTTTTTTTATCATTTCGATTTCTTTATCCAATAAGGACAAAGGTTCTTCTGCCTCTATGGTTTCTGCATAAGAGTAGCTGTCCTGAGCTTGAACTAGTGGTTGTGATGGAACAGCTTGGTCTATGGAGGGGTTCAATACAGTAAGGGAATTCGATTCTTCGTGTTTACTGATGTTCTCTGCCCCGTATAGTTTTTCAATCAGCCCTTCTTTTTCTTCCTCACTAATGTCTTGATTCATCAATTCTAAGGTGAGTTTTTTTAGGTCATTGAGATCATTCTTCATGTCAAAGAGTACTTTGTAAAGTATCTCTCTTTCAGAAGCGAAATCACCCTGTTCTTTTTTGTCTGTCGTTAGGGCAGGTAATTGCGACCCCATATCAGGGAGGTAAGGACGTAAGCTGGCTGCTGTAAGCAGTCGATCTTGTTCAAGCACAGATACTTGTTCCGCAACATTTCGCAACTGACGGATGTTTCCATTCCAATTGTATTGAATCAGCAATTGTTGTGCGTGCTCATCTAAACGTAGGGTGGGCATTCTGTATTTTTGAGCAAAATCAACGGCAAATTTTCGAAACAATAAAGGAATATCTTCTTTGCGTTCCCTTAGGGGAGGAAGGTGAATGTCTACGGTACTTAATCGGTAAAACAAATCCTCTCTAAATTTGTTTTTTTGGATAGCATCACGCATGTTGACATTGGTTGCTGCCACAATACGGACATTGGTAGTTTGTGTTTTTGAAGAGCCAACTTTGAGAAACTCTCCCGTTTCTAAAACACGAAGCAAGCGTACTTGTGTCGAAAGTGGTAGTTCGCCTACTTCATCAAGAAAAATAGTGCCACCATCGGCCACCTCAAAATACCCATTCCGAGTCGCTGTTGCTCCTGTAAAAGCTCCTTTTTCATGCCCAAAAAGTTCACTGTCTATGGTGCCTTCAGGAATGGCTCCACAGTTAACTGCAATGTATTTGGCGTGCTTACGGTGTGAATTTTGATGAATTATTTTTGGGATATTTTCCTTACCCACACCACTTTCTCCAGTCACCAAAACTGAGATGTCTGTAACAGCGACACGTAGCGCTTTTTCAATCGCACGATTCAATCCCTGGCTCATGCCAATGATGCCAAATCGCTGCTTGATAGTTTGTAAATTCTCCATCTTTAGAATTTATATATTTTCAGAAATACCTAAAGCTGTCCCTAACAGGGTTGCTGAGGTACAGTCCTTTACGATTACATCGACAAAATCTCCAATTTGGTAGTTTTCCTTTGGAAAAACAGCCACTGTATTTTGAGAGGTTCTTCCGCTCCATTGATCAGTAGATTTTTTCGATTCTTTTTCAATCAACACACAAACAGTTTGTCCCAAAAAGCTTTCGGTACGAAAACGACTATGGGCTTGTTGCTTGTCAATGATTTCGCTCAATCTTCTTTTCTTTGTGGCCAAAGGAATGTCATCTTCCATTTTTCGTTCGGCAAGCGTCCCTGGACGCTCAGAATAGGCAAACATAAATCCAAAATCATATTTCACATAATCCATCAAACTTAGGGTATCCTGATGATCTTCTTCTGTCTCAGTTGGGAAACCGGCAATCATGTCTTGTGAAATGGCACAGTTTGGAATAATTTCTCGAATATTGTCGATCAAATCGAAGTATTCTTGCCTTGAATGCAAGCGGTTCATTTTTTTTAAGATACGATCACTTCCTGATTGAACCGGTAGATGAATGTAGTTGCAAATGTTGGGGTATTTTGCCATTACATGCAATACATCTACTGTCATGTCTTGTGGGTTGGAGGTTGAAAAGCGAAAACGAATTCTCGGATGCGCCTCCGCTGCCATTGCCATTAAATGTGCAAAATCTACCGCAGTTTTTTGCTGCAATGCCGAGGCTTTCACAAAATCTTTTTTCAGTCCCCCACCGTACCATAAATAACTGTCTACGTTTTGCCCTAAGAGAGTAATCTCTTTAAAATTGCGTTGGGCAAGGTCATCGATTTCGTGTAAAATACTCTTTGGGTCGCGACTGCGTTCTCTTCCTCTGGTAAAAGGAACTACGCAAAAGGTACACATATTATCACACCCGCGTGTTATGGATACAAATGCGCTAACTCCATTTGAATCGATTCGAATAGGGGCAATGTCACCATAAGTTTCTTCTTTGGAGAGGATTACATTTACGGCATCTCTTCCTTGGTTTATTTCGGCCAACAGATATGGGAGATCTTTATAAGCATCTGGACCAACCACCATGTCTACAATTTTTTCCTCCTCCAAAAATTGATGCTTTAAACGCTCAGCCATACAGCCCAAGACCCCAACTTTCATTGTTGGATTGGTTTTCTTGACGGCATTGAATTTTTCAAGTCTTTTGCGAACGGTTAGCTCAGCTTTTTCTCGAATGGAACAGGTGTTGACTAATATCAAGTCAGCAGACTCCATTTTTGTAGTGGTTTGATAGCCTTCTTTAGAAAGAATAGAAGCAACCACCTCGCTGTCAGAAAAATTCATCTGACAACCGTAGGATTCGATGTAGACAGATTTTTCTGTTTTTTGGTCAGTTTGTTTATGCGCAATCACAACGCCATCTGTTGCTGGTGAGATTTGTTTTTCTGTGGTACTTACAGTATGATTTGGTTTTGTCTGCATTCTGATTAATTGGCTTGTACTTTTTAATAACCATACAAAAGTAATGAATTACCGTCATTTTGTCATGTTTTGCACAAAAGACTGAAAATTTTATTTGTAAAAAAAGAGATGTTTACACCTTAAATGATGGCAATGCATGGGATTATTTTTTTTTGATTTCACCTTCAAAATTTGAGCCGTTAAAAATTTCGTCTACTTTTGTTGATAAGAAAAAACCCACCATGGCGAAGAACTTAGTGATAGTTGAGTCCCCTGCAAAGGCGAAAACAATTGAAAAATTTTTAGGTAAAGACTATAAAGTAGCCTCTAGTTTTGGGCACATTGCTGACCTTCCTTCTAAAGAGTTAGGGGTTAATGTTGATGGAGATTTTTTGCCCAAATACATTGTTTCGACCGACAAGAAAAAAGTAGTTTCAGAATTAAAGTCTTTGGCCAAGAAAGCAGAAATTGTTTGGTTGGCCAGTGATGAGGACCGAGAGGGAGAAGCGATTGCTTGGCATTTGGCCAACACTCTAGAGTTAAAAGAAGAGAATACCAAACGCATTGTGTTTCATGAGATCACCAAGAATGCAATTTTAAAGGCAATTAATACTCCGCGTGATATCGATTACAACCTCGTAAATGCGCAACAAGCTCGAAGAGTTTTGGATCGCTTGGTTGGTTATGAGTTGTCCCCGGTACTTTGGCGTAAGGTAAAAGGTGGGCTCTCGGCCGGACGGGTACAGTCTGTTTCTGTTCGACTTATCGTTGAACGTGAAAGAGAAATCAAAGCTTTTGTTCCTGCGTCAATGTTTAAAACGCAGGCTGAGTTTTTGACTACTGGAAATAAAATGATCAAGGCTGGGTTGAATTCGACCTTTGATCAAGCCGAAGAAGTAGAAGATTTTCTTGCAAAGAATGCAAATGCTGACTTTGCTGTTACCTCCAAAGAAACCAAACCTGCAAAAAAGAGTCCAACAGCTCCTTTTACCACATCGACCCTTCAGCAAGAGGCTGCCCGGAAGTTGTTTTTCTCTGTGAGTAAGACGATGACCATGGCCCAACGTTTGTACGAGGCAGGTTTGATTACCTATATGCGTACTGACAGTGTCAATCTATCCAAAGAAGCACAAACTGCTGCCCTAAAAGAGATTACAGATCGCTATGGCGAAGACTATGCGCAAGCAAGAAATTTTAAGAGTAAAAGTAAAGGAGCCCAAGAAGCTCACGAAGCCATTCGGCCGACAGATCTAAGTCGCGATACTGTGGCTGTAGATTATGACCAAATGCGATTGTATGAATTGATTTGGAAACGCACAGTTTCTTCTCAAATGAGCGATGCAAAATTAGAGCGAACAGTACTTAAAATAGGGGCTAACCAACACAATGAAGTGTTTACGGCTAGAGGTGAAATCTTAACCTTCGAAGGTTTTCTGAAGGTATATTTAGAGGGAGTAGATGAAGATGAAGAAGAAGCACAGGGAATACTTCCGCCGGTTGAGAAGGGAGATGCGCTAGCACTGAAGTCGTTGGTTTCTACACAGCGTTTCACACGACCACCGTATCGATTTACAGAAGCTTCATTGGTGAAAAAGTTAGAGGAACTAGGCATTGGTCGACCGTCTACCTATGCACCTACAATATCTACTGTCCAAAACAGAGGGTATGTAGCCAAAGGAACAGTTGAAGGTGTACAACGTACCTACCAACAATTTGCCTTGAAAGAAGGAGAAGTTACTGCAAGTCGTCTTACAGAAATGGTTGGTTCGGACAAAGGAAAGTTAGTTCCCACCGATATTGGCATGATTGTCAATGATTTTTTGGTGAATAATTTCGAGAACATTTTGGATTATAATTTCACTGCCCAGGTTGAACAAGATTTTGATGAAATCGCTGAAGGCAGAGAAGATTGGGTTAAAATGATCAAGGGTTTTTATGGCGATTTTCAAACAACTGTTCAGCATGTAAAAGAACATGCCGAGCGTGAGTCAGGAGAACGTGTACTGGGAACCCATCCCGATTCTGGCCGCACGGTTAAAGTGCGCTTGGGTAAATTTGGTCCAATTGCACAAATTGGAGATTCCGATGATGAAGATCCGGTTGTTTTTGCCAGTCTTAGTCAAGACCAACAATTGGATACCATAACTTTTGAAGCCGCCTTAGACTTATTTCAATTACCAAAAGATTTGGGTGAATACGAGGGTGAGGTTGTTACAGTAAACAATGGTCGTTTTGGACCTTATGTTAAGTTTGGAAGCACTTTTGTTTCCTTACCCAAAGGGACCAACCCCATGGAAGTTGACCGTGAGTTAGCCATTGAGCTTATTGAAGAAAAGAAAATTGCTGATGCACCCATCTACACCTACAATGAACTTCCTGTAACGAAAGGTACTGGTCGTTTCGGCCCATTCATCAAATGGAGTGGAATGTTTATTAATGTCAATAAAAAATACAACTTTGATGCCCTTTCTGATGACGATATTGAGACTTTGATCAAAGACAAGATCCAGAAAGAAATCGATAAGGTTATTCACAACTGGGAGGAGGAAGGAATTCGCGTTGAAAAAGCCCGTTGGGGTCGCTCAAACATTATTCAAGGAAAGCTCAAAATTGAACTCCCTAAGGATATTGATGCTACAAAAATAACCTTGGCTGAGGCCCAGAAGCTGTTAGAAGCCAAAAAGCCCAAGAAGAAGGCGAAGAAAAAAGCAGCCGCCAAGCCCAAAGCAAAAAAATAAGCATGAGTTTAGATTTTTTAATCCCTGTTGATGATGCCGTTTTAGGAATTGCAACGTTATTGCCAAAACAGGTGATTGGAAAATCTTTGCAGGTACATACCGAAAAAAACGGTTTCCCTGCTTTAGAGCAGGTGCGGATTGCCATTTTTGGTGTACAGGAAAGTAGAAACAGTTATTATCCTGTGATGGAGTATGATATGAATGCTTTTCGAAAAGAGTTTTATCAGCTTTATCCAGGGAATTGGTCGGTTAACATCGCAGATCTGGGTGACTTGCCCTCAGGTGAAAAACCAGAAGACACCTATTATGCCCTGAAGGAAATCTGTGTTTATTTAAGGCAAATAAATGTTATCCCGGTTGTGTTGGGAGGAAGTCAAGACCTTACAGTATCCCTGTATCGAACTTTTGAGATCTCAGATCAGTGGGTAAATATTGTTTCTGTAGATAATCGGTTTGATTTCTCTCAGGAGGAAGAATTGATTTCTGGTCGATCATATATGAGTGAAATTATTATGGAGAACCCCAGTAGATTGAATAATTTCACAAATCTAGGATATCAATCTTATCTTATCGCCCAAGAAGAATTGGATTTAATGGAAAAATTATTTTTTGATTCCCAGCGTTTAGGACAAGTACTTGATCATCCAGAAAACACTGAGCCTGTTTTTCGTGAAGCAGATATTGTTAGTTTCGACATGAAAGTTTTGAGTGGGGTTGCTGCTGGAAATCTATCTCAAGGCATGCCCAATGGAATTGATGCCCGAACTATTTGTACCTTAGCACGTTACGCAGGAATTAGCGATCGAATTGGTATTATTGGTTGTTTTGATTTACCGAATGCTTTAATTTTTCATAAATTGCTGGCTCAAATGATTTGGTATTTCATTGAGGGTGTTCAATGCCGTTTTGATGAATATCCAGTTGCTACAGGTCACGGATTTACTCGTTACACAGTCCAGATGTCTGATCGGGAATTGGTTTTTTTGAAGAGTTCCAAAAGCCAACGTTGGTGGATGGAATTTATGAAAGAAAACTATTTGGATAATAAATCTAAAAGAAGTGCGTTATTATCATGCACACACCAAGATTATTTGAATGCGTGTAATGATATTTTGCCCGACAGATGGTGGAGGGCAACTAAAAGAAGTTAAGAATAGCGTGGTTATTTGGCTTTATAGTGTAAAAATAGCATTAGAATGAAATATTATTAACCGCCACACGTTAGAATACTATATGAAGAAAATAGTTATTTTCATTTTTACTGCGTTGATGATCTACGGATGTGGAAATAAACGTGGTGAACTTATTGGAGTTAAGCAAAAGAAATGGTTTCCAGAAAAGCCTTATGGAATGACACTTGTAGAGGGTGGAGCTTTCATTATGGGGAAACAAGACGATGATATTGCCCAGTTAAAGAACGCGCCTGCTAAAACGGTAACTGTTCGTTCATTCTACATGGATGAGACAGAAATTACCAATAGTGAATACCGACAATTTGTGTTTTGGGTTCGCGATTCTATTGCCCTAGCGATGCTTGCCCGCAAAGCAGATGAACTAAGTTTGGGCGAAGATGGTGAAACTGGTGATGGAATTGGAGAGTATGCATTTAAAGATGCAGATACCTCTGATTTGTCTGAATTCCAAAAATACATGCGGGCTAATTATTACGAATTATCTGATGACCCATATGCTGGACGTCCACTAAACTGGGATCAAGACATCGAATGGGAACCCAACAGTTATGTTGATCAGGCCTATGTTGAGGTTATGGATAGTTTATACTTACCTCCAGAGGTTTGGTATAACGGCGAAATGAAAATAGATGTGAACAAAATGGTTTACAAATATTCTTGGTTCGATGCTGAAGCAGCGGCCCTAGAAAGAGAAAAAGACCCTACATCAAGAGACCGTTTGCCCTTTATCAAAAAAGAAGAAATTGAAATCTATCCAGATACTACTGTATGGATAAAGGATTTTAACTACTCGTACAATGAACCAATGCACAATGATTATTTCTCACATCCTGCCTATCAGGACTATCCTGTAGTTGGTGTGTCTTGGAAACAAGCTGTTGCATTTTGTACGTGGAGAACACATTATAAGAACTCTTTTCAAAAAGAGAAAGGCGATCCATTGGTAAATGAATTCCGTCTGCCCACAGAAGCTGAATGGGAATACGCTGCTCGAGGAGGAATTCCTTCCGGTACATATCCGTGGGGATCCCCTTATTTACTGAACGATAGAGGTTGCTTTTTAGCCAACTTCAAGCCCTTGCGCGGAGATTATTCTGCTGACCAGGCAATGTATGCGGTAGAAGCAAAGTCTTATTTACCCAATGACTTTAATTTATACAATATGGCCGGGAATGTAGCTGAGTGGACGGAGTCCTCCTATGATCCGGGTGCCTACGAATATGTTTCCTCGTTAAATCCAAATATGTCACTCAATCAAGAAAGCCGTAAGGTGGTTCGTGGCGGTTCGTGGAAAGATGTTGCCTACTTTTTACGTGTTAGCTCAAGAGATTACGAGTATCAAGACACTGCAAGAAGTTACATTGGTTTTAGAACCGTTCAAGATTATTTAGGTTCTGAAAAAGTGAAAATTAAATAGAAAATTTTATCTTTAGCAAATACTTAATTATTACAAAAAAATGGACGCAAAACAACTCAAAGGACGCTTAAGAAGAAAAATCATCATGCACATGTTATTCCAAATTGGAGGAGCAGTTGTAATTGTTGGAGCATTATTTAAGATTCTTCACTTAGAAATAGGACCCATCACTGGTGGGGTAGTATTAGGACTTGGTTTAGGGACTGAAGCCATTATCTTCCTCGTAGGGGGATTGATGCTAGATGACGCACGTGAGGAACACGCTTCTTTCGTAGAACACCAAGAAGAAAAAGCGGGTCACGCTAAGCCTTCTAACAACACTGAAGAAGGATTGTCAAGTAAAATTGATGGTATTTTGCAACAAGCAAAACTAGACGTTAGCCTTGTGAACGGTTTGACGCAAAGTATCAAGAACCTAGAGGCATCAGCAAAAGCGCTATCACCAGCCGCTGAAGCTGTTTCTTCTTCACAAAGTTATTCTGAACAATTATCCAAAGCAGCAGTTCAATTGGAAACGTTAAACGAATTATACAGTGCGCAAGTAGCAAGTTCAGGTTCACAAACCGCTTACAATGAGCAAGTGGCTGAAAATGCTGAACGTTTGAAAGCGCAAATGGAATCTTTGTCTGCAAACTTAGCTTCACTTAACCAAGTTTATGGCGGAATGCTTTCTGCAATGAACAAAAACTAGTTAAGCAATGGCAGGAGCAAATGAAACCCCACGTAATAAACTTATTGCGTTAATGTACTTGGTGTTTATCACCATGTTAGCCTTGAACGTTAGTAAAGAAGTTTTGGATGGTTTTGGACAAATGTTCAAAAAAATTCAAAGTGCTAACGAACGTGTCAATCAAGGAAATATCATTTACTACGATAAAATTGAGGTTAACGCCCAAGAAAAAGAAGGTAAATGGGTTGGTCACGACAGAACAGCAAAAGAGATTCGTAAAGAATCGGATAAATTCTATGCTAAGATTGCTGAAATCAAAAGCAATATCACAGAAAAACAACGCGAAGCTGATCCAGAGTTGAATGAATATTCACAGATGGATAAAGGTGAATCATTGGATTTAATTTTCTTTGATGCGAATGGCGTTTCTCCTGAGGGACAAGCGTTTGTTGATATGATTAATGCCTACAAAATGCGTGTTATTCAAGTTTTCGCTTCACAGTTCCCACAGTATACTGAATTGGTTGAAGAACGTTTCTTTACTGGAGATTTTGAAGGAAATGTGCCCAATAGTGATGGTCAACCACAACCATGGTTGTCAAACAATTATGAAGGTTTTCCATTGATTTCATCTCTAGCAAAGTTAACCATGATGCAAAACGACATTCGCTTAACCGAAAGTGATGTATTGAATGCATTACTTGGAAAAGAACTCGAAGGAAGTAGTAAGGTGAATACCGATAACTACATCACATTGTTGAAAACCGAAAAAGGTGCTTACTACCAAGGTGAAACTTTTGATGGAAGTGTAATTTTAGGACGAAAAGGAGGAGCGCAAAATCCTAACGAAGTTTCGTTAACCATGGACGGTCGCAAACTTACTGAAAGTGAGTACGAAAAAATCCCTGGAGGAATAAAGTTAAATGTTAGTGCTGGACGGCCAGGTGATCACCGTATTCAAGGAGACCTAGTCTTTTTAAATGCAGGTGTTGAATCTAAAATCCCTGTTGATCAGAGCTTTGCTGTGATTGCTAAGCCTAACTCAGCGGTTATTTCTGCAGATAAAATGAACGTTGTTTACCGTGGAGTAGACAACCCAATGACCATTTCTATTCCTGGTATTCCAGACGATAAGATCAATGCCAAGGCACCTGGTCTTAAACGCAAAAAAGGGAGTAAGTTCATCATGAATCCCGGTAAAGGAAGAGAAATCACCATTACGGCTAATGGTAAATTACCTGATGGGAACCTCGTTTCTACGAAGACCAAATTTAGAATCAAAGATCTACCTCGACCAAACGCAACTTTTTTCCGTCAGTCAGGTAAAATTAGATTGCCTAAAGCGAGTATCGAGCGTGCCGAAGTTGGTGCAATCCTCGAAGACTTTGATTTTGATTTGACCTTAAGAACACTTGAATTTAAAGTTAAAGTTCCTGGAGCACCTACCATAACCTGTAAAGGAACAAAACTAAATGCCAAAGCTTTGCAAGCCCTTGGCCGTGTTAGATCTGGACAAGAAATCAGTATTTTCGATTTGAAAGTTCAGAACCCTAGCAAACCAAATTATAAATTCAAGCGAGTTGCTCCTGTCTTAATCGAAATTTTATAACTCTCCCATGAAAAATTCATTGTTATTTAATTGTTTGTTTATGATCCTTTCAACTTCTATGTTGTTTGGACAAGCCAATCTACTCAATGCGCGCGTACCGCAAGAAGTTGGTAAACTCAATGATCAGCAAATGGCTGCTAACGATGAAAGTCCATTGGCCTATGGTTATATAGATGATAGGGATATACTTTGGTCAAAAACAATCTGGGAAAAAATAGATTTGGATGAACGTATAAATTTCCCCTATTACTACCCTAGCGAATCGCAAAACCTTGGAGAGGATAGAAAATCACTTTTCGATGTGCTTATTCAGGGTATTGAAGATGGTGACATTAAAGAAGTTTATGCTGATGATGGGGGATATTTCAAAACTAAATTAACCTATCAGCAAGTAAGAGAAAATCTATCCTTTAACGGTTTTTTACCTGGATATGAGCAGGCTTCAAATGAGGGGATTTTAACAGAAGAAGAAATCAAAGCCGAATACGGCGTTGAAATTCCGCTAAAATCTTTACACGTTACCGAATATCGTATTAAGGGTACTTGGTACTTCAACAAGCGTCAAGGAGAGTTAAAATATCGTATGCTTGGAATTGCACCCTGTGCACCAGATAAAGAAATTTTAAACCCTGCAGGTATGCCTCCCGGGATTGATCCTGATGTTTTGTATCCATTGTTTTGGATATGGTTTCCTGATGCAAGGGAAGTTTTGAATAATTCTGTAGTGTTTAACACAAGGAATTCTTCTCAACCGATCACCTTTGATAATATGCTTAACTCACGCAGATTTAATGCATTAATCTACAAGGAAGAAAACGTTTACGAAGATCGACAGGTTAATGAGTATATTTTTGAGGATGCCTTACAGCAACTTCTAGAGTCGGAGCGAATCCGCTCAGTGATTCGTGATTTCGAACAAGACATGTGGAATAATTAATTTTAGATAAACATTTATTTAAAACGCTGCCTAAGGGCGGCGTTTTTCTTTCATAGTGATTTCAATTGAAGCAAGTTGATACCCTTATTGTAGGTTTTGGATTGGCTGGCCTTGCCTATGCCGAAACATTGTATCTTTCCAACAAGACATTTCAGGTTATTGATGCAGAGTCATCGGGTTCTTCGGCAATAGCCGCCGGAATCTATAACCCAACCGTATTGAAGCGTTTCAATATGTCATGGAAAGGAGAAGAATTGCATGCGTTTGCCCTTCCTTTTTATGAAGCCATCGAACAACGTCTAAGTAGTAGAATTAAATACCCTGCGTCGATATTCAAATTGTTTAGTCAAGTTTCCGATCATAACCAATGGACGGTAGCTGCCGATCGTGCAGGTTTATCAAACTTTTTGAATCCTACCATATATTCATCATCAATAGATGCTGTCAAAAGCCCATATGGGTATGGAGAAGTCAATGCTTGTGGTCGAATCGATACCAAAGCTTTGCTGAATGCTTATCGACTGTTTATTGGTGATGCTTACCAGCAAGACAACTTTGATTACTCTGCTATTGAACACCAAAGAGATGGTTTAATTTATAAGGATATTTATGCAAAACAGCTTGTTTTTTGTGAAGGTTATGCTATGGTAAATAACCCTTTCTTTCAACATTTGCCTCTAGTAGGCTCCAAAGGTCAGATATTGATCATACATGCGCCCAAATTAAAAACTAAAGTCATTTTGAAAGGCCCCATTTTTATTGCTCCATTGGGTGACGACAGATATTGGGCTGGGGCTTCTTTTGAGCAGAAAGACAAAAGTTTACTCCCAACTGAAAAAGCGAAGGCATGGTTGGAAGCTAAAATCGATCAATTGATTGATGTGCCTTATAATATAGAAGATCATGTTAGTCATATTCGCCCAACCGTAGTTGATCGACGACCTTTATTGGGTTCGCATCATAAGCATAGGAATATACATCTCCTTAATGGATTAGGATCGCGAGGTGTATTGACTGCGCCGCAAGCTGCAAGGTGGCTTTATACCTTCATTAACGATGGGGTAGCACTGCCAAATGAAGTAGCAATTAATCGGTTTGAAAAAACTGTTTAAATCCCCCTTTAAGTCAATGTCTTTTCTCATTTTTGTAACAAAATTTCAGCATGCTTAGCGTTCAAAATATGACCGTTTCTTTTGGAGGAGAAACTCTTTTTAGCGATGTTTCGTTTCGTTTAATTGCGGGAGATCGTGTAGGTCTTGTAGGTAAAAATGGAGCGGGTAAGTCAACCATGCTGCATTTGATTGCTAAAGATCACGAGCCAACATCGGGCTCAATTTCACAAGAAAAAAACATTCGTTTGGGTTTTCTTCGCCAAGACATTGACTTCGAAAAAGGGCGAACTGTATTAGAAGAAGCTTATCAAGCCTTTGAGGAAATTAAATCACTTGAGGCGGCCATGGAAGAAATCAACGGGCAATTGGCCACAAGAACAGACTATGAGTCCTCTGCCTACAATGATTTAATCATTGATTTGAACGATGCTACGGAACGCTATGAGTTGATTGGTGGTTACCATTATCAAGGAACGACCGAGCGTATTCTTCAAGGATTGGGTTTCTCTCCTAGCGATTTTGATAAAAAAACAGATACCTTCTCTGGCGGATGGCGTATGCGGATTGAATTAGCAAAATTGCTTCTTCAGGACAACGACATCTTGTTGCTCGATGAGCCAACCAATCACTTGGACATTGAATCCATTATCTGGCTCGAAGACTTCTTGACTAAATACAGGGGTTCTGTCGTGTTGGTTTCCCACGATAAAATGTTTTTGGACAATACAAGTAACCGAACCATCGAAATCGTGGGTGGACGTATTTATGATTATAAAAAATCATATTCCAACTATTTGGTTCTTCGCGAAGAAATCATGACTCAGCAGCGTGCCGCACAAAAGAATCAAGCCAAAGAAATTGAACAAACAGAAAAACTAATTGAGCGTTTTAGAGCAAAAGCTTCAAAGGCTTCTATGGCTCAATCCCTAGTGAAGAAACTCGATAAAATTGATCGTATCGAGATAGATGTAGAGGATACGTCTGCAATGAAATTAAAGTTTCCCGTGGCCATACAACCAGGGAAAGTAGTCTTACGCGCTGAGAATATCGTCAAGAGTTATGGTGAAAAGACTGTTCTTCAGGGTGTTGATATTGAAATAGAACGAGGAACCAAGACCGCATTTGTGGGGCAAAACGGTCAGGGGAAATCAACCTTGGCTAAAATAATAGTTGATGAAATAGATTATCAGGGCGAATGCGAATTGGGACACAATGTCTTGATTGGCTACTTTGCACAAAATCAGGCTGAGTACTTAGATGGGTCGCTCACACTTTTGGAGACTATGGAAGAGGCAGCAACAGACGAAAATCGAAAAAGAGTACGCGATATGTTGGGCTCTTTTATGTTTCGTGGTGATGATGTAGAAAAGAAAGTAAAGGTGCTCTCTGGAGGCGAACGCAACCGATTGGCACTTTGTAAATTATTGTTGTCTCCCTTTAATGTACTCATCATGGATGAGCCAACCAATCACTTGGATATTCGTTCCAAAAATGTATTGAAAGAAGCCTTAAAGAAATTCGAGGGGACACTCATACTCATTTCTCATGACAGGGATTTTTTACAAGGTCTTAGTGATCGTGTGATGGAATTTAAAGATCATGTACTAAAAGAATATTTAGGGGATATTCAGTATTATTTGGATCAAAAGAGTCTTGCTTCATTGGTGGATCTGGAACGTGTAGAAAAGTCCAAGCAAAAGAAGAAATCTCATAATGATAACGATTATCAAACCCAAAAAAAGTTAAAATCGTTACACAATAGACAATCAAAGGTAGAAGGTCAGATTGGTGACTTAGAAAAAGAAATAAAAGCAATTGATCTGGAATTGCAAATTAACTACGAAGCAACCATAGCCAAGCCGAATTTCTTTGACCATTATAACAAGAAAAAAGAACAGCTTGCGGAATTCATGCAGCGTTGGGAAGGTATACTCGAAGAACTAATGGAATTGGAAGGCTAATGTTGGAGCATTTTTTTCAATGTCCGTATTGCTGGCAAACCATATCCATGTTATTGGATCAAGTGGAGGAGGAGCAACAGTATATAGAAGACTGTGAAGTTTGTTGTAGACCCATCCAACTGAACTATCATTACAGTGAAGAATTGGTACACTTTTCTGCGCATGCATTAGATGAATAAAAAAAGAGGTCTAAGCCTCTTTTTTTATAATCATACATCAATCTTTATGCTTTTGCTTTTGTCCAACCAAAGGTTGATTTGTCGACTTCAGCGGTGTCGTCATTTGTAATACTCACCTCGGCTGCGTTGCTTTGTATAGTTTCGTTGTTTTCTCCTTTGCTAATCGTGACATTTGAAATGCTCCCAACAGCAGTTTCATCCGCACTAAATGCATCTTTGTTTGTGGCATGATGCAGGTCAATAAGCCCATTATCGAGTTTAAAGTTTCCAACGAATTCTCCTTTTCCACTGGAGATTTCGATTCCACTTTCGGATGTTTCAGTTAACTCAACGATAAAGTGGTCGATCGTTCCAGTGTATCCCTCGTCTAGGTCAATACCATCATCACCACAGGCGTGGACAAATAGATTTGAAACATTTACCGTTCCACCAAAAATTTCTAAACCATCATCTTGATTGGCGTAAATCTCTACTTGATTGATGGTTGTTTTGTTTCCTACACCGCACAATGTTAGCCCATTGGATTCGCTCCCCGTACCGATGAAAATGCCTCCATGTCGAATGGATACATATTCAAGCACACCTGAATTATCTTCAGGATTTTCTCCTCCATAATAACTTTCTTTTGTATTGGGGTCTAAGCCGGTATAGAAGGTTTCATCATCACCGTTTTGAAGTGAAATGGGTGCATCCCCCATGATGATAATCCCTCCCCACAAACCAGTGTCAGCAATCGACAAAGAGGATTCTTTTCCCTCTTTAAGATCTACATCATCATTGATTGAAGTGAAGATGATGGGTTCCTCTGCTGTTCCTTTGGCAATGATTTTGGCTCCTTTGGCAATGACCAACATAGAGGTAGTTGATGCTTCTCCTGGGTTGGCTTTTATAATTGTTCCTGGATCGATGCTGAGGCTAACTCCGCTAGGGACAGTTACCTGCTGATCTAGTATGTAAACGGTATTTTGTTTCCAGTGTGCGTCTTGGGCGATAATTCCACTAACAACTACTTCGGAGGGTGCTTTAGTTTGCTGCTCACATCCAATTAATAATATGGCCAGTAGAAGGCTAGGAAAAAAGCCTTTGGTTTGGTAGAAATGCTTCATAATTCGTTGGTTTTTGAAAAATATAGTTATTAAATATATGATTTTTTATGTAGCAGTATCAATCCAAAGGAGTAAAAAAATAGTTCCAATTGGGT
>JAKMEK010000093.1 GCA_022425945.1 Flavobacteriaceae bacterium
GTTTTCAACATTAGATAAACATTAGAAATGACAAAGAGTGTCAAATAAGTGTCAAGAAATTGACTAACTTTAAGTTAAACTTAATTGTAAGAAAAAACCCCCGCTTTACGCGAGGGCTTTAGTTTAGTAGTGTAGTGTAGTGTAGCGGTTAAGCTTGCTCCCCCTCTAAGACTCGAACTTAGGACCCTCTGATTAACAGTCAGATGCTCTAACCAACTGAGCTAAGGAGGAGTGTTAATTGGTTGGCAAATATAAATGAAAATCCTATTTCCCCAAACTCCTTTAACTTTTTTTTTAGCTATTTATTGCAGCAGCTTCCTCCACTACGATAACTTCTTCAAATTCAGCTACTTCATCATCCCATTCAAAAGCACTGTCTACTTTTAAGGTGTTAGGGTCGTATTTGATTTCCAAATATTTCAAGCGTTTGTGCCCTTCAACTTTAACTTGTACAATAAAGGTGTGGAAGTGAAAGCGGTCGTAGGGACTAATGAAGGTTTCATAACTATCCCAAATAATGTTTCGTGTAAACTCAACATTTAAGTACTTCTCTTCAATGAAGAAGCGGATTTTTTTGTTGATCTCTCTGTCGTTGATGGGTACAATTTCACCATCAGGGTTTTCTTTTAACCCTTCGTGTTCGGTCACAAAATCTCCAATGGTAACGCGTTTGTCTTGTGCAGAAACAACAAAACTAAACAAGGCAATGCTCAGAATGAATAGCTTTTTCATATATATAAATTTAGTGTCTTGATTTCAAAGATAAAAAACAGGAATGGCTAAGTTCAATGTTTTTAAAAAAAAATTACGCTATTTTAAGTAAATAACCAACGGTAAACATCATTTCCATTGGCAAACAAGACCAATGCGATTAGGAGGAAAAAGCCAAACATTTGTGCATATTCCATGAATTTATCGTTAGGCTTACGTCCGCTAATCATTTCGTAAAGTAAAAACATAACATGTCCACCGTCCAATGCCGGAATGGGTAAAACGTTCATAAACGCTAAAATGATAGAGATCAAAGCAGTGCTACTCCAAAAGCCTTTCCAGTCCCACTGGGCAGGAAATAAATTCCCAATAGCACCAAAGCCTCCTACTTGGGTTGCTCCTTTTTTGGTAAAGATATATTTGAATTGTACCACATAATCATGCAATGTCCAGTACCCAAAATCAAAGCCTTCGACTATGCTTTCAGCCAAGTCCAAATCTACATGAGTGGTAGCTGCATTAAGTTGCGATTGGATTCTGAACCCTAAAGTGGCCTTTTCGGTAGGAAAAACAGTAAAGTTGAGCATTCGTTCATTGCGCAATACCTTAAATACGATACTGTCTTTGAGACGCAGTTCTTCACTTTTTAAATCATCCTTGGATTGAATTGGGTTTCCATCATAAGAAATCAATTGATCGCCCACTTCAATTCCTGCTATTTCTACAGGGTTTCCAGGGTATAAGCTATCCACAAAAATGGTCTCTCTAGGCGTCAACGGGAACATGTCTCCGCTTTCAAACATGGTAGAACCAAAGTCTTCTGGAATGTTCAATACTTCGCGCTGGCCATTTTTATGTAGCACTTCTATGCTGTTTGGACTGCGCAAAAACAAATGGCGATTAATGTCAAGGACATACTCCATGGGTTCTCCATCTACCGTTAAAATCTGGTCTCCATTTTGAAACCCAATTGTTTGAGCAATGGGAGCAGCATTGAGTCCATTAGGTACAGCCTCTGTTGGAAGCACTTCTTTCCCCCAAACAAAGAGAATCATCATATAGATAAAAAAGCCCAAGATGATATTTACGGTAACTCCACCCAGCATAATGATCAAACGCTGCCAAGCCGGTTTGGAGCGAAACTCCCAAGGTTGAGCAGGTTGTTTCATTTGTTCGGTATCCATGCTCTCATCGATCATGCCCGAAATTTTGACATATCCGCCCAAAGGCAACCAACCGATACCGTATTCCGTTTCTCCAATTTTCTTTTTGAAGAGGGCGAAGTTAACATCAAAAAAGAGGTAAAATTTTTCTACCCTGGTTTTGAATAGCTTTGCTGGAATAAAATGGCCAAGCTCGTGTAAAACGACTAATATTGATAAACTTAGTAATAACTGAATGCCTTTAATGACAGCTGGATCCATAGGGTGATTTTTTCAATAAAGCCCAAAAATAAGCATTTCCGCGGCTACCGTACTTGCCTAGATACATTTATCTTTCTTTTAACAATTTGCGTTGCACCTAAAACCCCAAAAAAGAATGTATTTTTGCAACAAGCATGAAGCACTTTTTTAGTCGATATAAATCCTTTTTATTATTTTTTTCCGGACTTTCGGCCATCATTCTCTACCTCTTTTTTAATGCCTTAACTCCTCGGAAAATCCTTCCTATTTATCAACCTGCTGAGGTCACCTATGAGTTGGTTGACAGTAGTTTACAACACATTAAAAAATTCCACAAGATCGCCGATTTTCAATTGACCAATCAAAATGGCGAATCGATAAGTCAGCGCGATTATGTCAACAAAATCTACATCGCCGATTTCTTTTTTACGACCTGCCCATCTATTTGTCCCATTATGACCAACAATATGGCCGACATTCAGCAGGATATTTTGGAAGAGGAGAACATTAAATTGGTGTCTTTTAGCGTAACCCCTGCGATTGATTCGGTAGCTCAATTAAAAAAATATGCCCTAGAAAAAGGGGTCATTGATGCCAAATGGAACCTTCTCACCGGAGATAAAAAAGAAATTTACACCCTTGCACGTAAGTCCTATTTTGTGGTGAAAGAAGACGGGGACGGGGGCCCCCATGACATGATCCACACTGAAAATTTTGTCCTAGTCGATCCAGAGAAACGCATCCGCGGGTATTACGATGGAACAAGTAAAACAGCCATGGATAGTCTGAAGCAAGACCTAGTCATCCTAAAAGAAGAATACGGATTTTGATCCAAAAATTTAATTCACCTAATTTGCGAAGGGTAGCTTTTTCCGTTACTTTTGCTTCTTTAAACTCATTCTAAATAATGATCACCTTAGATCAGATCGAAAAAAATCAGCGCGCGAAAATCGTATCCATCGATACCGATTTACTTCCGTTAAAACTGATTGAAATGGGTTGTTTACCCGGAAACGAAGTTCATTTAGAACAGCTTGCCCCACTCAAAGACCCCATGTACTTGGTCATCGATGGCTGTCACTTGGCCATTCGTAAAGAAACTGCTCAACACATTACGATAGATTTGATCGCATGACTACAAACCTAAATGTTGCGCTCATTGGAAACCCCAATACAGGAAAAACCTCTGTCTTTAATGCCCTCACGGGTTTAAATCAAAAAGTAGGGAATTATCCTGGGATTACTGTTGAGAAAAAACAAGGAAGCTGTCGTTTAAATCGAACAACCAAAGCGCACATCATTGATTTGCCGGGAACTTATAGCCTCAATGCTTCCTCGATGGACGAAAGTGTGGTGATTGAGCTTTTGCTCAACAAAAACGACAAAGATTATCCGGATGTTGCTGTAGTGGTTTCAGACATTGAAAACCTCAAGCGAAATCTATTGTTGTTCACCCAAATCAAAGATTTAGAGATTCCAACACTTTTGGTGATCAACATGTCCGACCGTATGCAGCGAAAAGGCATCTCCTTGGACATCGCTTTATTAGAACAAAAGCTGAAAACGAAAATAGCTCTAATTAGCACCCGTGAAAAAACGGGGATAGATCAATTAAAAGAATTCATCCTTGATTACCGGTCCCTGTCCAAAGAAAGCATTACCGATATTCATGCGATCGATTCAGACTATTTTGAAAACCTAGAAAAAGTTTTTCCCAATCAGTCATTGTATAAACTCTGGTTGGTGATAACGCAGGATGTTAATTTTGCCAAACTTGAACGAAAAAAAGTTGAAGATGCGACAGACTACAAAACCCAGTCAGAATCGCATTTAAAACGCCTGCAGCAGAAAGAAACCATCAAGCGCTATCAGAACATAAACAACGCGCTCAAAGAAACCTACACTGTTGATATCAATAGTGCCACCGATATTCGCTCGCGCCTCGATCGGGTCTTGATTCATCGTTTTTGGGGATACATTATCTTCTTCATGATATTGCTGACGATTTTTCAAGTCATTTTTGACTGGAGCAGTATTCCCATGGATTTTATTGATAAGTCATTTAGCAAACTCAGTGAGTTGACCAAAGCGAACCTTCCCCCAGGCTTGTTTACCAACCTTCTCGCTGAAGGAATCATTTCTGGTCTTGGCGGAATTGTAATTTTTATTCCACAAATTGCCTTTCTCTTTTTGTTCATTGCTGTGTTGGAAGAAACGGGTTACATGAGCAGAGTAGTCTTTTTGATGGACCGCGGTTTGCGCAAATACGGCCTCAGTGGCAAAAGTGTCATTCCACTCATTTCTGGAACAGCCTGTGCCATTCCTGCTGTGATGGCTACACGAAATATTGAAAACTGGAAAGAGCGCCTCATTACCATTCTAGTCACTCCTTTTACCACCTGTTCTGCCCGATTACCTGTATATCTAATTTTGATCTCACTGGTCATTCCTGAAGGAAGTTTTCTGGGGATGGGTTACCAAGGCTTGACCTTGATGGGACTTTATTTGCTTGGCTTTGTGATGGCACTACTATCTTCTGCCTTACTCAACAAACTGTTGAAAATTCAATCAAAAACCTACTTTGTTATTGAAATGCCCAATTACAAACTTCCATTGCTTAAAAATGTTGGAATAACGGTTTTTGAAAAAACAAAGTCGTTTGTCGTAGAAGCCGGAAAAATCATTTTAGCCATTTCCATCTTGTTGTGGGTTATGGCCTCTTTTGGTCCGGGAGAACAGTTCAATAATGCGGAAGAAATTGTCCGTCAAGAGCAGGCCCAATATCAATTGACTGAAGAAGCCTTGTCCACCAAAATAGCCTCTCACAAGCTAGAACATTCATTCATAGGAATACTCGGAAAGACCATTGAACCGGCCATTGCACCCCTTGGTTTTGATTGGAAAATTGGCATTGCCTTAATCAGTTCTTTTGCTGCACGTGAGGTTTTTGTAGGAACCTTGGCCACCATTTACAGTGTTGGAAATGACCAAGAAGAAACCATCAAGAACAGAATGGCTGCAGAGCGGAAGCCCAATGGAGAAGCTTTGTTCGATTTGCCAACGGGAGTCTCTTTGATGCTTTTTTATGCATTTGCCTTGCAATGCATGAGCACTTTGGCCATCGTCAAAAAAGAAACCAATAGTTGGAAGTGGCCCATGATTCAGTTGTTCAGCATGACAGTAATTGCCTATCTGTCTGCCTTAACAGTTTATCAAATTTTAGCCTAATGGAAACAGTACAAATCTTATTGATTGCAGCTTCGGCGGTTTGGGCTGTGCGAGTATTGTACCTCAAATTCTTTCAAAAAAAAGATCCCGACTGCGGTCCCGATTGTGGGTGCAGTTAGGCATTCATCAAGTCCTCAATCTCCTCTGCTTCAATAGGAATATTTGCCATTAAATTGATGGGTTCTCCTTGCTGTTGAATCACCACATCGTCTTCTATGCGAATTCCAAAACCTTCTTCAGGTAAGTAAATACCGGGTTCAACTGTAAAGACCATATTGGCTTCCATTGGCAGGTGAAGCAGCCCATAGTCATGGGTGTCCAAGCCAATGTGATGCGCTGTTCCGTGCATGAAATATTTCTTGTATGCAGGCCTGTTCGGGTCTTCATGGGTGACGTCATGCTTGTCCAGTAGACCAAGTCCCAAAAGTTCTGAAGTCATTAGCTTGCCAACCTCCACATGGAATTCCTTCCAAATGGTTCCCGGAACAAGCAATTTGGTAGCTTCTTTTTTCACCCGTAAAACGGCATCATAGACCGCCCGCTGGCGCGCGCTAAAGCGACCAGAAACAGGGAAGGTTCGGGTAAGGTCACTGCTGTAATTTCCATATTCAGCCGCAACATCCATCAAGATCAATTCCCCTGCCTTACATTGACAATTGTTTTCGGTATAGTGAAGAACATTCGCATTCTTTCCAGAGGCGATGATGGGCGTATAAGCAAACCCTTTTGAGCGGTTTTTTAGAAATTCATGGGCGAGTTCTGCCTCAATCTCATATTCCCAAACCCCCGGTTCAATGAAACCCAGTAAGCGTCGAATCCCTTTTTCTGTGATGTTACAGGCTGTTTGCATTTGGGCAATTTCCTCCTCGGCTTTTACCGAACGGAGTTGTTGTAGAATTGGGTTGCTTTTTGCAACGCTATGTGCCGGATAATCTTGTTTGCATTTGGCAATAAAACGATCTTCTCGGGTTTGGGTTTCAACAGCTTGGCGGTAATGTTCATTGGTATTGAAATAAAAACCTTCGCATTGGGTAGAAAGCTCTTGGAAAACCCGATCAAAGTCAGCCAACCAATACACAGTTTCTATGCCTGTCAATGTGGTGGCCTGTGCTTTGGTGAGTTTTGCTCCTTCCCATACGGCAATGTGAGCGTTGGTCTCTCGAACAAATAGAATTTCTCTGTGTTTAGGATCAAGTGCGTTGGGAAATAAGACCAAAATAGTTTCCTCTTGATCTACACCGCAGAGGTAAAAAATATCTCTATGCTGGGCAAAAGGCAGGGTCGAATCGGCGCTAATGGGGTAGATGTCATTTGAATTAAAAACAGCCAAGATGTTTCCTTTCATTTCTGTCATAAAGCGCTTTCTGTTGGAACGATAAAAAGCGGCGGACAAAGGTTGGTAGCGCATAGAATTGTTTTTGTTAAAAATAGGAAAAATAGCGCATTCTAATTCGCTCAATTTCACTCATTGGAAAAAAGTTGTATTTTTCAACTTAAAACAAAATCCATGAGATCTCTTTTTACCCTTAGCCTGTTGTTTTTTAATGTGTTCCTTTTCGCGCAAACCCAACCTACCCCGGCTAAAGCTGTAAACACTTCCCTTGTTGCCTTTGAGCAAATGCAGCAAAATGCTTCAGTGAAAAATATTCCCTTCGAAAACATAGGGCCAAAAGTGATGAGTGGTCGTGTGGTCGCCCTAGCTGTAAATCCAGAAAACCCTACAGAGTTTTATGTGGCCTATGCTTCTGGAGGAGTTTGGCACACCACGACCAATGGAATTAGTTTTGTGCCTATCATGGATAACGCACCGACGCAAAACATAGGTGAAATTGCCATGCATTGGCCAACACGGACCCTATGGGTTGGGACAGGAGAAAACAACGCATCGCGTTCATCCTATGCCGGGATTGGTCTATTGAAAACAACAGATAATGGAGCTAGCTGGCAAAAGTCGGGACTCGAAGACAGCCACCACATTGGTAAAATCCTCATCAATCCTTCCGATGCCAACCATCTTATTGTCGGGGTAACTGGACACTTGTATTCCACCAGCAAAGAAAGAGGAGTGTACGTTTCAAAAGACGGTGGTATTACATGGAAACAAAGCTTATACATCAATGATGCAACCGGTATCATTGACATGTCTGTGGCTCCAGAAGCCTTCAATATTCAGTATGCAACCGCATGGGAGAAAGACCGTAAAGCCTGGGATTTCCAAGGGAATGGGGCTCATTCAGGAATTTATAAAAGCGTAGATGCAGGAGAAAATTGGACCTTAATCAGCACCCCAGCGAGTGGCTTTCCTACAGGAGATGGGGTGGGTAGAATTGGGTTGGCGGTCTTTGATCAAAATACCCTTTATGCGATTCACGATTCTCAGTTTCGTCGCCCAGATGACACCAAAGAGCAGAAGGAAAGCCTGTCGAAAGATGATTTCAAAACAATGAGCAAGGATACTTTTTTAGCCCTAGACGACAAGCAACTCAATGCCTATCTAAAGCAAAATAATTTTCAAGAAAAGTACCGAGCAGCAAATTTAAAAAACAGTGTTAGTGCTGGTTTGGTCAAGCCAAAAGACCTAGCCACCTATTTAGAAAATGCCAATGCCATGCTGTTTGATACGCCCGTAGTCGGGGCGGAGGTATACAAAAGTATCGATGGTGGAAAAAGCTGGGCAAAAACCCATAAAGGCTACCTAAATGACCTCTACTACAGCTATGGTTATTATTTTGGTCACGTTCATGTACACCCCAAGAAACAAGAAAAAATCTACATCTACGGGGTGCCTATTTTAGCGTCCAGCGATGGAGGAAAAACATTTAGTTCCATCAGCAAACCCAACGTACATTCAGATCATCATGCCCTGTGGATTAATCCCGATCTTGACGGACATTTGATCAATGGAAATGACGGAGGGGTAAACATTACTTATGACGATGGAGCACATTGGATGAAAAACAATTCCACGGCGGTAGGGCAATTTTATGCCATCAACGTAGATAACGAAAAACCTTACAATGTTTATGGTGGACTTCAAGACAACGGTGTGTGGAAAGGAGCCCACAATGCCGTTGACAATGAACGTTGGCAATCGACAGGGCACAACCCTTGGACATCCATTATGGGGGGTGACGGAATGAAAATTCAAATCGACAACCGCAACAGCAATATCGTATACACGGGCTTTCAGTTTGGGAACTACTACCGACTCAATCTGGCGACCAAAGGAAGAAAAGCAATACAGCCAAAGCATACACTTGGAGAGTCTCCCTACCGTTTCAATTGGCAAACACCAATACTATTGTCTTCTCACAATCAAGACATCTTATATTACGGTGGGAATAAATTGCACCGATCACTCAATCAAGGAGACGATTGGGAAACCATTTCTGACGATCTAACCCAAGGGGGACGTAAAGGAAATGTGGCCTATGGGACTCTCACTACCTTGAGTGAATCTCCCTTACAATTTGGCTATATCTATACCGGAAGTGATGACGGCTATGTGCATAGAACTACCAATGGTGGTGGAAGTTGGACACGAATTTCTGATTCCTTCCCATCAGATTTATGGGTGAGTAGAGTAGTGGCCTCTTCGCACAAGAAAGACCGCGTTTATGTTACCCTAAATGGTTACCGTTGGGACGATTTCACCCCTTATGTGTATGTGAGTGATGACGGTGGGAACAGTTGGGAAACCATTACAACCAACTTGCCCTTGTCGCCGGTCAATGTGATTCGGGAAGATCCAAAAGACGAAAAAATTCTATACCTAGGGAACGATATGGGGGTTTTTGTCTCCACCGATAAAGGAAAAAATTGGGTGCCTTTTTCCAAAGGATTAACCACAGCAGCCGTTCACGATTTAGTGATTCAACCCGAAAAAAACCATTTACTTGTTGGCACACATGGGCGTTCGATTTATAAAGCAGACATTAGTGTTTTCCACCAACCAAAAAAGAAAGACCTAACCCTTATCCCCTTAAAAGAACTCAAAAAGTCCATGCGATGGGGAAGTGCTGGTTCGCAATGGAGAAAGGTGTATGCTCCACTCCTTGACCTTATTCTTCACACCCAAGAGAGCGGTCCCTACACCCTCAGCATTAAAGATGCAAAAGGCGTACTTGTGCATCAATCCAACGGTCAGTTGGATAGCGGTTATAATTACCTAAATTATGATCTAAGCATCCAGCAATCGCACTTAAAAAACTATCTTAAAAAGCATAAAAACAACCCCTTAAAATCTGCCAAAAATGGAAAGTATTACCTACCTAAAGGAAGTTTTACCGTCGAAATTAAAACCGCAACAACCCAACAAAGTACCTCTCTCACAATTAAGTAAGACAAGCACTTTTTGTTGCCTTTTCTTTTTGTTGGTTGCACAGTATCTCTCGGCACAAGAGGCTGTTTCTGATAGTTTATCGGGCTGGAAACATCAACGTGAGATTGGTCTATTGGTCAATCAATCCAGCTTTAATAACTGGCTTGCGGGGGGGACAACCAATTTTAGTGGGACATTGAATTTCGATTATAACATCACCTTTCAAGATGAAGTGTGGTTGTGGACCGCTACGGCAGACGTTGCTCTGGGGTATGCCAAAATTGATTCAGAAGAATTCGTCAAAAAAACAGAAGATCGGCTTGCGATAGACGCAGTGCTAGAACGCAAGTCAAATAAACGATGGAAATGGTCTTCTAGCATTAATTTAAAAACGCAGAACACGCCCGGCTACACCTTTGTGGAAGGACAAAACAATCAGATTGAGCGGATCAAATCAACAGCTTTTTTTTCCCCTGCTTATCTGCGTCTTGGGGTCGGAACCTCCTACAGGAAATCCGAATCTTTCTCCCTCCAGTTTCAACCACTCACCGCACGAGTCATTCTAGTAGACAAGGTGTTTACCCATTCCATTGGTCCGGATGATAGTTATTTTGGGGTTAAGCAAGGTGAAAGTGCACGATGGGAAGCAGGAGCCTCCTTGTCCATGCAAGCCAAACACGAACTTGTCAAAAACGTGTTCTTTTCTAACACGCTCAGTCTCTTTTCAAATTATCTGACCGAAACAAAAAACATTGATTTGGATTATACCGGTACCCTCGATATGAAAGTAAATAAGTATCTAAGTGCAATGCTCGAGCTGCAATTGGTGTATGACGACAATGCCCTTAACGATTTGCAGCTAAGGCAGGTTTTTGGTCTTGCGCTTAGCCTGCCATTCTAGGCTTGTTTTAGTGTTGGCGGTAAAAAAAGCAGAATTAGATCAAAAAACTAAACAAGAACTTATGGGCTAGTTTAGAGAGGCTATAAACTAGAAAAATAGCAAAGAATTATTTCTTTCTCACTGCTTTATGCCTTAATTTTGTTTCTCTAAATTGAAATAAATGAGTGCATTAATCAAGTCGTCCTTGGCAAGGAAATATGCCATGGCGCTTTCAGGATTGTTTTTGGTTTTCTTTCTTTTACAGCATTTTACCATCAACCTAACCTCAGTTTTTAGCGAAACGGTGTTTAACGAATTATCCCATTTTATGGGGAATAACCCACTGGTGCAATTTGCATTGCAACCCGTTTTAATTTTTGGCGTTATTTTTCATTTCATCATGGGTTTTGTTTTGGATCTTAAAAACCGTAGCGCGCGCTCAAGTAAATATGCCACCAATAATGGAGCGGCTAATTCTTCATGGATGTCTCGCAACATGATCATTTCTGGTGCTGTGGTTCTTTCTTTTCTAGGATTGCATTTCTATGACTTTTGGTTTCCTGAAATGAATTACAAATACATCGAAGTGTTACCGGAAAATCCGACCCGCTATTTCGAAGAAATGGTGCACAAATTTGAGAGCCCAGTCCGTGTTGGATTGTATGTGATTTCATTTGGCTTTTTAGCACTTCACTTGATGCACGGTTTCAGTTCTTCTTTTCAGTCGCTGGGCGCTAACAATAAATACACAAGAGCAATCAAAGGTTTCACAACGGCATTTGCCATTGGAGTGCCCCTTGGCTTTGTTTTCATTGCTTTGTTTCACCATTTAAACGCATTTTAATATGGCAACCTTAGATTCAAAAATACCACAAGGGCCATTGGCCGACAAGTGGACCAACCACAAGAGTCATATCAACCTTGTTAGTCCAGCTAACAAACGTCTTATTGACGTTATTGTAGTGGGAACAGGTTTAGCCGGAGCATCGGCTTCTGCGACCTTGGCTGAATTGGGCTATAATGTAAAAACGTTTTGTTTTCAAGATTCTCCTCGTCGTGCACACTCTATTGCTGCACAAGGAGGGATCAATGCGGCAAAAAACTACCAAGGCGATGGAGATTCTACCTATCGCTTGTTTTACGACACCATTAAAGGAGGAGATTACCGTTCCAGAGAATCCAACGTGCACCGTTTGGCGGAGGTTTCGACCAATATCATTGACCAATGTGTAGCCCAAGGGGTTCCCTTTGCTCGTGACTACGGTGGCTTACTCGACAACCGTTCATTTGGAGGAGTATTGGTATCACGTACCTTTTATGCCAAAGGACAAACTGGGCAGCAACTGTTGCTTGGCGCTTACTCAGCCATGAACCGTCAAATTGGTCGTGGAAAAATAAAAATGTACAACCGCCATGAAATGATGGATTTGGTTCTTGTTGACGGAAAAGCGAGAGGAATCATTACCCGTAATCTTGTGGATGGTAAAATAGAACGCCACGGAGCACATGCGGTTGTCATTGCTTCTGGTGGATACGGAAATGTCTTTTTCCTTTCAACCAATGCCATGGGAAGTAATGTTTCTGCGGGTTGGAAAATTCACAAAAAAGGCGCTCACTTTGCGAATCCATGTTTTACACAAATTCACCCAACCTGTATTCCTGTCTCTGGAGACCATCAGTCAAAATTGACCTTGATGTCAGAGTCATTGCGAAATGATGGGCGTATTTGGGTACCCAAAAAGATCGAAGATGTCAAAGCCATCCGTGATGGAAAATTAAAACCCACCGCAATCGCTGAAGAAGACCGCGATTACTACTTAGAGCGTCGTTACCCTGCTTTTGGAAACCTCGTTCCCCGAGATGTAGCTTCACGTGCTGCTAAAGAGCGTTGCGACGAAGGCTACGGTGTGAACAAAACAGGAGAAGCGGTTTATTTAGATTTTGCTTCTGCCATTATCCGCTACGGAAAAGAAGAAGCACACGTCAAAGGTTTAGACGCAAACAATGCTGCTTTGGTTAAGAAATTAGGTCAGGGAGTGGTACGTGCTAAGTACGGAAACCTCTTCCAGATGTACGAAAAAATTGTTGATCAAGATCCTTATGAAACACCCATGATGATTTATCCTGCGGTACACTATACCATGGGAGGTGTATGGGTTGACTATAACTTAATGACAAGTATTCCAGGATGTTACGCCATTGGAGAGGCAAACTTCTCTGATCACGGTGCAAACCGACTCGGTGCCTCAGCCTTAATGCAAGGTTTGGCCGACGGATACTTTGTTTTGCCCTATACCATTGGAGATTACTTGGCTGATGATATTCGAACTGGAGCAATAAACACCGACTCACCAGAGTTTGATGCAGCAGAGAAAGCGGTACAAGATCAAATTGATGCCTTCATCAATAACAATGGAAGTAATACTGTAGATTACTACCACAGAAAGTTAGGGAAAATCATGTGGAACAAATGTGGAATGTCCCGTAACGCAAAGGAGTTGAAAGAAGCCATGGTTGAAATCAAGGCCTTACGTGAAGATTTTTATAAGAATGTCAATGTTCCAGGAACAGCCAATGAATTTAACGAGCAATTGGCCAAAGCAGGTCGCGTTGCCGATTTCCTCGAGCTTGGAGAATTGTTTGCAAAAGATGCCTTAGAAAGAACAGAATCTTGTGGTGGTCACTTCCGTGAAGAATCTCAAACTCCAGAAGGGGAAGCCATGCGTGATGATGAAAACTTCACCTTTGTTTCTGCTTGGGAATACAAAGGAGAACCGGCAGATGCTGTCTTGTGCAAGGAAGCATTGAACTATGAAGAAATTGAAGTAAAAACACGTTCATACAAATAGAATTATGAATCTAACCTTAAAAATTTGGCGACAAGCAAATGCTGATGCCACCGGAAGTATCGAAACCTATTCCATTGAAAACATATCTCCGGATATGTCTTTTCTGGAAATGATGGACGTACACAATGAAGAATTAATCGCTAAAGGAATTGATCCTGTGGCCTTTGATCACGATTGTCGTGAGGGAATTTGTGGAATGTGCTCAATGTACATCAATGGAGAAGCTCACGGTCCTGACCGTTTGGTTACTACCTGTCAGTTGCACATGCGTAAGTTCAAAGATGGCGATACCATCACCATTGAGCCTTTCCGTGCCAACGCTTTCCCAGTAGTGAAAGATTTGGCGGTAGACCGTTCTGCCTTTGATCGCATTCAACACGCGGGAGGTTTTGTGAGTGTGAACACCTCAGGAAACACCCAAGATGCCAATGCAATTCCAATCGACAAACACGATGCCGACAAGGCTTTTGATGCTGCAACCTGTATTGGTTGTGGAGCCTGTGTAGCCTCTTGTAAAAACGCATCAGCCATGTTATTTGTTTCGGCAAAAGTATCCCAATATGCCTTATTGCCACAAGGGAAAGTTGAGGCAGTTGATCGCGTACAAAACATGGTCAAGCAAATGGACGAAGAAGGATTTGGAAATTGCACCAATACCGGTGCCTGTGAAGTAGAATGTCCTAAGGGAATTTCTTTGGAAAACATCGCCCGCATGAACCGTGAATACTTATCCGCTTCCTTGAAGGGATAAATTATTTTTAATAAAGCTTTGTAAACCTGCTCTTTTGGGCAGGTTTTTTTGTTTCGATTTTTTAAACCGAGATCAAGCTAAAAAGGTAAGTCACTAAAAGTAGAAACAGAAAATGCCCTAAAACTTGCTTTGGTGGGATGCTTACTACTTTTCTCCCACTATTGAGCATTAAAATGAGCCCACCCAACACCACGATTGTCCAAAAGTAACTCGGTAAACCCATGGCTATACTGGTCTTAATTTCATCGCTCGATTTTACTAGTCCCAATAGTGCCGCAGCAAAGCGGAGGCTAAAGGCAGAAAGAAGAACATTGAACCAAACAATAGATACTCGCTTCTTCAGTAAATAAAAAGCAATTCCACCCTGTGCAAAACTAAATAAGGCACCACTGCCCGATACCCAGGCTTGCTGCCAAGGGGTGTTAATCGTTTCTGGGATGATCAACGTCATATGATTGATTTTAAAATCGACCTGGTGACCCAAACTGTAGTGGGCGAATAAATGGGCTAGTTCATGTAAAAAATAACTTAGGCATCCGAAAATACTTAGCTGTATTAGGAGGGAGAGATTTATTTTCATCGCTAAATGGATAAGTTGATCTTGTAAGGTAATTAAATAAATTTAAGCTCTCGGTAATTGGTGATGGCATGACAACAACCCAGGGCTAAAAGTTGTGCCTTTGAAAACTGGGTCGCAACCCCGACGACCTGCATGCCAGCTGCTTGAGCCGAATTAATCCCCGACTGCGTATCTTCAAAAGCAAGGCAATCTGCAGGATTAACCCCTATTTTCTCGGCTGCTTTCAAGAAAATGTCTGGCTGAGGTTTTCCTCTTTCGACCTCATGTCCTCCTGTCGTAGCATTGAAATAATGCTCAATACCTAGTTCACCTAAGGTCATGTTAATATTGTTTTGATCTCCCATAGTGGCTAAGCCAATGGGAAGTTTTTTTGCTTTTAATTTTCCCAAAAAAGGAAGCAAACCCGAAATGGGTTTTATGTGTGGCCGATAGATTTCTCGAAAAAGTGCTTCTTTTTCATCTCCAACCTTTCTTAAGGCGGCTTCGTTTTTTAGGTGAGGGAAGAAACGTGCCATGACTTCAATTAAGGTTCCTTTGTGGTAATCCCGTTCAAATGTCTCCGCATCGATATTCAACTTTTTCGCTGCGATAAATTGCATCCAGGCGATGTGGTGATAATGCATATTGTCAACCAATGTTCCGTCCATGTCGAACAGTATAGCTTTTGGAAGGGGAAGTTGAATTTGTGCCATAAGTTGAAAATAAAAGAGGTGCTTTTTTTGCCATGAATTAGCACAAAGTTTTCATCTTTACACTAAAGTTTAAAGATATGGAATCTCAATTAACGGTAACGGCTCTGCAAACCAGTCTTTTTTGGCAGGACAAAAAAAAGAACTTAGCCCATTTGGAAGAGCAATTCGCCGCACTTCCTTCAACGGACTTAGTGGTTCTCCCAGAGATGTTTACAACGGGTTTTACCATGGAGGCCGAAACCTATGCCGAAGCAATGAATGGATTGACCATACAGTGGATGCAACTATGGGCAAAAAAATTGGATGCTGCCCTTTGTGGAAGCACCATCATTCGCGAGGAAGGGAATATACATAATCGGTTTTTATTTGTGGCTCCCAGTGGAGAAGTTCAATACTACGACAAACGCCACACCTTTACCTTGGCCGGAGAGCATAAAGCCTATGCTACGGGTCAAAACGACGGAATAATAAGCTATAAAGACTGGAAGATTTGTTTGCGGGTATGCTATGATTTACGCTTTCCTGTTTGGGGAAGAAATACGGTTGACTACGATTTAATCATTTATACCGCCAATTGGCCACACAAACGCATCCATGCTTGGGACACACTCTTGGCTGCCCGTGCGATAGAGAACATGAGCTATTGCATTGGAGTTAACCGCATCGGCACCGATGGTTCTGCACTTGCATATCCCGGGCATACGGCCATTTATGATTTCTTAGGAGAACAACTAGGCGGCACCACCGAAAATGAACCCGGACAAACGACTGTAGAGTTGGATAAAAACAAGCAGCACTTGGCGCGAACCAAGCTCAACTTTTTAAACGATCGCGATCGTTTTGTTATTCAATCGTAAGGGTTTCATTTAGGTCCCAATTAGCACGCAGACTCAACGACTGTTTAAGATAAATGACTTGCTCTGGTTGTCTTTTATTTAGATAGTTTCCTGTGTCCCATTTGCCATTATTGTTGGTGTCTTTGACAAAACGAATCTGATAATCATTGGGTAAAAGAAATTCAATGACATAGTAGTCATCATTATTTTGACGCACCTTCCGAACGACCTTTTCATTTCGATCAATGATTTCAAAGAAATAGGGAATCGAAGGATCTTTTCGTTCTATGGTGAGGAAAAGAGTGCCATACTTTTCAATGTCTTGGGTTTTTACACTGTGCATGATGGTGTCGTTTGTGGCCCCTAAAAAATCAGTAATTGCATTGGGTAATAGTTGAACACGATAAAAATCATTGGGGACTTTTTCAAAAGAAAAATACACTCGGTCCTTGTTTTCGTCCAAACGCGTACTAAATTCTACGGCTAGTGTGTCGATATCAAAGATTTGAATAAATTCCTCGTCAATTTCTCGAATGGGTAAATTACTCTCTAGTGTTAGAGTGTCCAGAAAATGTATGATCCTATTGTTTTTGGGAGTAATTGAGAGAAGAAGAGAATCTTTAACCAGTTTATATGGTTTAAGAACGAGCTTTCGAATGCTGTCCAATTCTTCCAATTCTATGACTAGAGAATCTAATTCTTCTTGGGGCTGAAACCAATAATGGAGGGTATCTTTCTCTCGGTCTCTTGTAAAAAACCCCTCAGCCTTTTCTGAAAATAACGAATCAAAAAACACTTGTTTTTCGCCTACTTCACCAAAGTAACTAAATTCTAAATGGTGATCATTTACAAAACGAGGACGCCCCCAACGAAAAGGAGCTTTTTCTTTGAACAAAAAGGGAAATTTAAGAGAATCTTCTGGCAAACGAATGGGTTTGTCAAAAAAGCCGATTTTGTCAAAACCTTGGTCATATAGGTAGTTCTTGCCAACATCTTCGATGGCCAAAAACTCGTATTCACCTGGTGCTAAACTCTGTAAATTGAAGTAAATACTGTCCAAGGTATTGCCCACATAAAGCGGTTTGTTGAGGTAGATGGTCGAGTCGGTATAGGTCGAATCGATGGGGTATAAGTGAATAGAAATACCTTTTAAGGAATCGATTTCATAGGCGTCCATTACGTTTCCTGAAATACGTAGCGAATCCAAAAAGGCCCCCGTAGAAAAGGTGTAATTGAAAAAGGGCAACGGGTTGGCTTCGTTATAATCTTGGATGGCTCCCCCAAAATTGAACGTATAGGTGGTGTTATCTCGAGGCGCTTCTTCAAAGCGAATTTCAACTTTTTTACTAACAGTACCTTCGGGCAAAACCTTATAGGTATTGCTTTCTAAAGGAGGAGAAACAATGAGCTGATTAGCAAGGTCTCTAAGCTGTACATATTCGTCAAAGACCATCACCACGCGCTCAGCAGCAAAGTTTACACTTTTTAACGGCGGGTTGGCACTCAGTAAAACAGGTGGAATACTATCCTTGGCTCCTCCAGTAGGAACCCCTCTTTTTGCGCATTTTGTGCTAGATAGCAGGCACAAGATTACCGTAATTAGGGCGAGTGTTTTTCGCATAGACTGTAAAAGTAAAACAATAATCTGTTATTCTCTAAAGGCAATGGTTGCAATACTTATTTGTAGGGTAGAATCGCTCAGCAAAACCGCACTACAGGCTTTCAGAGTTGCTCCAGTAGTGAAGATGTCATCAATCAAGAGATAGTGTCCTGCAGCTAGTTTCTTTGCTGGATTAAGCGCAAAAGCATTACGGACAATTTCAGCTCGGTTTCCAGTTGATTTAGCCAAAGCTGGGGTGTTTTTTGTGCGAATAAGAATATTTTCTACATAAGGAATTCCACAGGCATTCGCTATTGACCTACCAATGATATCCATTTGATTATAACCGCGTTTTCGCTTGCGTTTGGGGTGTAAGGGTACACCGATAATTCCATTATAATGATTATTTTTTGCTTTAATTATTACAGACAATTTTTGACCTAAAAACTGGCCAATCGTTTTATTTTGCTGATATTTTAAATGATACAACAAGATTTCAAGTAGGCTATTTTCTTTAAAAAAGTAAAGCGAATAAAGTTCATTGACTTGAGCGTTTATATTAATTGAATGCCTCATTTCTTTGTTGTCACATAAATGAAAATACGTCATAGGTAACTCCAATTCACAGAAAAAACAAATGATTTTTTGATTAGCGAAAAGCTCCTTTCCACAACCCAAACATTGGTTAGGGAAGACAAGAGAAAAGACGTCATTCAATAAACGAACAAAAACATTGGGCATTTCAGAGCGATTTGGTTATTACAAAATACGAAAAAGGGTTATTTTTGTCGCATGACAGATTTCAAAAAGATCATTTCCCATGCAAAAGAATACGGTTTTGTATTCCCATCAAGTGAAATTTACGATGGACTAAGTGCCGTTTACGACTATGCTCAAAATGGAGTAGCCTTAAAGAAAAATATCCGCGACTATTGGTGGAAATCCATGGTGCAACTCCACAGCAATATTGTTGGAATTGATGCGGCCATTTTTATGCATCCAACCACTTGGAAAGCTTCAGGGCACGTAGATGCGTTTAATGATCCATTGATTGACAATAAAGACTCCAAAAAGCGCTACCGTGCCGATGTTTTGGTGGAAGATTATTGTGCGAAAATTGAAACAAAAATTGAGAAAGAAGTCAACAAGGCTGCCAAACGTTTTGGCGAAAGCTTTGACAAAACACAATTTTTAGCAACCAACCCTAGAGTCGTTGGTTACCAAGAAAAAATAGACAGCATTCTAAAACGCTTGGGTCAGTCACTTGAAAAAGAAGATCTGGCAGATGTTAAGAATTTAATCGAGGAATTGGATATTGCCTGTCCAGAATCGGGTTCGCGTAATTGGACCGATGTAAAGCAATTTAACTTGATGTTTGGCACCAAGTTAGGTGCTTCTGCTGACTCTGCCATGGACTTGTATCTTCGTCCAGAAACGGCCCAAGGTATTTTTGTAAACTTTTTGAATGTCCAAAAAACAGGGCGCATGAAAATTCCTTTTGGGATCGCTCAAACTGGAAAAGCCTTTCGAAATGAAATTGTGGCTAGACAATTCATTTTCCGCATGCGCGAATTTGAACAAATGGAAATGCAATTTTTCATTCCCCCAGGAACACAAAAAGAATGGTACGAACAGTGGAAACAAACCCGTTTGAACTGGCATTTGTCGTTGGGAATGGGCGAAGAAAATTACCGTTTTCACGACCATGAGAAATTGGCTCATTATGCCGATGCTGCTGCCGACATTGAATTTAAATTCCCCTTTGGCTTTAAAGAGTTGGAAGGCATTCACTCGAGAACAGATTTTGACCTTTCAAGTCACGAAGAATTTTCTGGGAAGAAATTGCAATATTTTGATCCAGAGCGCAATGAAAACTATGTCCCTTATGTGGTTGAAACTTCGGTTGGTTTAGACCGTATGTTTTTGGCTGTGTTCTCTTGGGCATTGCGCGAAGAAACCCTCGAAGATGGTAGTTCACGCACATTATTAAAATTACCTTCCGTATTGGCGCCAACCAAAGTAGCGGTCTTGCCATTGGTCAAAAAAGATGGACTACCCGAATTGGCCAATGAAATCGTTGACAGCCTTAAGTGGGAACACGCCACCGCCTATGATGAAAAAGATGCTGTAGGGCGTCGTTACCGTCGTCAAGATGCTTTAGGAACACCTTTTTGTATCACCGTAGACCACCAGTCTTTGGAAGACAAAACCGTAACCCTTCGAGATCGTGACAGCATGCAACAAGAACGTGTGGCCATAGCAGATCTTCCGAGTCGTTTGGATGAGCAGCTCAATATCAAGCACTGGTTACAGAAAATTTAGAAACGCTTCCCAATCGCAAAGTTGATTCTAGGATAGGCAGTCCCTTCTTGAAAGGCATTGCCTTCTTCAAAAACAAAAAAGCGACCAACTCCTGCGTGTATTTCAAAACTGTAATTTTTTCGGTTGACCCATTTACGCCCAATGAGTGCTCCCCCAGCTAGTCCAAAAAAATCGGCTTCTTCATAGTAGTCGTAATTTTCACTGTAAAGATCATAGACTCCCTCAGTGATGCTTAAAAAAGGCTGTACAAAAAAGCCAGAATTATGATCTTTTTTTGCGCGAAAATATAGCCGATAATAGGGGGAAACCTCAAAGCTTTCGAAACGATAGCCCTCCGAATAAGAACGATCGAAATTAAAAAAAGTGCTTACACCCCAACTCGACACATCGTCGATATAATGTTCATAGGAAAGCTCAATTCCGGGTAAAACAATGAGCTGAAAAATGTCTAAACGAACTTCGTGTTTAGTCTGGACACTATCTTTGGGCTGCTCTTCTTGTGCAGAAAGATTTCCTAATGCAAAGAAAGTCATCAGGAAAAAAGATAATTTTTTAAGTGGTAATGGTATAAGATGGGTGTTCATAGTTTTGAAGATAAAGATTTAAAAAGACATTTAAAGATAGAAAACAAATCTGTATTTTAGTAGAAGATGAAAATCATTTCGTACAACGTAAACGGTATCCGTGCTGCCCTTAAAAAAGATTTTGTGGGCTGGTTAAAAGCTGCCAATCCTGCAGTGGTTTGTCTTCAAGAGACAAAGGCCATGGAGGAACAGGTAGATATGGCTGAAATAGAAGCTTTAGGTTATAAACACTATTGGTTTTCTGCGCAAAAAAAAGGTTACAGTGGTGTGGCTATTTTAAGCAAGTTGGCACCTAAGCACATTGAATACGGAACAGGAATTGATCATATTGATTTTGAGGGAAGGGTCATACGCGCCGACTATGACCACTGTTCGGTCATTAGTTTGTACTTGCCTTCCGGAACAAATATGGCTCGTTTGGAGCATAAGTTCAAGTTCATGGACGATTTCAAGAATTACATTGATCAACTGAAACAGGAGATTCCCAACCTAGTGATTTGTGGTGATTACAATATTTGTCATCAGGCTATCGATATACATGACCCGGTGCGCAATAAAAAAGTTTCGGGCTTTTTACCCGAAGAACGCGCTTGGTTGGATGGGTTCCTCCACAGCGGGTTCATCGATTCTTTCCGCATGCTGAATCCCGAACCCCACCATTACAGTTGGTGGAGTTATCGTGCCAACGCAAGGGCCAATAACAAAGGCTGGCGCATCGACTATGCATTGGTGAGTGCGCCCTTAAAAGAACAAATTCATCGCGCTTATATATTGCCAGAGGCACATCATTCTGACCATTGCCCGGTGGTGGTAGAATTAAACTTAGCATAAAAATAGACACCTTCATTCCATGAAAAAAATACTTCCATTACTCCTTTTTCCATTCGTTGTAAGCTGCGTTTCTTCTAAAATGTTCAACGAGATTGAAAACCGCTACGCCAATTTAAAAGTAGAACACGTTGCCTTAGAAAATGAAAATGATCAACTGATTAAGAATTATGATTCGCTCCGTTACCACTATGGCGAATTGGTTGGACAATACGAAAAACAAAGTCAACTGTTGGCGACTACTTCGGGGACCTTGGCCACGCTTCAAGATGCGTACACTGCTTTGGAACAAAACAGCAACGAAGCCTTACAAGCAAGTATTGAGACCAACCGAGGTTTATTAGAGAAAATTCAAATTAAAGAAGGGGAGTTGTTGGAGGACCGAGGACGTTTAGATTCTTTACGCAACGAATTGTCTTCACGTTCTGCACGTGTGGAAGAACTCGAGGGTTTGATCGCAGAGAAAGAAGCCATCATGGGAACTTTAAAGAACACCCTTGCCAATGCCTTGAACAGTTTTGAAGGAAATGGACTCTCGGTAGAACAACGCGGTGGTAAAGTATACGTTTCCATGGAAAATAAACTGTTGTTTCAGTCCGGAAGTTGGTCGGTTGCAAGCACAGGAAAACAAGCCCTTAAACAATTGGGAGCCGTTTTGGCCGCTAATCCAGAAATCGCCATTTTGATTGAAGGACATACCGATAGTGATCCCTATATTGGTAATGAAAACCTCAGTGGAAACTGGGATTTATCGACCAAGCGTGCGACAGAAATTGTAAAAATATTACTTAAAAATAAACGCATAAAACCAGAAAACCTGACAGCAGCTGGTAGAGGAGAGCACCTTCCTTTAGCCTCCAATAAAGCAGCCGTTGGGAAAGCCAAAAACCGCCGAATTGAAGTTATCTTAAGTCCCAAGTTGGATAAGATTGCTGCACTTTTAGCACGTGTTGACTAAATAATTTATGGATTATACTGTATTACCTTCTACTGACATTAAGGTCAGTAAACTTTGCCTTGGTACAATGACCTTTGGCAATCAAAACACTGAAGCCGAAGGCCACGATCAAATGGACTATGCCCTAGAGAGAGGGATAAATTTCTTCGATACGGCAGAACTCTACCCAGTTCCGGCCACAGCAAAAACTTATGCCGATACAGAACGTATCATGGGGAAGTGGTTTAAGAAGACCGGAAAAAGAGATCAAATTGTTTTGGCCTCCAAAATTGCAGGATCGGGAGATTACACCGCCCACATCCGCGATCATGAACACTTCAGCCCAAAGCATTTACGTGAAGCTGTAGAGGGAAGCCTTCAGCGTTTGCAAACCGATTATCTTGACTTATATCAATTGCATTGGCCTGAAAGGAGAACAAATTTTTTTAGTGTGCGAGGATACAGAAACCACCCCGATAACGATTCTTGGGAGGACAATTTCGAAGCCATATTGACCACATTAGCCGAATTGATTGAGGAGGGAAAAATCAAGCAAATAGGCTTGTCCAATGAAACCCCTTGGGGCATCATGCGATTTGCGCAATTGGCGCAACAAGGCTTCCCTAAAATGATTACCGTACAAAATCCTTACAGCCTTCTCAATCGATTGTTTGAGGTGGGAAATTCAGAGGTGTGTATGCGCGAAGGCATGGGTTTGTTGGCCTACTCTCCACTTGGTTTTGGCCGTTTGACCGGAAAATATCGCAATGGAATGCCTGAAAATTCTCGCTTCAAATTATTCCCTAATTTGGCCCGCTTCAACGGTGATAACAGCATCAAAGCGACCGAGGCTTACTACCAGGTTGCCCAAGAGTTTGGGGTTTCCCTCACCCAGATGGCCCTGGCTTTTGTGACCAGTCGCCCGTTTGTGACGTCAAATATTCTAGGCGCTTCTAGCGTAGATCAGTTGAAAGAGAACATAGATTCCATCGAATTATCCTTAAGTAAGGACCTACTCAAAGCCATCGAAAAGGTCCAAGAAAGTATTCCCAATCCTGCCCCCTAGGCCAAGGCCTTTGCGATGCATGTTTTTAAATGGGGTAAGACAGTAGTTTTGAACCATGGATGTTTGGCTTGCCAGATATTGTTTCTAGGTGATGGATGAGGTAATACAAAGAATTTTGGCAGATAGTCTTCATGCTTTTTCACCCGTTCTGTAAGGGTTTTTTTTACCTCCTCTTGGAGGTAGTAATCTTGGGCGTATTTTCCCACCAAGAGAATGAGTTGTACCTGCTTGAGCTGGGAGAGAAGCAGAGGATGCCACAGCGGGGCACATTCTTTTCGCGGAGGTAAATCTCCCGATTTTCCCTTTCCGGGATAACAGAACCCCATTGGAATTAGTGCGACTTCTTTGGGGTCATAAAAACGCTCTCTAGCTATGCCCATCCAGTCCCGAAGCGTATCGCCACTTTTGTCTTCCCATGGGATGCCACTTTTGTGTACAACGGTTCCGGGTGCCTGACCAATGATGACCACTTTACTCTCCTTAGCTACCGACACGACCGGATTTGGACCAAGGGCTAAGTGAGGGACACAACGCCTGCATGCCGCAATTTCTTTGAGTAATTCTTTCATGTTTTTTCTGGGTTAATTTTCACAGATCATCGGTGAAATGTTCTGTCCGCCTAGGTTTAGAAAACTTTTCTCTGTTGTAGTCTTCAGAGGCCCCTTTTGGAATAGATAGCGTTTCCCATTGCTCGTTCAGAATGAGCTTGCCAACAAAAACAATTTGCCCAATATGATAGGCATAATGCGCTAATTGACGGTGAATTGCTTCTGTGACGGTATGCCCCATATTTCGGATGAAGATTTCTTTTTCAAGATCTATATCAGACAATAACTCAAGTGCTTTGTATAAGCAATTCCAACCTTTATTCCATTGCTCGATTACTTCTGCTTTTGTTGATAGGTTAGGACGAAATTCTTCCTCTCGCTTGCGCCACTCTTTTTCGCCATCGGTTGTCAAGAAATCGGTCCATCGAGATAACATGTTTCCAGATAAGTGCTGTACCAAAACAGCAATGCTATTGCTTTCTTCGTTGGCTTGCCAAAACAAGCTTTCCTCCGGCAATTGAGCAAATGTTTTTTCGCCCAATTGTTGGTAATAGGTAAATTGCTTTTGGAGTTTTTTTAGAGTGAAATTCATTTAGATGCAGTTTCGTTATTTCAGATAATTATGAATCAGTTACCCTTTTTCAAAGATGATTTGTCCATAAGTGTTTAATGTAAAAAAAGGGAGGAGCACGAAAAGTAGGTTTTTCATGAGATACATTAGATTTGCGATTTAGGTTAGCTAAAGGTATACTTTTTTCAGTTTCGCTCCGGTATGGCCTCCAAAAGCCTTTTGCTAAAGTCGGTTTGTGGTGCTTGGTATAGTGCATCGGCCTCGTTTTCTTCCACAATGATCCCTTCATGCATTACGATGATCTTATCGGCCATATGTTTAACGATGGCCAAGTCATGGGAAATGAACAGGTAAGAAAGCTGGAGTTTTTCTTTTAATTCATTCAAGAGATTTAATACCTGTGCTTGGACAGAAATGTCCAAGGCTGCTACCGACTCGTCGCACAAGAGCACCTTGGGTTCTACGGCTAGTGCTCGCGCAATAACCACCCGTTGGCGTTGGCCCCCCGAAAGTTCATGTGGGTAGCGCGAAACAAAGTCAGCTGAGAGTCCAACTTGAGCCAATAATTCTAAGCAGCGTTTTTCTCTTTCGTGTTGCCTTAGGTTAGTATGCACCAAAAGCACTTCTTCAATCGCAGGTCCCAGCTGTTTTAGGGGGTGCAGGGCAGCATAGGGGTCTTGAAATATAAACTGTACATCTTTTCGCAACTCGTTAATTTGTTTCTTGTTGGAAGGATCGATGCGCTTTCCTTTCCAGTAAATTTCTCCGGCAGAGGGCGGATCGAGAAAAACCAAGGCTTTGGCCAGGGTAGATTTTCCACAACCCGAGGCGCCGACCAATCCGAGTGTTTCTCCCGCGTAGAGTTCAAAGGAAATGTTTTTGAGCGCAGTTGTTTTTTCTTCTTTCCCAAATAGTCCTGTGGTGGTCATGTAATTTTTCTCTAGTCCCTTGACCGAAAGCAAAGGAGCTTGGGCATACATGCTCTTGTGTGTTTGTAGGCGATGCTCTGTAGAAATGGGAAGTGTTTGATGATTTTTATTAATGAAATCATCGAGTGTTGGCAGCCATTTTAAGCGTTGAGTATTGGTGGGACGTGCTCCTAACAGTCCTTGAGTATAGGGATGTTTGGGTGCCTTGAAAAGTTCAGCTGCATGACCAAATTCAACCAATTTACCTTTCTGCATTACGGCAATTGTATCGGCTAAATTGGCCACTAAACTGAGGTCATGCGAAATGAACAAAACACTCATGTTGTTTTGCTGTTGCAAATGTTTGATGAGTTGTATGATGTCTTGTTGTACGAGCACGTCTAGTGCAGTCGTAGGTTCGTCGGCAATCAATAATTTCGGCTTACAGAGCAAGGCCATGGCAATCATGACACGCTGTTTTTGGCCTCCACTGAGCTGGTGGGGATAGGCATTGAACACCCTTTCAGGATTGGGCAATTGCACTTCTTGAAAAGCGGTGAGTACTTTTTCTTTCAATTCGTTTTTGGAGAGGGATGGGGAAAAATGTTGTTTGCCTATTTCGGCCACCTGTTTTCCGCAGCGCATGGAAGGATTTAGGGAGGATTGTGGTTCTTGAAAGATCATCCCGATTTCTTTTCCGCGCAATTGCTGCCAATCGTTTGGGCTTTGGTGTAAAAGGTCTTTTCCGTCAAATTCAATGGTTCCTGCTTCTATTTGTGTCGTTTTGAGTGGTAATAGGCCCATAATGGCCTGGGCAGTGACTGATTTCCCGCTTCCAGATTCTCCGACAATTGCGAGGATTTCATTCGCGTTTAGGGAGAAATTAAGGTCCTGTAAAATTGATTTTTCGCCCAAAGAGAGCGAAAGTTGATGGATGGATAACAGCGGTTTTTTTATTCGTTCAGCCATACAATTTGGTTTTCTTCCAACAGGGGTTTTCTCAAAAAGGTTAAAAAGACTTGCGCCAAGGTCAAGACGTCTTTTTCGCAATAGCGAACAATTCGGGCAAGGTTTTTTTCTTGGTAGTAAACCCGGGCGACATCACTTCCATCGATGTCGTCTTTGGGCGTGGGAATACCAAAAACTTCTGCCAGAAGGGCCAATGAAGTGTAGTGTTTATAGTCCCCAAATTTCCAGAGTTGTAGAGTGTCTAGGTGAGGAACCTCCCAAGGTTTTTTCCCGAAAAGGTCGAGAATTTTTGGAAGAGCAATACGATGAATTACCATCCGACGTGCAATGTACGGGAAGTCAAATTCTTTTCCGTTGTGCGCACAAAGCAAGTGCGATTTTAAGTAAAAATAGTCGTCACAAAGTTGTTTGAATGCCGTGAGAATTTTGGCCTCTTCTCCCGAAAAGCTTTTGATGCGTAAGCTTCTTTTGTTGGGCTGAGTTGTATCAAAAAAGCCCACAGATATACAGACAATTTTCCCAAACTCAGCCCAGATGCCTGCCCGCTCATAAAAGTCTTCTGCACTCACCTCATCCTTGCGTTGGTAGGCTGTTTTTTGTTCCCAAAGGGCTTGTCGATTCTCGGATAGTTGGTCGTGCAATTCCTCCTCTGGAACAGTTTCAATATCGAGAAAGAGTACTTTGGTTAAATCAAGGTTGGCTAACATTGTTGATCATTTCGAATCCTTCTTGTATGTAATCGTGGAAAGCCTGACTTCCGAAACGATTTAATTTTGGTCCTTTTTGATGTCCTAAACGAACAATGATCAGGTCGGATGCAGGAAAAGCAATGATGTATTGGCCCAAATGGCCGCGCATGGCAAAGCCATTTTCCCCCTCATGGCTTGTTAGCCACCAGCCGTAGCCATATTCTGGACTTTCCTCAAAACGGGGACGTGTACTCAAGGCGATGAAAGCAGAGTCCAACAATTGTGTGCCATTCCAGTCACCATAATCTTTGTACAATTTCCCCATACGTGCAAAATCGCGTGCGTTGGTAGCAAAGCAGCAATAAGCTTTTTCCATTCCATTCTTTTCGCTATCCAATTGCCAAAGGGCATCTTCTTTTGCTCCCATGGGTTGCCAAAATTCTTCTGTGAAGTAGTCGCTCAAGCTTTTGCCGACTGCCTTGGTGATGATCATTCCCAAAAGTTGCGTGTTTCCACTTAAGTAACGAAAGGCTTGACCGGGTTCGTCAACAATTTTACTATTGAGCATTAACCGATCTAAGTTGGGTGTAATGTAAGCCTCCATCATCCCGTTGATCGAAAGGTCATACTTTTCATTCCAATCCAATCCTGAGGACATGGAAGACAAATCTCCAACAGTTAATTGTGCTCCTTTTCCTTCGCCAAATTGGGGGTAAAAATCGCTTACTTTTTGGTCTAAACTTTCGATATAACCTTGCTCAATGGCTTTTCCTAACATGGCCGACACAAAGCTTTTTGCTACTGAAAAAGAATTGCTTTTGGAACTCGCATCATAGCCTTCATAGTAGGATTCATGTAAAACACTGTCCTTGTGAATAACCATAAAAGCCACCGAGCGATATTGGGCATGCAGGTCCTGTATCTTGTCCGAAAGTGCAATTTTGTTATAAGCAGTGTGTTTGGGCCATTCGGCAACATTTTCTGCGGCTTTGACCACTCGATTGTCAAAATAGGCATAGTCTTCTAAAAAGGCTGTGTCTCTCCCGGTTTCATATAGTTTTTGAACGGCAGTTAGTAAAAAACTATAGGGGCTTATGTAGAGCAGTAAAAATGAAAAGAGCAATGCTCCAAGGAGATAACGTAAAATTTTTTTCATGACATGTTTTCCGCCAAAAGCGTAAGAAATTAAATTAATGTTGTTTGCATCGGATAACCTTCAAGTTGAAGAAGTTTTTTCTTGCGTTCAATCCCACCAGAATAACCCACAAGACTTCCATCACTTCCTATTACCCGATGACATGGAACAGCTACTAAGATAGGATTTTTTCCAATGGCAGCGGCAACGGCCCGAACGGCTTTTGTGTTTCCATGGGAACGGGCAACTTTTATGTAAGAAAGGGTTCGCCCAAATGGGAGTGAGGCCAGAAGGAGCCATATTTTTTTTTGAAAGTCTGTCCCTTGTGGATTGATGGTGAAATCAAATTGATGTCGCTTTCCTTCAAAATACTGTTCAAGCTGTTCCACGCAGGACGCTAAATGTTTAGGAACAGTCGAGGGTGCATTTGAAACAGTTTCTTCAAAGCATACTTCCTGTATTCCCTCGGCATCTCCCTTTACCTTAATTGTGCCCAATGGACTTTTCATGTAGTGTGTATCCAAAATTGGGTTTTAATTAAGCTAAAGTTAAACAAAATAAAGTTGTTAATTTAGAACAATAAATAAATTCCACATGGGTAGAGGTGTGATTTTTGCGTCAAGGGTCTGTTTTTGAATATTATAGGTAAACAGATTGCCAATGACAGCTACCTTAGGATTAGTTGCTTTTTTAATGAATTAAGATAAACCTTGCCAATGTGTTTAACAGGCGGTCAAAAGAAACTACCTTCAAGTATAGGGGTTGAATTAGGGTAATATGGCAAAAAAAATAATTGTTATTGGGGGAGGAATCGTGGGTTTGTCTACGGCTTATTTTTTACACCAAGAAGGACATGAAGTAGTGATTATCGATAAAACGTCCATGATGGCAGGAGCTTCATATGTAAATGCGGGTTATTTGACACCAAGTCACATTGTCCCTTTGGCTGCACCAGGCATGATTACCAAAGGACTGAAGTGGATGTTTGATTCGTCAAGCCCTTTTTATATAAAACCGCGTTTGGATTTAGGTTTGATGAATTGGGGCCTGAAATTTATGCGCTCTTGTTCCAAGAAACATGTACAACGTTCTCTAAAAGTAATCAAAGACATCAATGTGTTGAGTAAGGAATTGTACCATGATTTTGATGCGCTTCCTACCTTAGATTTTCATTTGGAAAACAAAGGAGTATTGATGGCCTTTCAAACTGCAGCCGCAGAAAAAGCCGAAGGCGAAGTTATGCGAGAAGCCAAAAAACTTGGGCTAGATGTTGCATTGATCGATCGGAAACAAGTTCATGTACTTCAGCCAGAGATAGACATGCATATTGCCGGAGCCTATCACTATCGCTGCGATGCGCATACCACTCCGGGAAGCTTTATGGAGCAAATGAAGGCTTATCTATTGCGGGTAGGCGTTAAAATGCACAAAGAGACAATGGTGGAAAAGTTGTTGTATGAAGGGAGAAAAGTACAATCTGTATTGACCGACAAAGGGGTTTTTTCTGCTGACGAAGTGGTGGTTGCCTCAGGAGCCTGGTCACCACAATTGTTAAAATCTATTGGAATTCATTTACCTGTCCAGGCGGGGAAGGGATATCGACTCAATGAGGAAAAACCGACAGGTATTTGTATGCCTGCCATTTTAATGGAGCGAAAAGTAGCTGTAACCCCCATGCAAGGTTTTACCCGATTTTCGGGGACCATGGAAATCGCAGGGATTAATCAGAACATTCGAAAAAATAGGGTAGAAGCTATTGCTGCTGCGGCTGCTAGTTATTATCCTGGACTATCCATTTCCAAGAAAACCAAAGCAGCGGTGCAGTGCGGTTTACGCCCGCTATCACCAGACGGATTGCCCTTCATAGGCAGGCATTCAGCCTATGAAAACCTTACGATAGCTACAGGTCATTCAATGATGGGATGGAGCTTGGGACCAGCAACGGGAAAATTAATTACAGAACTTATTTCGGGCCAAAAAATCAGTTTGGATTTAAGTCCTTTTGCCGTCGAAAGGAAGTACGGCTAAAGCTCTAAAGCAATTCCAGCCGAGAGTGCAGGGGCCTTATAAATGACTTTTCCAGCGAGGGGAAAAGAAGCGGTAACATTAACACTAAATTGTTTGGTAAAGCCGTAGATGATTTCTCCTCCTAGGTTGGTAACTTCGACATTATTAGCAAAAATACTTCCGTTGTTGTTGATGGCAGAAAGACGCCCGTTTTGAAGCGATTGTCGGGTATTGAGCCGCCCTAAAACAAGCAGCTTTTCTTTGGCGATTTTGGTGCTTGTCTCAAGCTTAAAATGCCATTCGTCAGAATAGCCTCGCGAACGATTGTTTAGCGCAATGGAAGATTTAAAATAGAAGTGTTGTTTTCCAATGGGGAAGGATTTCCCCAAATTAAACTGCAAACTTTGATTGAATTCGCCATCTCCAGTTTGGTAACTTCCGTCACTTCCTCCGGCATCATCACCGGTTGGGAGTCCAAGGAGTAGTGAGGCCGAAATCGCCAAACTATTTTTTTTGCACAATTGGTATTCAAGACTAAGGTCAATGTCTCCCAATGAAGCAAAAGTCTCTCCTGGTATAGAGGATAGTCCTGAGCTAAATCGCTGTCCATTCTGATAGACTTGGGTGTAGTGGAGATAGCCAATAAGGGTAAGTTTATTGCTCAAACCGAAACGCCCATAAAAACTGGTAATCAAATGACCGCGCGTAATATTAGGGTCAGAAATGCCAGTGTCGGTATAGTGTTCGTTGGCTTCTAAAAACCATGCGCCAATTTTGTAATAGCCTTTTCCTTTTTCTTGTGTCCATTGTGCACTAGTATTTATCGTTAGGAGAACAACACTGAGGGTTATGTATTTTTTCATGGGTTAAAAGATTGTTCCTTCTCCCACTGGGACACTGAAGGGTTTGCACCAATAAATGATGTATTTGTAATCCGTTAATTCGATAGAGGGGGGAAGGATGTATTCATGTGCCCCATTAAAAACAGCCACTTTGCCAATTTCTACTGCACCGTTTACGGTATTTGGGTTATTGCCTAGATAGAGATATAAGCCAGGCAATGAAGTAGAGGCGCGGTAACTTTCATCTAAAGAGAGGGTTATTTGCGTGCCATTGTGTTCATAACGAAAATTACCTTCAAGGATATAGCCAGAAGTTGAGATAATTTCTCCCTCGTAAAACTGTGGGGCAATAACAACGCCACTTCCCCCAGAGCTGTCTCCACCTGTGGTTATATCTGATGTTGAAGTAGCTGTTTCTGCCGTAGTAGTTGAAGTGTCAGTGGTTGAGGTAGCTGTATCGGTTGTTGAAGTGTCCGTATTTGTTGTTTCCGTATCTGATGTTGAAGTAGTTGTTTCTGTCGTAGCAGTTGAAGTGTTAGTGGTTGAGCTAGCTGTATCGGTTGTTGTTGAAGTTGTGTTGTTGGAGGTTGAGCTAGCTGTATCAGTTGTTGTTGTTGCTGTATCGGTTGTTGACGAGCTTACGGTGTCACTAGTGCTCGTTGTAGTATCCGTTGTTGCTGTTGTAGTGTCGGAGACCTCCGTCTTTGCAACAGCTGTAACAGCAAAGCTTAGTTTGGCTTCAACAACATTACCTTGAAGCCCTGTGGTTTGAACACTGACGGTAACTTGTCCAGCTGCCAATGTTTCTAGGATTCCATTTTGCGAGATGGTAGCTAAAGTTGGAGGGTTTGCCTGCCAAACCAAGGCAGGCTCCGCTACTTTTGTGCCAGACTCATCAAAAAACCGAGCTTTAAATTGGTATTGAAATCCTTCGTTTATACTGACGATAGGATTGGATATGCGTAAGTCTGGATCAACATAATCATTGATCAAGTCTTCTCCTACACAGCTGAGCAGTAGTAGAAAACAGACCAGTAAAGAAGCTGTTTTTTTCATGAGTAGTTATTGGGTAACTAACCACACACAAAATCTATGCCCTTTTTTTATTTGTATTATACTTTGTCGAGTATTCGAGCGACATCTTTTGCGGTGTAGGTTGCAATCAGTGATGCTCCTGCGCGTTTGAAGGCAATTAGTTGCTCATAGACAACAGCATCATAATCAATCCAGCCTTTGGCTGCTGCAGCTTTTAACATGGCGTATTCTCCACTCACTTGATAAGCAGCGATGGGGGTTTCAATTTGTTCGGCCAAATCACGAATGATATCGAGGTAAGCAATCCCGGGCTTAACCATTACAATATCTGCTCCTTCTTCGATGTCTAATGTGGTTTCGGTAATGGCTTCTTTGCGGTTGTGAAAATCCATTTGATAGGTTTTCTTGTCCCCAAAACCTGGAGCAGAATCTAAGGCATCTCTGAAGGGGCCATAAAAGGAGGAAGCATATTTCGCGCTGTAACTCAGGATGCCAGTATGGTGAAAACCTTCGGCTTCCAAAAGTTCTCTAATCTGCTCAACTCGACCATCCATCATATCGCTTGGGGCAACAAAATCGGCTCCAGCTTGGGCGTGTGATAGGGCCATTTTAGCCAAAATTTCTTTGGTGGCATCGTTTAGTATTTCTCCTTCTTCCACTATCCCATCGTGACCAAAAGAAGAGTAGGGGTCCAAGGCCACATCGGTCATCACGAGCATTTCTGGGCAGGCTTTTTTAACGGTCTTTATGGCTAATTGCATCAAACCTTTTGGATTCAGCGCTTCCGTTCCTTTGTTGTCTTTTAAAAGTTCGGGCACCTTGACAAAGAGTAAAACACTTTTAAGTCCCAATTTCCATAATTCAGTTACTTCATCCACCAAAAAATCTAGCGTCATGCGGTAATAGTCTGGCATGGAGGGAATCTCTTCTTTGATTTTTGCGCCTTCGACCACAAACAAGGGAACAATTAAGTCGTCAAGACTCAAGTGATTTTCTTGTACTAAGCTTCGTATGCTTTGGGTATTACGTAATCTTCTATTGCGTTTTAATGGATACATGGAGGTGTTTTAATGATGTTGTTCTTCATTGCTGCTTTCTTCGTCAAGATCAGCGGATATATTTTCTATCTCTAAGGGGGTTTCGTCCGTATTTGGGGAGTCTACAAAGGCTTTTTCAACCGGCTTTTTCATCGTCCCTTGTGTCATGATGAGCATGGAGGCTAAAATGACCACCAGCAGGACGCGTTCGTCAATTACAGCGGTTACCCCCTCCATAAAAGTCACTTCTTTTATTTGTAAAAAGAGGAGAATACTGATGAGTCCTCTGGGGGAGATAAAGACCAAGGGAGAAGGTTTCAGTCGAAAGCTTGTTGCCGTAAAATAGGCATAGCGTATTCCCCACATGATAGCAAAAATGAGCAATCCGTACAGAAAGGGATCAGTACTGTTGAATGCTGTTAGGTTGATCGAGAAGCCAAAGAAAAGAAAGAAAAAGGTTTTGACTAAGAAAGTAGATTCAGCTGTAAGTATATGGAATTCGTGGAGCCCTTTTTTGGTTTCTTCGAGGTCTAAATTCCGCTTCATGAATGCCGGTAATAGTGTGTTGACATTGCTTAAGAAAAGCCCAAAAATAAAGATGGTAACTAGGGCGGGTAAATGAAAAAACTTTCCAAAGGCGTAGACCAAAACCAAAAGGGCTAAAATGAGAAAGAATTTGACGTGATGTTCAATTTTTTGCAATAATTGAAAGAGGCAATAGGTGATGAAAAGTGAGACGACAATCACGCCGATGATTTGTAAGCCCAAGCCCACGATTGATTCTGCGCTCACTAAGGGTAAATTGGTGTCGAATTGTCGAATGGCGTAATTGAAGAGCATTATGCCTAGAATATCTGAAAAGGTAGATTCGTAAACGACAAATTCCTTTTCCCGGTTCAATAGACTTGCACTCGACGGGATGGCTACCGCGCTGCTGATGATGGATAGTGGAATGGCAAAAATCACGGCTGCTTGATGTGCAATTCCTAGCACATAATGGAAAAGGAGATAAACCCCAAAGACATTCAGCAATAGGATGATTGCCGCTGAAAAGAAACCTTTCAAAATGACGGGAAGTTTTTCTTTTTTAATGTCAAGTTCTAAGGCGCCTTCCAACACAATGAGAATCAATCCAATTGTGCCCAGCACTGGGATTAGATTTTCAAGGAAACCAAATTCATTGAATCCGTAGATTGTCGTTCCTGTGCGGACAAGAATTCCTGTAAACATCAGTAAAATTACTGCTGGGAACTTTGTTTTTCGCGCTATCATATCAAATAGATAAGAAAAAACAATCAAGAGAGGCAAAACAATCAAGATGGTTAAAGTGCTCATTGTTAATTTTTATGGATTAAGGTAGCAATTCCTTGTTTTACACCCAATTTTTTGGTGATTTTAAAACAGCAACGAGTGCAGCTTCAGGTGAGTTTTTTTCGGGCTGATGGTCGTATCGCCACTGTACCTGTGGGGGCAAACTCATCAGGATACTTTCGATGCGACCGTTGGTC
>JAKMEK010000026.1 GCA_022425945.1 Flavobacteriaceae bacterium
CCATCGATCACTGTAAATCTTACTCATATAGCGAGAACCGTGATCTGGAAAAACACCAACGACATTACTGCTTTCGATGAACTCCCCTGCTTGATTCAGTTGTTTTATTGCTTGGACTACAGCTCCAGAAGTATAGCCTACAAACATTCCTTCTTTTTTTGTGACAGAACGTGCCATATGTGCACTTTCTTCATCCGAAACCTTTACAAAATGATCAATTACATCAAAATCTGTAGCGGTTGGAATTAAGTTTTTCCCCAATCCCTCTATACGATAAGGATAAATCTCTTTCGGATCCAACTCTTGTGTTTCGTGGTATTTTTTTAAAACTGATCCATAAGCATCAACGCCAATGATTCTAATGGAAGGATTTTGTTCTTTAAGGTAACGTGCACAGCCAGAGATTGTTCCTCCGGTTCCACTACAAGCAACAAGGTGGGTGATTTTCCCCCCAGTTTGTCTCCAAATCTCAGGTCCAGTTGAGTTGTAGTGTGCATCAGCATTGAGGGAATTAAAATACTGATTGATGTAAATTGAATTATTCGTTTCCTCGTGAATTCTCTTCGCTACTTGATAATAAGATCGTGGGTCATCGGCTTTTACATTTGCTGGACAAACATAAACCTTAGCGCCCATGGAACGCAACATATTGATTTTATCTTCAGAAGATTTTGAGCTGACCGCCAAAATACATTCATACCCTTTGATCATGGAAACCATTGCCAAACTAAAACCCGTATTACCCGAGGTAGTTTCAATTATAGTGGTTCCCTTTTGGACAAGACCTTGTCGCTCAGCTTCGTTGATAATATGGAGTGCGATACGATCTTTGTTTGAATGCCCAGGGTTAAAAGCTTCCCATTTGGCGAAAAAATCTCCCTTGAAACCCTTCACGATTTTGTTCAATTCAATAAGAGGGGTATCTCCTATCAATGAAAGTAAATTGGTATGAGATTCAAAGCCAGGTTTCATAATGGTGTTTTTAAAAAACAGTCAAATTTAATGAAAAAATATCAGTTATTGAGTTTTTCAAGCGCAAGGAGAAAAGCATATTTCTTTGCAGTTTCTTTCAATGCATCAAACCTTCCCGAGGCCCCCCCATGGCCTGCACTCATATTGGTATCCAAAAAAAGTACAGTTTCATCTTTCTTGTTCAATCGCAAGCGTGCTACCCACTTTGCTGGCTCCCAATACTGCACTTGAGAGTCGTGTAAACCCGTTGTAACCAAAAGGTTTGGATAGGCTTGCTCTTTTATGTTGTCATAAGGAGAGTAGGATTTGATGTAATCATAATACTGCTTGTCGTTTGGATTCCCCCATTCGTCATATTCACTGGTTGTGAGCGGAATGGTGTCGTCTAACATGGTCGTTACTACGTCCACAAAGGGAACTGCAGCGATTACACCATGGTACAATTCAGGTGCATCATTTGCAATAACACCCATCAATAAACCTCCGGCTGAACCTCCATAGGCATACAAATGATTCGCTGAGGTCAATCCTGCAGCGATTAGATGCTTTGAACAATCGATAAAATCAGAAAATGTATTCTTTTTGTGCAACATTTTTCCTTGATCATACCATTTCCTACCAAGGTATTCTCCTCCCCGTACATGTGCAATAGCATACGCAAAACCCCTGTCCAACAAACTTAGACGTGTACTTGAAAAGCCCGGATCAATGGTTGAACCATAGGACCCATATGCATATTGCAAAATGGGCGTATCCGAATTGAGTAAAGTTTCTTTGTGATGAACCAAAGAAATTGGGATGTTGGTTCCATCTTCTGCTACCGCCCAAATACGCTTTGAAGTGTAGTTCGCTTTATCAAACTGTCCACCAAGCACTTCTTGTTCTTTCAGTACAACATTCTCCTTGCTAGCCATGTCGTATTCGATGACCGAACTTGGCGTGGTCATAGAGTTATACACATAACGCAATTTTGTTGTATCAAAAGCTATGTTTGTACTAATGTACACTGTGTAGGTTTCGCCCTCAAGGGGTAAATAATAATCTTCAGTCCCATCCCAGCGCTGAATACGCACCCTGGCTAAACCATTCTCTCTTTCGGTAATGACCCAATAATCATTGAATAACTCAATGTCCTCCAATAGCACCGAAGGTCGATGCGGCAAAACTTCTACCCAATGCTCCTTTGATGTTGCCTCAATTGGGGTTTTCATTACTTTATAATTCTCGGCTTTGTCAGCATTAGTAAAAACATAGAAATGATCCCCATAATGAGATATGCTGTACTCTAAATTGTCCGTACGGGGTTGAATTAGCGCAAATTCACCTAAAGGATTATTTGCTTTCAAGTATTGGTATTCTGTCGTTAGCGTGCTGTACGACCCAATGAAGATATATTCTTCAGATTTTGAACCACTGACAAAGGTCGAATAGGTTTCATCTTTTTCTTCAAAAATGAGCATGCTCTTGCCTTGAAGATCGTCCATAGAATGACGGAAAATCGCTTCAGACCGAAGAGTTGTCGGGTTTTTTTTTGTGAAGAAAAAATAAGTATTGTCATTCGCCCAAACACTACTCCCTGTGGTGTTTTCAATGGAAGTATCATGAATTTCTCCACTTACCAAATCCTTGACTTTCAGGTTATATTGTCGTCTCGAAACAGTATCTATTCCAAAAACAGCTTTGGTGTTGTCAGGGCTTATATTAATGCCCACCAAACGAAAGTAATCGTGGCCTTTGGCCATTTCATTACAATCAAATAAAATCTCCTCAGAAGCCGACATACTCTTCTTTTTTCGCGTGTAAATGGGATAGTCCTGTCCTTCTTCAAAACGTGTAATGTACCAGTAACCATTGTAAAAATAGGGAACCGAATTGTCCTCCTCCTTAATGCGCGCCTTCATCTCTTCAAAAAGATCGTCTTGTAATGGCACGAGGGATTTGGTGGACTGCTGATAATAGTCGTTCTCACGTTCAACGTAGGCAATCACTTCAGGATTTTCCCGCTCTTTTAACCAAAAAAATGGGTCGGGCCTAACATCATCGTGTATCGAGTGTTCATAGGGCTTTTGCTCCGCTATTGGAGGCATGAGTATTCTGTTTGGCTTCATTTATGGGATTTTATTGGTCATCAATTTGATTGACATGCACAAAAATAAGGGTCTACAATGAGTTGATGAAATAGAACAGTTAAAAGATGAAGAATTTATAGTGTCAATTTTCTGAGACACTCCAAAACATAGCGATGCTGGTTTTCGGTATAGTCTCTATGGGTAACAAAACGCAATTTTCCACTTCCCATACTGATCAGCTTAATACTATTGTCTTTCATGGCTTGCATAAAATCTTCCTCTTGTGAAGGACTTGCTAATTCAAAGATCACAATATTTGTATCTACTGGTGCTAAATAGCGCACGGAATTGAGTTGTAAAACTGCATCGCCCAACTCCTTTGCACGTTGGTGATCTTTGTCTAGATCATCCCATTGATGGTCAATGGCATAGCTTGCAGCAGCAGCTAAATACCCAGCCTGACGCATACCACCTCCAAGCATTTTTCGAATACGCAATGCTTTTTGCATGTCTTCTTCACTTCCTATTAAAGCAGAGCCAATTGGAGCTCCCAAGCCTTTGCTGAAACAGACAGAAATCGTGTCGAAATGTTCTCCATAAAATGTTGGACGTGTTGCTGTAGCGCGCATGGCATTCCACAATCTTGCCCCATCCAAATGCAACGGAAGCTGTTCATCATTACACAGCTGACGAATACGTTCAATCTCTGTTGAAGCATAGCAGGCCCCCCCTCCTTTGTTGGTGGTGTTTTCCAACACAACCAAAGCTGTTTTTGGGGAGTGATAAAAATCAGAAGGGTTGATCTTCTCCTTGATTTGTTCCGCTGTGATTCTCCCACGCTCTCCTTCTATGAGCGCACAAGAGACGCCACTATTAAAACTTGCGCCTCCCCCTTCATAATTAAAAATGTGAGCATAATGATCACAAATGACCTGTTGACCGGGTTGGGTATGCAGTTTAATTGCTGTTTGATTGGCCATAGTACCTGAAGGAAAAAACAACGCAGATTCTTTCCCAAACATCTTTGCCACCTTTTCTTCAAGGGCATTTACACTTGGATCTTCTTTAAAAACATCATCTCCAACAGTTGATTGCAACATGTGCTCCAACATTGCTTTTGAAGGTCGGGTAACCGTATCACTAATTAAATTTACTTCCATAATTTACTGGCAGCGTAAGCTAGATCCAATGGGCGATCCATCGGGAATTTTTGGCGTAATCATTGGGGATCTGCTTGCAGACTGATTAAAATACTGTTGTATCGTATTTTGATAGTAATGCTTTAAGTGATATCCATTCTGTTTTTTAATCCAAGCATTGAGTTGATATAATTGTTCATGTACTTCTCCACGTACTGCGTTAGGGACAGCTGTACTTTGCCCCAAACGCATCAACTGTTGTAATAAATTTCCTTGAACTACTGTCTGCAAAGCCTTAGCTTCTCCTCCTCCGACCGAAGTTTTAAAAGCATGCTTAATGAGGATAAAAATCGTTTCTTTCAAACCCAACTGCTTTGCATCGAAAGCATTCTGCTGGAGCAAACGTGTTGCACGCTGAGGATGTAAAACCATTTCCAACATAGCATCACTGAGGGTATGTGCAGCGGCCATAGGATCAAAAGTCAAGCCTGTTTGTGTGGCAAAACTTTCTCGTGAAGCACCATAACCATAGGCAAAGGGAGGCAATACTGATCGCAAATGCGCTGGAAAAGATAAATTTTCCGAGTTTAACGAATTTAAAATAGCCGATAAAGCAGCACGTTGTTCAAGATCGGGAACGGTTTTCACCCCTTCGCTTGTCGCCCCTTTTAAGGCATACTCATATTCCTGTCCACCAATTAATTTAACCACAGCCTCTAGTTGATAACGGTGCAGAAAATAGAGTGGTACCAATCGATCGCGCAAAATCGACAATGGCTCACCCGCTTTGAGTTGATCGATGGAAAAGTTTTCCATGGCAAGACTGCGTATGGATAATAATTTCTGGTATTCGGTTACAGCTGAACTTCCGTTATCCCACAAATGAGCATAAGGATGGGCACCCCCTATGGGCCGTGCATCACGATCAGATATAAAACGATGTCCTTCTGCTCTACTTTGTTCCAGTATCGCGTTCAATGCGTCTGTCTCATTAGTTCCCACTGGAAAATCGCTGTAGGCGTACTTGACAGATACCTTGTCCCAATCGCCTATACCGACAGCATAAGCATCTTCATAGCTGATTTTACCCTCCACCAATTGCAAACTTGGATGCGGATAGTCCATCACCGAGGCTCGGTTTTTAACACTAGCCGCAAAGTTGTGCGCAAAACCAAGGGTATGACCAATTTCATGGGCAGAAAGTTGTCTAATACGTGCTAGGGCTAATGCCAACATGGGGCTATCATCTGTTTTACCATTTGCATAAGGTTGGTCAGTCAAAGCCTGAGCAATCATAAAATCTTGTCGGATGCGTAAACTACCCAAGCTTACGTGACCTTTCAGTATTTCCCCTGAACGAGGATCAACAACACTAGCACCATAGCTCCACCCTCTTGTGGAACGATGTACCCATTGAATCACATTATACCGTACATCCATGGGATCGGCATTGTCAGGCAATATTTTTAGCTGAAATGCATTGGAATAGCCAGCAGCTTCAAAAGCTTGATTCCACCATGCTCCACCCTCCAACAAAGCAGAACGAACTGGCTCAGGGGTACCGTTGTCTAAATAATAGACGATGGGTTCTACTGCCTCACTCTTTTCTGCATTGGGATCTTTTTTTTCCAAACGATGACGTAGGGTGAATAGCTTACGTTTAGACTCATTTACTGGGGCTGAATAATCATTATAACTGAAAGGAATAGCCCCAGAACGAGGATCAAACTTTCGTGTTTCAAAAGGTACATCAGGGAGTTTCACAAAGGAATGGTGCTGATGAACTGTAACACTATTCGCTGATGGGCTTACAGAGCGTATTAGACGACCTTGTGGATCTCCACTAAAGGTAAGTAACACGTCAAATTCGCTGTTTTCTGGGAAGTTTTTAGTTCGATTCACTGCAATGGCCGAACGACTTTTATCAACACGATAACTTCCTTGTTTGGTGATTTTTAAGCGTTGAGCTACCCCGTGTGCATCCTGCATCAAAAAAGGAGTCATCTCAATGATATAATCTTCAGCAGTTGACTCAACAATCGGGAAACCAAATAGAACCGATTGAGCAAATGCTTGGGCTATAGAAGCTTGCTCAAGAACATTATCAGAAGTACTTCTGTAGTCCAAATTGGGTTGTACCAACATCAATTTATCACCCATTTTGGAAAAATGAACAACACGTTCGTTTCCTAATTGTCCTCGATCGAGACCTATGTCATTACTACCTATACCTGCGCTAAGGCCATTGATATAGAGAAAATCAGCATTTACTTGACTGGTTTTGTTTACCTTGAGGTAGAGCTTACCTGTGTTGTCATCATAACTGAAATTAAAAAAACCATTGTACTCTTTTCCAAGGGAAAATACCGATGTTGGTGGGGGTGGCGGAGCAATAGTTTTGCGCTTGCGTTGACCATGACCAATCGTTAGCACTAAACTAAACACCAGTAGAGGGATAAATCTTGATTTCATATGTTAAAATTGAGTTCTCAAGTTAAAAATATATATGCTTGAAAAAGAATAAAGCAAAGTTTAATTCTATTTTTACAAAAAAAAACAGATGTTAACATCAGATCAGCTAAAAGATCTATTTGAGCGCCTTGGTGCGTTAAGGAGGTATCTTTGACATTGATGCCAAAGAAATACAGATTCGAAATGAAGAGGAAGTCACGCTAGACCCTTCGTTTTGGAATGATCCCAAGAAAGCAGAAGTCCATATGAAGCAGTTGCGTACCTTAAAAAAATGGGTGAGCGATTTCAATGCGGCCAAACAATTGGCCGAGGACTTAGAAGTATTATATGAATTTTATAAAGCTGGGGATGTTTCCGAAACTGAACTTAAAGCAACACATCAACAGCTATTAGATGCTCTCGAAGATATCGAGTTTCGCAATATGCTATCTGACGAAGGAGATGCACTAAATGCTGTACTCCAAATCACGGCAGGCGCAGGTGGCACCGAAAGCTGTGATTGGGCAGAAATGTTGATGCGCATGTACTTAATGTGGGCAGAAAAACAGGGCTTTAAAGTCAAAGAACTCAACCATCAGGCGGGAGATGTAGCGGGAATTAAAACCGTTACCATTGAGATTGAAGGTGATTTTGCCTTTGGATGGCTTAAAGGGGAAAACGGTGTACATCGACTGGTACGCATTTCTCCCTTTGATAGCAATGCTAAACGGCATACATCTTTTGCATCGGTTTATGTCTATCCTCTTGTTGACGACAGTATTGAAATCATCATAAATTCATCAGAAATAACGTGGGAAACGATGCGCTCTAGTGGTGCAGGTGGCCAAGGGGTAAATAAAATTGAAACTGCTGTTCGATTAAGACATGCACCATCGGGCATTATGATTGAAAATTCTGAAACCCGTTCGCAATTGGAGAATAAAGCCAAAGCCATGCAATTGCTCAAATCGCAATTGTATGAAATAGAGCTACAGAAAAAAATGGCCGCACGGGATGAAATAGAAGCTTCGAAAAAGAAAATTGAATGGGGCTCGCAGATTCGAAATTATGTCATGCAACCCTATAAGCTTGTGAAAGATGTACGAACCCAAGAAGAAACAAGTGATGTAGACGGAATTCTGAACGGAAATATTGATAATTTCCTCAAAGCATACCTCATGTATATGGGACAAAAACCAGAATCCGATACGCTATAAAAAAGAACACTATGAAACTAACCATTTACCACAATCCACGTTGCCGAAAATCAAGAGAGGCCCTGCAATATCTAGAAGCTACTCCTCATGAAATAAGCATTGTCAATTATTTTGATGCTCCCCTATCAAGCGGTCAATTGGAAGAGCTCATGCAACAATTGGACTATGCTCCAGAAAAACTAATCCGTACAGCTGAAGCCATTTGGAAAAGCGATTTTAAAGGAAAAGATTTGAGTAATAAGGAGCTTGTAAATGCCATGCTCGAACAACCGAAATTAATGGAGCGTCCCATTATTTCGAATGGTAAAAAGGCAGTGATTGCTCGCCCAATAGAAAAATTGATTAATTTTTTAAAATAAGTTCATTTTTATTGAAACTTTTTGGGCAATTAGATGTCTAATAGGAGTTAAAAATAACTATGAAGAAAATTGTTTTATATAGCCTTACTCTTTTATTAGGCTATTTTGCTAGCGCTCAACAACCTACAGAAAGACAGCGTCCAGCCAAGCTACTATTATCAGGAAAAGTACTCGACCAAGAAACGCAAGAGCCCTTGGAGTACGCCACCATAACCTTGCAAAATGACCGTCGACCAAACATGCTTCAGGGCGGAATTACTACACAAGACGGTACTTTTTCATTCGAGGTATTTCCGGGTCGATACACCATCACCACAGAATACATTTCATTTGATAAATCCATACAAGAAGATGTTGTGCTTCGTTCCGCAACTGATCTGGGCACCATAGAACTCAGCATTAACACAAATTCACTCGATGAAGTTGAATTGGTAGCAGAACGTACCGAGGTAGAAATTCGTTTGGACAAACGCGTTTATAATGTCGGAAAAGACATCACCGTGCGTGGAGGAAGCGTTTCAGATGTTATGGACAATATACCCTCGGTCTCAGTCGATGTTGATGGAGCCATCTCTTTGCGTGGAAATGATAATGTACGCATTCTAATCAACGGTAAACCTTCCGGTTTAGTTGGACTTTCTGGTCCCGATGCACTGCGTCAGCTGCCGGCAGAATCCATCGAAAAGGTGGAAGTAATTACCTCTCCCTCAGCGCGCTATGAAGCCTCTGGGACAGCAGGAATCCTGAATATCATTTTGAAAAGAGAGGAATTGGCTGGTTTCAATGGATCATTTATTCTAAATGGTGGAGTACCATCTACTTATGGAGGATCTGCTTCTTTGAATTGGAGGAATAAAAAACTTAATGTCTTTACAACTACATCATACAACAATGGAGAATCGTTAGGTGGTGGTGTATTTAATAGCGAATATTTTAATCAAGACGCTGCGAGTACAGTTACAAATGAATCACGGGACTATAAACGTAATCGTGAACGCTTTTTCATAACCCTTGGGGCCGAATACTTTTTTGACGAGGCTACCTCATTTACACTAAGTAGTTTTGTTAGACGATCGAATAATAGCAGCAATAATACGACCATAATTGAAGATCTTGATAGTAATGGAGGAGTTCTGAACCGCTTGGGTCGTTATCAGGATGAAACAGAAACTGATAACTCAAGACAATTTACCGCAAACTTCACTAAAAAGTTCAATGACGATGGACATGAACTTGTCATTGAATTTCAGGCTGAAAAAAGTTCTGAGGATGAATCTGATTTTGCAGATAACTCAAATGTATTTGATCAATCGTCATCTACAGACGAAACCCAAAAAAGAAACTTACTTCAGTTAGACTATGTCTATCCAATTGACGAAAATACACAATTTGAAATTGGTTATCGCGGGAATTTTACTACACAAAATACTGATTATCAAGTATTTGACATCAACAACAACATTTCCACTTTAAATGCAGATTTAACAAATTACTTAGGATTTACGCAGAACGTTCAAGCTGCTTATACACAGTTTGGGAAAAAAATTGATCAATTTTCATATCTCTTAGGGTTGCGAATGGAAAACACTAAAATTGTGATCGATCAACGTACAGCAAATATTTATAAGGAGAAAAAATACACAGATTGGTTTCCTACTGTCAATCTTTCGTACGAATTCAATGAACGCGAAAACATTACTTTGGGATACAGCCGAAGAGTACGACGTCCACGCTCTTGGTCACTGAATCCATTTCAATCCCTAACAAGCCTAACTTTCTTTCGACAAGGAAACCCTGACCTAGATCCATCTTATGCAAATTCATTTGATTTTGGTTACCTAAAACGATGGGATAATTTAACCTTAAATGGTTCGATCTACTATTCAACTGAAAACCAAGTTATCACAACAATCACAGAAGCTACAGGTACTATTGTACGTGTTAGTGATGACCCTATTATCGATGTTCCTGCACTTCGGTCAACATCCATTAATTTGGCTAAAAACAATCGTACCGGAACAGAATTCACCCTAACTTATTCTCCAAGAAGACAAGTACGTATAAGCGGTAACTTCAATATATTCAATTCAGAAACCATAGGTTCGTATGAAAACCAACCATTGGATGCTGAAATTATTAGTTGGTTTGCGAGAGTAAATGCAAGTTTTCCATTGCCTCTTGGACTAACAACCCAATTAAGGGCTTTTTACAGAGGTCCAAGAGCAACCGCACAAACCACTTCTGAGGGAATTTTCTCCATGTCTGGAGCGCTCAATAAAAACCTATTTAATAATAAAGGAACCCTTTCATTTAGAGCATCCGATATCTTTAATTCTAGTAGAAGAAAAAGCAGAACTGAAACGGCTGTTTTCACAAACTATTCAGAATTCCAATGGAGACAACCTACCTATATTTTCACATTCACCTATCGCATTAACGAAAACAAAAGCAATCGTAAAAAGTCAAACAGATCTGCTGCTGATCAAGGCGGTGATGGCGGCGAATTTGATTTCTAATGGATTGATAAATATGGACATAAAAAAACACCGCGATTGCGGTGTTTTTTTTATCCATATAAAGTGAGCAATGCTTACTCCTTGATTTCTTGTTTCGCTTCTTTACGCTCTTGTAACCACTCTAAAAAAGCTCCGGTCAACCAATAAGGTATCACAAAGGTTAATAAAAAGATCATTAGCCAAAAACCGATGGTTAAAATGGTTAAAAAGGAAAGAAAACCTAAATATTGGTCGAATTCAAACATGTTTTTCAATTTGTGTCAAAATTAAGGCATTTATACCATTCTCACAATGGGAATTCTTTTTTTATTCACAAAGCTATTCACAGTAGGGAACCAAGCTTTTTTGTCTTATTTTTGTGGCAAAAGAATTACAATGAACTACCGTATAGAAAAAGACACGCTGGGAGAAGTTAAAGTACCTAAAAACGTATTGTGGGGAGCACAAACCGAACGATCTCGGTCGAACTTTAAAATTGGTGACCCCGGCTCTATGCCAATTGAAATAGTACATGGTTTTGCATATTTAAAGAAAGCGGCAGCCTTTACCAATCACGAACTAGGTGTTTTGGACATTACAAAACGTGATTTGATTGCCCAAGTATGCGATGAAATTCTTGCAGGCGAGCTAGACGATCAATTTCCGCTTGTCATTTGGCAAACGGGCTCTGGTACGCAAAGTAATATGAATGTCTATGAAGTGATTGCCAATCGTGCCCACTTCATTGCTGGGAATTCTCTGGGGGAAGGAGAAAAAACACTTGCCCCAAACGATGATGTAAATAAATCGCAATCTTCAAACGACACCTTCCCAACCGGAATGCATATTGCTGCGTTCAAAAAGGTAGTTGAAGTTACCATTCCTGGAGTAAAACAGCTCCGCGACGCACTCGATGCCAAAGCTAAAGCCTTCAAATCAGTCGTGAAAATTGGACGTACGCACCTCATGGATGCTACTCCCCTCACCCTCGGACAAGAATTTTCTGGTTATGTATCCCAATTAGATCACGGATTAGCCGCTCTAGATTTTACTTTAGCGCATTTAGCAGAAGTTGCATTAGGAGGAACAGCCGTAGGAACAGGAATAAACACACCCAAGGGTTATAGTAAACGAGTTGCCGAATACATTGCAGAATTTACTGGTTTACCCTTTATAACTGCACATAACAAGTTTGAGGCGCTCGCTGCTCACGATGCGATTGTAGAAACCCATGGAGCACTGAAACAGCTTGCTGTTTCCTTAAATAAAATTGGAAATGATATCCGACTGATGGCTTCTGGGCCACGTTCAGGTATCGGAGAAATCATCATTCCTGCCAATGAACCCGGAAGTTCTATCATGCCAGGAAAAGTTAATCCTACACAATGTGAGGCCCTTACTATGGTATGTGCACAGGTAATGGGGAACGATGTTGCAATCGCAGTGGGAGGAACACAGGGTCACTATGAGTTAAATGTGTTTAAACCCATGATGGCAGCCAATATACTTCAATCCGCTCGCCTAATCGGCGATGCTTGTGTAAGTTTTACCCTTAACTGTGTGAATGGTATAGAACCCAACCAAACACGGATTGATGAACTCGTCAACAACTCACTAATGTTGGTAACGGCATTGAATACTAAAATTGGCTATTACAAAGCGGCAGAAATCGCAAATAAAGCCCACGAGGAGGGTACTACTTTAAAAGCAGCTGCTCTTGCCCTAGACTACCTCACAGCAGATGAATTTGATGCATGGGTTCGTCCGGAAGACATGACCGGAAATGAGTAATTTACGTTTTCGGAAATATACGCCCGAAGACGCAGATGCTTTCAAAGCATTAAACATTGAATGGTTAGATAAGTTTTTTGTTGTTGAACCAATTGATGAAGAGGTGCTTAGTCATCCCAAAAAAGCTATTCTAGATAAGGGTGGACACATCATCATGGCTGAAATAGATTCAGAGCTGATTGGAACCTTTGCGTTCATCAAAAAAGAGGATAAGCTTTTCGAATTTAGCAAAATGGCTATTGCCCCGTTACATAGAGGGAAAGGTTTTGGCAATACCATGATGCAATTTGCCATTCAATTTGCCGAGCAACATCATTGGAACAAGATCATACTCTATTCCAGTAGGCGGCTAGATAACTCTATTCATATTTACAGAAAATATGGCTTTGTGGAAGTTGAACTCGAGAGCAATAGCCATTATGCACGCTCTGACATTAAAATGGAATTGATCCTTAGTTAAGAATAAAATCCATCACAATCCCTAAACTTTCCTCAGGACGTTCCTCCATGGGAACATGACCCGTTTTTGGCATAATCTCCACCCTTGAATTTTGCACAGCAGTGTTGAACTTTTCTGCATCAGTAACGGGAATCCAAGCATCATCTTCCCCCCAAAGAATAAGGGTTTGGTTTTGAATTAACGCCAAGCGGTCTGTATAATATTCTCGTTCAATATGCGCCCTGTCGATAAAGGCTTGACGATTGCCTGTAAATAAGGTAAGGCTATGATAGCGATCGATTACTTCTTGACGAATCAAACGATCATCATAATAAACTTCCTTCAGGTTTTTTTCAATAAAGCTCTTGGGCGTAAAATAACGCAACAGTTGATTTAAAACGGGTGTTTTGGCCAGTTGTATGACAAAGGGCGTTGAATTAAATGGAAAACCACTTGGATCCAACAAGAAAAGTTTTTTTACTTTTTCTCCATGATAGGAAGTATATAGCCATGATACTAAACCGCCTAACGAGTTTCCACCTAGATAAAATTCATTTACAGCCAATTTATCTAAGAAGGTATCCAAAAGATGAACATAATCTAAGGATGAATATCGCTTTTTTGGATCTGCTCCTGTTAATCCATAAGCTGGCAAATCAAAACGGATAACACGATGGGTTTTAACCAGTTCTTTTGTCCAGTCATCCCAAGTATGCAACGAAGATCCCGTTCCATGTACCAAAACGATTACTTCTCCTTCTCCCTCATCGCGATAATGGATATTGATGCCATCAATCTCCAGAAACGCAGAAGGAGCCTTTGCATAGATTGGTGCTAACTCTTCCAAGGTTTTTTCATCTGATAAGCTGTAGTTCCCCAATAAATAGAGGGCTAATAAAAAATAGAAGAAAAATCTAAATTTGCGGTTTTTAAGCATTAGGCAACTTTTTTAATGGAACGGATGTTTTTAATTTGTCGCTTTATATCACGAATAAACTTGTGAAAGTCTACGGTGATTGTGTGACGAGATGTAGCTATTTGTTTCATGTGTGGATGACTAACCTCTCTTGCACAAAGTTGTTCTATGTTCGAGGGCCGTTCCCACTCTCCCGTTAATGCAAGTGCAGCGAGTTTACTCTGTTGTTCCGCTCCAGGCCAAATACACCCTAGGGGCTGAAACATACCAATGAAGAATAAATTTGCGTAATTGGGATGAAACATTTTGAGGTACAATGGAACGGGACCTTCGCTGTAATTCAAAAATTCTTTATCAAAAAATGGATGTGCCAAAACAAAGCCTGTACAGGCAATAATAACATCAAAGCTTTCAGCCGATCCATCTTTAAAATACACTGTTTTCCCTTCAAAATGCGAAATCTCTCCCTTTGGGTTTACGTTACCATGTCTTATTTTATATAGTAACTCACTATTGACTGTAGGGTGCGTTGCACCAAATTTGTGTTCCACTTTTGGCAGGCCATAGAGTTCATTTGATCCAGTAGTGAGTTTGACCAATATACCCGCAAGGAAATTGCGCATAGCAATGGGTAGAAAAGTCATTGAACTAGCAAAGACGTCTGAGGGCTTACCCATCAAAAACTTCGGAAGAATCCTGTAGCCTCTCCGCCAACTAATGCTTGTTTTAGTACTAATACGACTCGTTTCAACAGCTACATCACAGGCAGAATTTCCACCTCCGATAACAAGCACTTTTTTATCTGCAAAAGGGGCTGCCTTCTTAAATTCATGAGAATGCAAATAGGTTCCGGTGAAATTTCCAGGATAAGTTGGATGCTTAGGGAGCCAATGGTGTCCGTTACAAACCACCAAATCGGTAAACACTTCTTTCGTTTCTTTTCCCTCTCTTTCGATGGTTACTTCCCATCGGTCCTCCCCTTGGCGATGACAATGTTTAACTAAGGTGTTAAATTGTATGGATGAATACAGATCAAAATGCTTGGCATAGGACTGAAAATAATCTCTCAGTTCTGTATGCGATGGATAATCTGCCACGCCTTCCGGAAAAGGGAAATCTTCGTATTGCGACAAGGTTTTTGAACTGATAATATGTGTGGTTTCAAACACACTTGAATGACTGGCATTCTCAGAAAAAATCCAATTCCCACCTACATCATGATTAAAGTCATAGGCCTGTACCGCTAAACCTTTATCTCGAATATTCTTAATTGCTGCTATGCCCGATGGACCAGCTCCTATCACACATATCCTCTGCTTCATTTTTTCCATCACCTAAATTTAGGAAAAAAAACGATGCTAATTACTTCTCTAAATAAACCGAAGTTGTCGGAAAAGCAAAATCACTGCCATTGGCTTGAATGATTTCAATAATACTAAAGTTGATTTCTTGTCGGGTGTCAATGAGTAAATCCCAGTTTGGACTGTCGACAAAATAAATCACAAGAAGATCTAAGGAACTTCCGCCAAATTCTTGAAAACGTACCCGTGCATCACCAGTGGTTGTCTTGGGGTGAGCATCAATCATTTCTTCCAATTGGGAAACAATGCTTTTGATTTGCTCAACGCTTGTTCCATAGGTTAATCCGATATTGAATTTCACCCTTCGTATTGGGCGAACCCCCAAATTGTCTAATTCAGCATTGACCATATTTTTGTTAGGTACCGTGACAATACTTTTGTCAAAAGTACGTATGCGTGTACTGCGGAAACCAACTTTTTCAACCGTTCCGGTAAATCCATTCACTGTAACCACATCTCCATAGGTAAAAGGCTTGTCCAAAAAAATGGTAAAAGAGCCCAGAAGGTTCTCCAAACTTTCTTTCGAGGCCATTGCGATAGCAATTCCTCCTATTCCGAGTCCTGTTGCCAAGGCAGCCACGTTGACATCAAAAACACTGCTCATAACAGTTAAAGATCCGAGAATGATAATCAATACTTTGGCAATTTCGATAGCAAAAGGGACGATTTGGTCATCCATTTTATTATCCGTTGCCGCTGCACGTCTGGTCATAATTTCGCCGATAAAATCTATAAGCCTCAGTAAGGTCCAAAAAACGATGTAGGCGTAAACCAAAGAGAAGCCTTTGGTTAAAAACAATCGTAAACCAAATTCTTCTGTAGATGCCATATTCCAACTCGATGGGAAATGTAGCTGTTGGGCGGCTAAAAATACCGCACCAAAAAACACGAGTTGATTTAATGGCTTGCGCAAACGATCATCAAAACGAGCACGTCCAAGTTCATTTGCACTTTTTCCCAATAAACGAAATAGAATTCCACCTAGGTATCCGCCAATGTAACGTTTTAAGACAAGTCCTAAAAACAGGAATAAGACAAAAAAAGCATATTGCTGAACAGTGTTTTCAAAGTAGGTTTGCGTCAAAAATTCAGGAATAGACATGAAAAAAGATTTATTAATTACGGGTCAGTTTTTTGTATTGTATACGCTTAGGAATGAGATCCCCGCCCAAACGCTTTTTCTTGTTCTCTTCATAGTCAGAATAAGAACCTTCAAAAAAGTAAACTTGAGAATCGCCTTCAAAAGCTAGAATATGGGTACAGATTCGATCTAAGAACCAACGGTCGTGAGAAATAACGACTGCACAACCTGCAAAGTTTTCGAGACCTTCTTCTAAGGCACGGAGGGTGTTAACATCCAAATCATTGGTAGGCTCATCGAGTAACAATACATTTCCTTCTTCTTTCAGTGTCATGGCCAAATGCAGGCGATTTCGTTGTCCACCGGACAAGGAACTCACTTTTTTGTTTTGCTCATTTCCACTAAAATTAAAACGACTCAAGAATGCACGAGTATTGACTTGCTTGCCGCCCAACATGATCAGTTCTTGTTCGTCGGAGAAATTTTGCCAAATACTCTTGTTGGGATCAATGTTAGAATGTGTTTGATCTACATAAGCTAGCTTCACTGTTTCTCCAACAGCAAAGGTTCCACCATCTGGATTTTCTTGATCCATGATCATCTTAAAAATTGTTGACTTACCAGCACCATTCGGTCCAATAACCCCAACGATTCCTGCTTGTGGTAAAACAAAGTTCAGATCATCATACAGCAACTTGTCACCAAAGGCCTTGGCAACTCCCTTCGCTTCAATAACATTGGTTCCCAAACGAGGACCATTGGGAATAAAAATCTCCAATTTATCTTGCACCTGAGCCTGGTCTTGACTCATCAGTTTGTCATAATTTGACAAACGGGCTTTCTGCTTACTTTGTCGACCTTTAGGGGCCATACGCACCCATTCCAGCTCGCGCTCTAAGGTCTTTTGACGCTTTGATGCTTGCTTTTGTTCTTGGGCTAAACGTTTAGACTTTTGATCCAACCAAGAGGAGTAATTTCCTTTCCAAGGAATTCCTTCCCCACGATCTAATTCCAATATCCACCCAGCTACATTATCAAGGAAATAACGGTCGTGCGTTACCGCAATTACGGTTCCTTTATACTGTGCTAAATGGTGCTCTAACCAATGTACCGATTCAGCATCCAGGTGGTTGGTTGGTTCATCTAAAAGCAATACGTCGGGTTGTTGAAGCAACAAACGACATAGAGCAACTCGACGGCGTTCTCCCCCAGAGAGTACACCTATTTTCTGATCACTCGGTGGAGTACGCAAGGCATCCATAGCGATTTCAAGTTGAGTGTCCAACTCCCACGCATTTGCAGCATCAATTTCATCTTGCAATTGTGCCTGACGATCCATTAACTGCTGCATTTTGTCCGCATTTTCGTAGACTTCAGGTAATCCAAATTGATCGTTTATACTGTTGTATTCATCCAGTACAGCTACTGTTTTTGCAACTCCTTCCTTGACGATCTCCAATACGGTCTTATCTTCGTCCATCTGAGGCTCTTGTTCCAAATATCCCACAGAATAATCCTGCGAAAAGACAACGTCACCTTGAAAATTTTTTTCTTGCCCAGCAATGATTTTGAGCAGTGTAGACTTACCAGAACCATTGAGACCTAAAATTCCAATTTTAGCTCCGTAAAAAAAGCTTAGGTAGATGTTTTTTAAAACAGGCTGTTGTGCGTCTGGATAGGTTTTGCTAACCCCCGACATTGAAAAAATAACTTTCTTATCTTCTGACATAATTAAATCCTTCCCTTTAAAGCATTAAAGGCCCATGCAACGGCATAAAACCCAACTCCAGCCACAGAAAATCCAATGGCATATTCACGATACTTCAGTAAACCCAATAGAATTAATGCTGTTCCTAACAAAGCAAGAATAAATGCAGTAACCCTAAAGATTTTGTTTTTGTTTAAACTCATAGTTGATTTCTTCCAAGGCAAATATCGGACTTTTATTTTTATGAATGCTCCCGTAATTTCTTTTCCTTGAATAAGGCGATTTGTGCTAGAATCTTTCTTATTTTTAACAAAAGTTTGTCATGGATTTAGACTTCAATAAAAACGAAGATCACAACAAATTGCGTTGGTCTGACGTCGATAAAAAATTAGCGCAAATAAAACTTGGAGGAGGGAAAAAACAGCTTCAGAAGTTAAGAGACCAAGGAAAAATGACAGCCCGTGAGCGCATCAACGCCTTAGTTGATCCAAAATCAAAACAGATAGAGATTGGTGCTTTTGCTGCACATGAAATGTATGAAGATTATGGAGGTGCTCCTGCAGCTGGCGTAATTGTGGTATTGGGTTATATAAAAAAACGCCTCTGCGTAATTGTGGCGAATGATGCCTCAGTTAAAGCGGGTGCATGGTTCCCAATGGCGGGCAAAAAAAACCTACGAGCACAAGAAATTGCCATGGAGAATAGACTCCCCATCGTATATTTGGTTGACTCAGCTGGAGTTTTCCTCCCCATGCAAGACGAAATTTTTCCCGACAAAGAACACTTCGGACGTATTTTTCGCAACAATGCCAAAATGAGCAGTTTGGGCATTACCCAAATTGCTGCTGTTATGGGGAGCTGTGTTGCTGGTGGAGCTTATCTTCCGATCATGTCAGACGAATCCCTTATTGTAGATAAAACTGGGAGTATCTTTTTGGCAGGTAGCTATCTTGTGAAAGCAGCTATTGGAGAAGAGATTGATAACGAAACACTTGGCGGGGCTTCGACTCACTCAGAAATTAGCGGTGTCACCGACTATAACGTTCCTGATGATAAAGCTGCCTTGAATAAAATTCGCTCCCTGATTGATAAAATCGGAGAACCCGAAAAGGCAGGCTTTAATCGCGTCAAACCACAATCACCCAAAGCAAATGATGAACAACTCTTTGGGCTCTTGCCCGCAAAACGTTCAACACCTTACGACACCTACCCTATCATTGAACAATTGGTTGATCAAGGCGAATACGACGAATACAAAGCAGGCTACGGAAAGACCATCATAACCGCCTATGCACGCATCGATGGTTGGGCCGTAGGCATTGTTGCCAATCAACGTAAAGTTATAAAATCTAAAAAGGGTGAAATGCAACTGGGAGGAGTTATCTATGGGGATGCTGCTGATAAAGCCACGCGCTTTATTGCCAATTGTAATCAAAAGAAAATTCCGCTTGTCTTCCTTCAAGATGTAACTGGTTTTATGGTGGGTAGTAAAGCAGAACATGGAGGAATCATCAAAGATGGTGCAAAAATGGTGAATGCTCAATCCAACTCAGTAGTCCCTAAATTCACCATCATTACTGGAAATTCTTATGGAGCCGGAAACTATGCCATGTGTGGAAAAGCTTTTGATCCACGGTTAATTGTCGCTTGGCCTTCCGCAGAAATGGCAGTAATGGGCGGCGCTCAAGCAGCTAAGGTTTTAATGCAAATCGAAGCCAGTTCACTCAAGAAGAAAGGTGTTAAAATAGCAGAAGAAGAACAAGAGGAATTATTCAAAAAGATCAAAGGGCGCTACGATAAGCAGACAAAACCTGAGTATGGAGCTGCACGACTATGGACAGATGCCATCATAAACCCTGTAGACACACGAAAATGGATCAGTATGGGAATAGAAGCCGCAAACCATGCACCAATTACAGAACGCTTTAATATGGGCGTTTTACAGGTTTAACAAAGCAAAGGTGTCTTTTCGCTTAACTTTACCGTTGGCTGTTCGTATAAATTCTTTTAAGTGATACACCTGCTTTGGCATTTCGTATTTAGTCATTTGCTCAATTTTCGCTAAATCCTCAAGGAGATTATCCGCAGACTCCCCTTCTATCAATAAGACAATCATTTGACCCAAATGGGAATCGTCTATGGATCCCACCAAAAATGGAAGGTCCATATGAGCAGAAATTTTTGCTTCAACTTCTTCGGGCAGCACTTTTACTCCTCCTGTGTTGATTACATTATCTACCCGTCCTTTTAGCGTAAACGTCCTATCATCTTTAAGTACAACCAAATCGTTGGTGATGATTTTTTCTTCAGTTAGATATGGAACCTCGATCACCAAGCAGTCCCGTTCATCTTGACTGATTTTTACATTTGGAAGAGTGGCAAAATGATTTACACCTCCATTTATCCTTCTTGAGGCAATATGGGTTAAGGTTTCTGTCATTCCATAGGTTTCAAAACACACTGTTTTCTTATTCTTTAATTCGGCTTTTAATTTAGTTGAGCTGGGTGCTCCACCTATGAGCAGGGTCTTTACGCGATCTAATTCTTTAAACGCGTTAGCGACTTGAAGCGGAACCATCGCTGCAAAGTCATAGGTTTTGTCAGAATGAAGTAAAACATTCCCTTGCGGGGGAACCAAATCAATTTCTAAACCTAAAATCATCGCACGAACAAGCATCATCTTTCCTGCAATAAAATCAGCATTTAAACAATGTAAGGCGCGATCACCGATCGATAAACCAAAATGATCTCCTGTAGCCAAAGCAGAATTGACCATGGATTGTTTGTGATAGCTTATCCATTTAGGAGAACCTGTAGAACCAGATGTTTTAAGGCTAATTGTATCATTTGGTCGAATCCAATCCATCAAAAAGTCGCCAATGGCACGTTCGTGATCCTCCCCTTCTTTGATCAAAGAATAAGCGACTTCTGATAAATCTGAAAACCGATAATGCACCCCATCCAAACGAAAACGGTTATGGATGTTTTTATAGTTTGGTTTAGTTGTCATGAACAGTAGCTGTTAGTTTATGTCTCCAGTTCTTCCATTGGTATTTTCTTCCAAGGAACAAGAGGGTTAGTGGGTATACAATGAGTAAAAAAACAACCAACTCGGGCATTAAACTCGGAGTTGAAACGTCTTTGAACAAGGATTCCGTCTGAAATGCTGTCCAATCTGCCGTTACCAGCAAAGCCGTAATAAGGTTATTGGCTACATGAAAACCAATCGCTAATTCGATGCCTTCGTCCATTAAGGTCATGATACCGAAAAAAAAGCCAGTCCCTATATAATATGCCAAAAGACCATATCCCAACTTACCTATCTCAGGGTTAAACAAATGCAAGGAGCCGAAAATGACGGAAGTGAGTACCAAAGATAAAAAACGGCTTTTGGTCAATGTAGCAAAACCTTGCATCAGATAGCCACGGAAAATCCATTCTTCCAATGCCGATTGAAACGGAATAAGCGCAACCGCAATAAGTAGCATGATTAAAAATGGAACGAGCTTAAAATTCCATTGATAATCTTCAGGGGATAGAAAAAGGTCAAGGCCAAAAAAAGCAGCACTTAAAATAGCCCAAAAAGTAAAACCAAATAAAATACGCTTCATGTCAATCTTTTTTCGAGCGGTGGTAACCGATGGAAGTGTTTGCTTGTGCAAATACTTTACAACCAATAAAAATCCAAAAAAAGCAACAAGTGAAGGGATTAACAAAAAAGAAAGGGTGAGATTAGAATCCAAATGAGCAAAAACATCCATTGGATTTGTTGATACTACCACCTGTTCTGGCAAAAAGAAGAAACTAGGGATTTGACCCAAAAAACTAAAAATAATTATGATTAGCGACCCTAATAAATACCAAGCGAAAGGCATTTTTTTTGGGTGAAAATTTTCTAAGAAAAGATTTGATCTAGATTCGTCCATACTTTATTATTATCAATGGTAATATAGCCATTTTCTATGGTTAATGGAGAGGATATATTGTTGGTAAACAAACTTCCGGTACCTAATCCTTGGTACCCCTCAAAGCCTTGATGGTACGTCCACTGTGCAATAGCGTTTAAACCAACATTACTTTCTAAGGCACTTGTTACCCAACTCTTTATTCCGCGTTCTTCGGCCAAGTCAACCCATTCTGATGTCCCAGTGAAGCCACCAATAAAACTAGGTTTAAGGATAATGTAATGTGGCTGGATTTTATCGAGTAATGCGACTTTATCTTCCCTAGAAAAGACCCCAATTAACTCTTCATCTAGCGCTATCGGAAGTGGGGTTTCCTCGCACAGACGTCTCATTTTCTTCCAGTTTCCAGCTGCAATAGGCTGCTCGATAGAGTGAATATCCAATGCGGCTAATTCATGTAATTTGTCTAGGGCATCCTCTTTGAAAGCGCCATTTGCATCAACTCGCAAAAGCATTTCTTCGCTTGAATATCGCTTTCGGATGGCTGTTAAAATAGATAATTCTTCCGCAAAGTCAATTGCACCAACTTTCATTTTAATGCACGAGAAACCCTGCTGTATTTTTTCTTCAACCTGTGCCAACATAAAATCAACATCCCCCATCCATATAAGACCATTGATTGCTACAGGAGACTTTCCGTAGGCGAAATCATTGGAAAAAAGGGTAAAATCATCCTCTGAATCTAATGACAAAAACGCCATTTCTACACCCATTTGTATGGACGGAAATTCGGTTAAAGCAGTGTATAATAATTCTTTCCCTAAGTGAATGTTTTTACATGTCCAGGCTAACTTCTCTTCATAGTCTGGTCGATCATCACAACTAAGACCACGAAGAATTCCACACTCCCCTATTCCCCTTTTTTGATCTTTTTCAATCAAAATATACCAGGTTTCTTTTTGAGTTAAAATACCACGCGAGGTTCCACTGGGGCGCCTAAAATTTAATATGTGCCTTTTATAAGTTGCTACCATAGAAGATCAATGATAAAAGCGGTCACCAACAGAATTGAAAAAGCAAAGGTGCTTAGCGCAACTACTTTTAATTCAGGATCAAAGGAGGCCCCTCCAGAAGATACATGTACACGCTTAAGGTGTTTTCCAAAAGGAACAATCATAACCAAAGGCAAAAAAAACACCCATGCAGCACCTTCAAAATAAGCATAAAAGAGGGTACACAATAACCCAACCACAATCAAAAAATAATGATAGCGTTTGCCATTTTTCTGTCCCAATAAAATGGGAAGGGTAATTTTATTCGACACCAAATCGTTTTCCATATCACGGAGATTATTCAAGTTGAGCACCGCTGTACTGAATAAGCCAATACTTATGGCTGGTAACAACAACTCCAAATAAAAAAATTTAGTCTGGAGATAGAATGATCCCAGAACACTTAACCCACCAAAAAAGACAAATACAAATACGTCTCCAAGGGCATAATAACCATAGGCAGAATCTCCCACGGTGTACTTAATTGCTGCGACTATACTAACGATCCCTAGGATGATAAAAAATAGTGCTGCATAAAGTTCGGAAGTATCAAAGGACAAGCCTATCAGCACCAGTGCTGAAATCAGGCTAAACAAGGTGCACCATTGCATTCCTCTTTTTAATTCTGCGGGTGTTAACAAACCTTGTTGTATGACACGTGCAGGGCCAATACGTGCAGCATTATCTGTTCCTTTCACACCATCACCATAATCGTTGGCAAAGTTGGATAAAACTTGAAATAAAATGGTGGTTAAAAGAGAAAACACAAAAATGAGAATTGAGAAATTGCCTTTTACAAATGCCATCCCATTACCCACAATAATACCCGCAATAGACAAGGGTAATGTTCTCAGACGAGCTGCCTCGATCCAAATGCTAACTTTATTCTTCATTCATCATTGAGTAAGATACGTTCGCCTTGCTTAAAAGAAGTAATCCACAGATCGTTAAGTCCCAATTTTGTCAATTCCTCTTTAAATACTTCTGCTTCTTGTTTACTCGCAAAATTACCCAAAGAATAGGCGTTTAAATCATCTAAGTTGTGTGCTCGAAAATTAACAAAGTTTTCTGAGAACATAAGTATATCGTCTCTTTCACAAGCAATAAACTGTAGCGAATAGACTGTTTGATTCGCTAGTGCAATTTGAACATTGCTCGTTGATCCATTTTCCAAAAGATTAATCTTATTCATCAACTGCTGCTCTCTTGAAGTAGGTTGCTCAATAAAAGGTGAGTCAGAAAAAAATAGCGAATAACAAACGAAGCCGAACAAAATCAATGCAGAACTAAAAAATCCGTATTTGTAACGATTTAGCTGTACCAATTTTGGCTTGTTATCAAAGTAGTGCTTCTGAAAAAACAGAGAAGCTTTTTTTTCTTTGTCTACTTCTTTATAAAGCGCTGCTAATTTATCATCATCTATAAACGGCATCTTAAATGATTAAGGAAATTTAGGGTATTGCTTAAAATTAGGATCTCTTTTTTCCAAGAAAGCTTGTTTTCCTTCATGGGCTTCATCCATTAAATAATACATGAGCGTAGCATCACCTGCGAGCTGCATTAATCCGTGTTGTCCGTCTAACTCTGCATTCAAACAGCGCTTCACCATTCGCAATGCCAATGGGCTTCTTTTTTGCATCAAAGCACACCACTCCAGCACAGTTGTTTCTAGGTTTTCCAATGGAACAACTTTGTTTACCATTCCCATTTCTTCTGCCTCATGTGCAGAATATTGCTGGCATAAGAACCAAATCTCTCGGGCTTTTTTCTGCCCTACATGACGTGCAAGATAAGAGGATCCAAAACCTCCATCAAAACTCCCCACCTTGGGACCAGTTTGACCAAAAATAGCATTTTCACTGGCAATGGTTAAATCACAAACAACATGCAAAACATGTCCTCCTCCAATAGCATAACCATTCACCATGGCAATGACCGGCTTGGGGATTTCACGTATTTTTTTGTGTAAATCAAGGACGTTTAATCGGGGTACTCCATCTTCTCCTACATAACCTCCTACTCCCTTTACATTCTGATCTCCTCCACTACAAAAGGCTTTCTCCCCTGCTCCAGTAAAAACAATGATATCGATGTCATTGCGTTCTCTACAAATATCCATTGCTTCCAACATTTGATTGTTGGTTTCTGGTCGAAAAGCATTGTATACATCTGGTCGGTTAATGGTGATTTTAGCTACTCCATTATAGAATTCAAAAAGAATATCAGAATAATCTTTGATTGAGGTCCAATTTACTTGTGTCATGAATTTTTTTCTTTAAAATTACACATTTATCATTATTCAGCTTGCATGGAACCAAAGTAGTTGAGCAAGATGGCATCATTTATTTTTCTTGGGGTAAATATTTCTAATAATTGGGGGCGATTTGACGCGCGAAAAAAGCGCCTTAGTTTTAGATTTAATCCAAAACTGTTGGATGTTGAACTGTAACCAATTCCATTCAATGCACACAAATGCTTGGCCGAGCGCTTTTGTACCGTTTCAAAATAAGTGTCGTAAGTGGGCGTATCTTTCTCCCCTGGAAGGATTCGGAATATGCCTCCACCAGAATTATTGATGACGATAATTCGGGTTGTGGGTTTTAAGTAATTATTCCACAAACCATTGGCATCATAAAAAAAACTTAAATCACCTGTAACAAACACAGTAGGCGCATCATTTACCCAAGCGGCTCCCATAGCCGTAGATGTGCTTCCGTCTATTCCACTGGTCCCACGATTGCAAAAAACACCCTTTAATGGAGGGAGTTGAAACAATTGGGCATAACGGATGGTGGAGCTGTTAGCCAAGTGTAAATAGAGATCTTTAGGCAATTGCTTAAAAATGGTATCAAAGGCTTTTAAATCCGAAAATGGGATCTTTTTTAGGTAATCAATCCCGCTTAAACGTTGCTTGTTGTATTGCGCCAAAAAACGCACACAATAATCACTCTGCACATAATCATGGCCTTTATCCCTTAGGGCCAAAAAAAAGGAATTTGGTGCTATGGGTAAGTGTTTGGTCAAACAATAGAAGGTATCATAAGCTTTTTTCTCATCCACATGCCAATGCGTTTTGGGTGGATTTAGACGAAGAAAGTTTTTTATTTTTTTCGACACGATCATCCCTCCAAAAGTCAATAACAATTCTGGCTGGAAGGAAGACAACGATTCTCCTGACTTTTCTAGGGGAGCAATAAAAGTATCGATGGATTGGATAAAGCTATGATGGGAAAGGTTTGAAGTTGTTTCAGTCAATACGGTGACAGATGGATCTGCAGCTAGATAATCCACAATGGCTTGTTCGAGAGAATTTGGGGGGAGAACTCCCACCAATATCATTTTCTTCTTCACTAAATTCCATTCATCGATGTAGCCC
>JAKMEK010000038.1 GCA_022425945.1 Flavobacteriaceae bacterium
AGTATTTGCTAACATATATTTGCGCTATTATTTTAATTTAATCTAAATAAGGACAATGACACGAGTTTATATTACTAGTTTATTTATTTCCATTGGATGTGTTTTTTTACACGCCCAAACAACGACTAAGCCAACAGATTCCTTAATTGCAGCACAGCAAATTAATGGATATCAGCGAATTTTAAATAATTTGAGTGGTATTCCTCAAGGGGTCACCATTGGTGGTTATGGTGAAGTCTTGTACAACCAACCAACAAACTTAAATGGCGAATTGGATGTGCAGCGTTTGGTGATGCTTTTTGGGTATAAATTCGATGATCGTGTACAGTTTGTTACTGAAATTGAATTTGAGCATGTGAAAGAGGTGTATGTTGAACAGGCTTTTGTCAACTATTCTGTCGCAAATGGGCTCAATATTCGCGCAGGTTTGATGTTGGTGCCCATGGGAATTGTAGCCGAGTTCCATGAACCGACTACTTTCAATGGCGTAGAACGTCCGAGTATGGATAAATATATTGTTCCCACAACTTGGAGAGAAATTGGAATTGGTGTAGCCGGTAGGGTAGATGCCCTAAGTTTGCGTTATCAAGCGTACTTGTTCAATGGATTCTTGTCGCACGATGGTGAAGAAGGTAGATTAAAAGGGAGCTCTGGACTACGTGGTGGGCGACAGAAAGGTGCTGAGTCGGTTGTAGATCAATTCAATCTTTCGGCAAAGCTCGATTATTATGGTATTCCTAACCTTCGTCTCGGTTTGGCAGGTTACGCCGGTCGAACTCAAGCAGTAGATGGTCAGAATCAAATTCCCGGGAGTGATATTGGGGTAGCCATGTTGGGCTTGGATGTACGTTTTAAATGGCAGAATCTCTCCGCTCGCGGACAATTTGTTCACGCAAACCTTACTGATGCCGATGCGTATAACACCCTCACTGGTCGTGATCTTGGAAGCGAATTAGGTGGTTTTTATGTAGAAACTGCCTACAATCTTTTACCCATAGTAAACCGTCAACGCCTAGATGCATTTGTCCGTTACGAATCCTATGACACCCATAAGAGTGTCGGGTCATCAATCGCGAGAAATGCAGCTTTTGATCGTGAAGAATGGACACTAGGATTGAGTTATCATATGTCTGTAGGCACAGTCTTTAAGGTTGATTATCAGTCGAAAAGGACAGCAGTTGCCGATTCTCAATATGGTCAGTTCAACGTTGGAGTAGGGGTATGGTTTTAATTTATTTAAAATTAATCTAAATAAAATTTGGTACATAACTGAAGGTAAAATATATTTGTAAAGAATTTAAACAAATGCCAAAAGCAACCTCTTTAACGCTCGTACTTTTAGGAATGTTTTTCCTTTCTTTCGGCTTACCAATGCATGAAAATGCTTTGGCCAAGCGCATCGAGAAAAAAATCAATAAAGAGATTACCGCAGTGTTTTCTATCGATAGCTACACCTTGGTAGAAGCAAGTATTCAGATTGATCAAAGTCCATATTTATTGTCACACAACATTCGTAAAATCAATGTAGACGGACAATTGGCAGGCTATGCCTTCACGGGTACAGCACCAAGCAAAACAGATTCATTCGACTATCTAATCCTGTTCGATCCTTCATTTACTATCAAGAAGGCTACTGTTTTGGTTTACCGTGAGGATTATGGCGGTGAAATTGCCAGTAAGCGATGGCTCTCCCAATTTGTGAAAAAGCAAGCAGCCAGTTTTGTCTACGGTGATACCATCAGTGCAATTTCTGGAGCTACCATTTCGGTTCAATCCATGACTGCTTCTGTCAACCACGTGTTTTCTTCCCTAAAGCAAGTAAAATCTAGCGTTGGTCAGTAATGGAACCCACCTTTCTACTGCGTAACTTTTCAAAACCTTTCAAAAGTTTTCTTTTTGCTTTCCTCTTCGTGCTCAGTGTAGGCTACTTTACGGGCTTATCTTTTGTAGCCCAAACCAACAGCAATCAGCCAGCAGGTATTGTGGAAAATTACAACGGAAATGAAAATAGTGAAGAAGTTTCTGTGATGAAATTTAAAAAGGGGCAACGGGAAATGCTTACCATAATACATACCCATGTACTCTCCATTGGCTTTATCTTTGCGCTACTCGGGCTACTTGTTTGGGGTACGCAAATCTCCACCAAATGGAAAACTTTTTTAACCATTGAGCCATTTTGTTCCATCATTTTTACCTTTGGAGGAATTTATTTGATTTGGCTAGAATATACGTCAATGGCCTATGTTGTAATGATTTCTGGTCTATTAATGACGTTTAGTTTCTTGGCCGGACTAGTGGTTATTTGCCGCGCTTTAATTAAATCGCCAATTGCGTCCCATTAATGGTTGAAATGTTGTAAATTTGCTCGCAACTAATTCTTAAGTAGTTGCCATGAACAATCACTCCGATAAATTTTTAGAACAAGGTCTTACATACGACGACGTATTGCTTGTTCCCGCCTATTCAGAAGTATTGCCTAGAGACGTAAAACTCAATACTAAATTCACCCGTAACATCAGTTTAAACATCCCCATTATATCAGCGGCGATGGATACTGTTACCGAAAGTCAAATGGCCATCGCTATGGCCAGAGAAGGGGGGATTGGCGTACTGCATAAGAACATGACCATTGCTGCACAGGCAGATAAGGTACGCATGGTCAAACGCGCAGAATCCGGTATGATACTCGATCCTGTTACCCTTAGCCAAGAAGCTACAGTAGGAGATGCTAAAGAAAACATGTCACGCTATAAGATTGGTGGAATTCCGATAGTAGATTCAATGGGTAAACTCAATGGAATAGTTACGAATAGAGATTTACGTTTTGAAAAAGATCTATTGCGCCCCATTACCGAAGTGATGACATCTGAGAATTTAATTACAGTAACCCAAGGTACTTCTCTTGCAGAAGCCGAAGGTATACTTCAGCAACATAAAATTGAAAAGCTACCCGTGGTGGATGATCAATATCAATTGGTGGGTTTAATTACCTTTAGAGACATCACCAAGCATACCGACAAGCCCATTGCAAATAAAGATTCTTATGGGCGACTACGAGTGGCTGCAGCTGTAGGGGTCACGGGAGATGTTATCGAACGTACAAGAGCGCTGGTTGAGGTAGGAGTAGATGCTATTGTCATTGATACGGCACATGGTCATACAAAAGGTGTAGTAACCGTTCTTAAAGAAGTAAAAAAGAATTTCCCTCAGCTTGATGTCGTCGTTGGAAACATAGCCACTGCTGCTGCTGCTAAATATTTAGTAGAAAACGGAGCAGATGCCGTAAAGGTAGGAATAGGGCCTGGGTCAATTTGTACAACACGTATCATTGCAGGGGTTGGTTATCCTCAGCTTTCAGCTGTTTTAGCGGTTGCCAATGCCATCAAAGGGAGCGGTGTGCCTGTAATTGCTGACGGAGGAATTCGTTACACGGGTGATATTCCAAAAGCCATTGCGGCCGGTGCAGATTCGGTGATGCTTGGATCACTGCTCGCAGGGACCAAAGAATCTCCAGGAGAAACCATCATATACGAAGGAAGAAAATTTAAGTCCTACAGAGGAATGGGGTCAGTAGAAGCCATGAAGAAAGGAAGTAAAGATCGCTACTTTCAGGATGTAGAAGATGATATTAAAAAGCTTGTTCCTGAGGGCATTGTGGGGCGTGTACCTTACAAAGGTGATTTGTACGAAAGTATTCATCAGTTTATCGGTGGTTTACGCGCAGGAATGGGGTATTGCGGAACCTCTTCGATTGAGGAGGTGAAAGCGAAAGCTCAGTTTGTACAAATTACGGCTGCTGGAATCCGCGAAAGTCATCCGCACAATATACAAATCACCAAAGAGGCGCCAAATTATAGTCGTTAAAGTTTAGGATTGAAAGGTTTATCGAGCTACAAATTTGAATAGCTTTACCTGACCTTGAGTCTCTATACGCACTATGTACATTGTTCGTAATTCGAGGCTAATGTTACGCTGAAAATTATAAAGGTCTACTTGGTTAAATGATGCAACTTCGTTGCCAATAATACTGTAGATTTTTACGTTTCCGGAACCTGTCATGCCTTTGATGCTAAATACACCATTTTTATAAATTATGTTGACAATTGTTGCGTAATCAGAAGTGTAATTAGTTGAGTTTATGGGGGAGGAAGGCATATTCCCCAACAAGCTGTTTGGAGTTAAAAGAATGGTTACCGAGAAAAATAGCAGTAAGCGTTGTTTCATTCTCTAATATATGATCACAATTTAGTGTTTTAATTGTTAATAAAAAAATATTTATAAACAATTAAAGCGCTGTTAAACAGTCATTTATGTATTTTATTAATAAATCACTGCCTAGTTTTGTTAATAAGACACAATAATTTTGTTTTTTTTCGTTTAAAAGTAATCATTCAAATCACCATCTTTAACCAAATCTTTGCATCAAATGAAATTACAAATTATTTTTAGTGGGATTGTTTTGAGTTGGCTATCGACCTGTAATCAATGGACAAGTGTTGACCAAGATGTCGTTGTTGCACGCGTTGGAAGTCACTATTTGTATTTATCAGACATTGAGGAACAACTGCCAATGGTCGTTTCAAAGGAGGATAGTATTTTGCTAGCGCAAAGCACCATCAATACTTGGGCAAAAAAACATTTGTTGTATGATCAAGCTGTTTTTAATCTAGAACAATCTTCTCAAGAAGAACTCAATGCATTGGTCGAAGATTATCGTCTCGACTTATGGGCAACAACTTACAAAGAATCGCTGGTCAAATCGGTAATAGATACCATGGTAGATCCCACGTTAATGAGGGCATATTACACGAAAAATAAATATAATTTCAAGCTCAAAGAAGACGTGCTGCAGGCGCGTGTAATTGGACTTTCTAGCTCAGCTTCTAATCTGGATGAAGTGAAAGAGCATTTTCAATTAAATCAAGAAGAAGACAAGCGTTATCTGGATTCTTTGCGTATACAATTTTCGTCTTATCAAAACAATGACTCTATTTGGTTTACTAAGCATTCTTTTCAGCAGCGATTTCCAGAAATCCCTTTGTTGAGTTTTGATAATTATTTAAAAAAATCACAATTTTTCTTCATTGAAGATTCATTCGAAGTATATTTGCTCTGGGTATCTGAGTATCGATTAAGAAATGAAAACGCACCCTATCAGTTGGTAGAAAATACCATTCGTAAAATCGTTTTCAACCAATCCAAGTTAGAGTTCATTAAACAATTTGACCAAGAAATTTTACAAGATGCAATACAAGCCAACAAGTTTGAAATATATCGTTAATCTATGTTTGTTCTTGACGACCTTATTAGGTTTCGCTCAAGGACCCAAGGCAGACACTCAAGGACGCATTAAATTAGACGGTGTAATCTCTGTCGTTGGTGACTATGTAATTTTAGATTCAGACATAGACAAGACCCTGACCGATATGGAGTCACAGGGAATTTCAACAAAAGGAGTTACACGCTGTGAATTATTGGGAAAGTTGATGGAAGATAAGCTCTATGCGCATCATGCCATACAGGATAGTCTGGAAGTTTCTGATGCAGAGGTGTATTCATATGTTGATCAAAGTATTGATTATTTCACACAGCAGTTAGGAAGTTTAGAAAAAGTACTAGAATTCTATAATAAAACAGATGAACTTTCCTTCCGTGAAGAATTGTTTGAAATTAATAAAGTGCAGAAGTTATCTCAATTGATGCAGGCCGATATTATTGAAAAAGTAGAAATCACACCAGAAGAGGTGCGTGATTTTTTTGAATCCATTCCAAAAGAAGATTTACCTGTTTTTGGAACTGAATTAGAGATCGCACAAATCGTTATTGAACCGGCCGTAAAAGAAGAAGAACGAAAGCGTATTATCGCCCAATTGGATGGTTTTAAAAATGATGTAGAGGAGAAGGGGTTGAGTTTTGCTTCCAAAGCAATCTTGTACTCTCAGGATCCTGGATCACGTTCTAGCGGAGGGAAATATACTCTGCATAGAAAGCGTCCAAGAATGGCCAAAGAGTTTAGAAATATGGCTTTTAGTTTAGAGGCAGGAGAGGTTTCTTCTCCTTTTAAAACAGAATTTGGATGGCATATTTTAACTGTTGATGAAATTCGGGGACAAGAAATTGACATACGGCACATTTTATTAATGCCACAGGTTGATGCAGAAACATTGAACAAAAGTAAGGCACTCCTAGATTCCATTCGGGTCCGTATTTTGGACGAAGAGATCACCTTTGAAAGTGCAGCCTATAATTTTTCATATGAAAAAGAAACCAGGAATAATGGAGGTAAAATAGTCAATCCTGTCACTGGCGATACCCGTTTTGAATTAACCAAAATGGATCCTGAATTGTACAACCAAGTGAAAAGTCTTAAAGAAGGCGAAATTTCACTCCCTTTATTAGAAGAAGATAGAGGAGGAGCAAAGAAGTATAAGATTCTTAAAGTGGTTAACCGCTACGAAGAACATGAAGCAGATTACTCTAAAGACTTTACCAAAATAAAGGACTTAGCACTACGTGACAAACAAGTACGCACTGTAAAGAAGTGGATCAAAGAAAAAATTGAAGATACTTTTGTGAGCGTAAATAAGTCATTTCGCGAATGCGAGTTCTCCAACAATTGGATGAAACAATAAAAATTACTTAAAATATTTTAAGGGAACCCATAGCATTCCGAAACATTCTCCGCCGTTTTTGTGTATGTTTTTGTGATGCATTTTGTGTGCACGACGTAAACCTTTCGCGTATTTGCTGCTTGAATTACGGAATAATTTAAAACGTTGGTGTATGAAAATGTCATGAACCAAAAAATAGGTCATGCCATAGGTGAAAATACCAGCGGCCATAGGAAAACCCGCCCAGAAGCCATATTCCCCCCATAGTACCATTAAGCTCATGCTAACGGCTGCATAGAAGATGAAAAATAAATCATTGCGCTCAAACCAAGAATCATGGTCCTTTTTGTGGTGGTCTTTATGCCATGACCACAAAAAACCATGCATAATGTATTTGTGTGAAAACCAAGCCATAAACTCCATGAATAAAAAAGTGGCTAAATAGGTTAAAAACCAATAGAAAACTTCCATATAAATTATAAAAGATTAAATCTGTAATTTACGTAAGATCGGGCTAAAACCCCCATTTTTTCATAATTTGGAACTCTAATACGTGCAGATGCAATCGCAACTGAGGGCGTTTTTTTAAGTTTCTTCAAGAGCTTAGAATAGTATTTGTAGGCAGTGTACACTCCAAAACGTGCTGCATTTGGTAGTTGAAAGATACCGTCTAATCCTTTTTCAAAATCAGCTTCGATTTCACTAATAATTGCCATTTTGTTTTCTTCCGAAAATTCTTTCAGGTTGATGTTGGGAAAATATGAGCGGCTCAATCCCTCAAAATCATCTTTGAGGTCCCGTAAAAAGTTAACTTTTTGAAAGGCAGATCCCAAGGCCATTGCTGAGTCTTTTAAATGTAAATATGCTTCGTTGTCACCATTGACAAACACCTTTAAACACATAAGACCAACAACATCTGCTGAGCCGTAGATGTAGGCTTTATAATCTTCATCAGTTAAATATGTTTTTTTAGATAAATCCCAACGCATACTTCGCATAAAGGCGTTAACCAAAGTACGATCAATCGAATATTTGTGAAAACTATGTTGAAAAGCGTTTAAGATTGGGTTTAAACTAATTTTTTGCTCAATAGCTAAGTTTAAGTCTTCTTCAAAACGATTGAATAATTCTTCTTTAGGATAATCATGAAAACTATCTACAATCTCATCCGCAAAACGAACAAAGCCATAGATGTTATAAATGTCGCTTCTAATAGAAGTATCTAACATTTTTGTCGCTAAAGAGAAGGAGGTGCTGTACGATTCTGTAACCTCTTTACTGCATTGATATGACACTTGATCAAACAACTTTTTCATAACTAAAATAGCATATAGACTAGCTCAGAACAGTTTCTGGCTAGCAATTTATTCTAGGTAAAGATAGAAAAAAGTTAAACAAAAACATTTACATTCAGCTGCTCTTCAATAAAGGTCTCAATTTTATCATATACGTTTATTCCTTGCTCAACGAGAGATTTGTCGATATGCTTTACTTGAGGGCCAAAGATGGACAATTGATTTTCTGTACTTTCAATGAGTTCTTTGTGAAAATGTTTAACGTAGGCATTTATTTCATCTTTGTTGGGTTCAACGGTAACATAAGTTACAAAGTGGAGGAAAGGACTGTAGCTCAAAAGTGTTTTTAGGCTCACTGTTGGTATGGATTGTCCCAATAGTATTGTTTTGTAGCCTTTGCTCAAGATGAAATAATTGATAAAAAGAATACTTAATTCGTGAATTTCATTGTCGGGTAAATACAAGACAAAGGTAGATGCATTGATCTTGGGCATAGAATCCCGCTGCATAATTTCTGTCTGGATGTGTATTTTTTGTTTAATCAGATTCGTGATGAAATGCTCATGTGAAGGGGAGATGGCAGCTGTCTGCCACAAAATGCCCAATCCGCTCATGAGGGGGACGAAAATGTTTAGGTAAATGAAGTTAAATTCATTTTTGGCCAATAACTCATCATAAGTTGCGTCAAACATAGTAATGTCGAAGTTGACCATTGATAACTTAAAGGCATTGATGGAAACTTGTTCTGAATTTGATTCTAAAGCAATTTCACGGACCAAAAAAGGGATTTCCTTTTCTGATAGATTAGCAATCTTGGAAATTTTAATTCCATGATTGTACAGTAATGTGATGTTGAGTAGTTTTCGTAAGCTGTCGAGAGAGTACCTACGGATGTTAGTATCCGTTCTTTCGGGTTCCAAAAGGTTATACCTTTTTTCCCAAATCCTAATGGTGTGCGCTTTAATTCCTGAGATGTTCTCAAGGTTTTTGATACTAAAGCTGTTCTTTATCCTCTTCATATGTCTACATCTATTTAAGAAAGCTTAAACAAAAGTACAAAAAAAATAATGAATATGTTTAGTGCGCACGAGAAGACTCGAACTTCCACGGGATTTAACTCCCACTAGGCCCTCAACCTAGCGCGTCTACCAATTCCGCCACGTGCGCAGAGGGAGTAGTGACTTGGCTGGGGCTCGAACCCAGGACCCTCTCCTTAAAAGGGAGATGCTCTACCAACTGAGCTACCAAGTCATTACTTTTTGAGGCTGCAAATATACGTGCAAAAATTAATTATTCACTATCATATTGTCTAAATTTGTAGTCACTTATTAAAACTTTTGTTTGTGCATTCAATTTTTCTTTTGGGCTACATGGGGTGTGGAAAATCTACCTTAGGTAAAAAACTATCGCAACAACTTGATCTACCCTTTTTTGACTTGGATGAATTCATTGAAGAGCAAGAGGGGTGCTCGGTTGCAGATCTGTTTTCTGCAAAAGGTGAAATTTATTTCAGAAAGGTTGAACGAAAGGCGTTGGATCATTTTATTGAGAATGATCGACCTTCTATCGTAGCATTGGGGGGAGGAACTCCCTGTTATTTTAACAACATGGAAAGCCTCTTGTCTTCTGCGCATAAAACACTCTATTTCAAGGCGAATATCCCTACATTATCATCAAGATTAGAGGTGGAAAAAGAGACCCGTCCAATGATTAGCCATTTGAAAACAATGGATCAATTAAATGAATTTATTGGAAAACATTTATTTGAAAGAGCTCCCTTTTATCAGCAGGCAGAAATAATTGTGACAGTCGATGGAAAGTTAGTCGAGGAGATTGTTCAGGAAGCAGTCAAAGTCTTAGCTTAGATAGACACCAACTTCTCCACTAAAGAGAACTTCGATATGTTCGTTTAGCGAAGTAGAAAGCGAAAGCCCTTTAAAGTCAGCTTTGATGGGATATTTTTTATGGTTTCGATTAACCAAAACAGCCGTGTTCAGTTGGGCTAATGGTACGTCCAAAAGGTATTTTACTGCATACATTAGTGTGCTCCCAGTATTGAGAACATCATCTACAACCACGACCGATTGATTACTTAATTCACTCAAATCATGGGAAGAGCTAATTGCCGATAGCGGATTTTTTTTATCAACCTTTAATTGAATCAAATGCACGGTTAAATTCGAAATATCTTCTAAATATGCCTTTATTTTTTTTGCATAAATTACCCCGTTATGTGCAATCCCTGCAAGATAGATACTATCCCGGTCAAGGTTGTTTTCATAGATTTGATAGGCAATTCTAAGCGTACAGTTTTCTATTTTGCTTGCATCAAAAATTAACCCGTTTGTTTTTGGCATGATGATGGATATGATTATGGCAAAGGTAGAAAGAATTGTCATTACTCAGTGTAATTTGGTAAATTTACCCTTTAAACTCCTCAAACCATGAAAAAAACATTTTTCAGCTTACTACTATCAGTTTCAGCAATTGCAGTTGGCCAAAAACTGAATCTCACTAAAAACCAAGTAGCAGTTTCGGGCTATGACTTGGTAACTTACTTCAACAATGAGGCCCCGCTAAAAGGAAGTGAAAGCCACGCGCTCACATTGAATGATGCAACTTTTTATTTTGTTTCAGAACAAAACAAACGTACGTTTAAAGCAGCTCCTGAAAAGTATTTACCCAAATATGGTGGCTGGTGTGCCTATGCAATGGCGAAAGGAAAGAATGTTAGTGTTAATCCAGAGGCTTTTTTAATTGACGAAGGAAAGCTGTATCTATTCTACAAAGCAAATTGGACGAATACTCGGTTGAAGTGGCTCGATGATGTTGCGGTTTTAAAACCTAAAGCGGATGAGTATTGGGACAAAAAAGAAGCTGAAAATAAATGATTCGCCTAGAACGAATATTGAAATACGAATTTTGGCCATTTTGGCTCTTTTATGTGCCCTGTTATGTCAATTGGGCTCGTTTGGCCATTTTTGCACGCTACACAACTTATTTTACAGCAACTAACCCGATCATGAACAACAGTGGGGCTTTAAATGTGTCGAAGTTTGACTATTTGTCTAAACTGCCAAAAAAATGGATTCCAACTACTGTAAAAATTGATGCCTCGATTGATCTAAATAACTTGGAAGCTATTTTGAAGGAAAATGGACTTGATTTTCCGGTAATCGTTAAACCTGACCGTGGGGAAAGAGGAAAGGGAGTGCAACTCGTTTCTTCTCTCTTGAACTTAAAGGAAATTTTATCTTGTACTCACTATTCCGATCTCTTGCTTCAGGCCTATTGTAGCTTTCCCAATGAAGCTGGATTACTCTATTATCGCTTCCCAAATGCGTCCAAAGGAATAATAAGTTCAATTACCACCAAAGAGTTTTGTAGTGTTATTGGAGATGGAAAATCTTCTTGGGGAAAGCTGATTGAACAAAACATTCGAGTTACACATCGGATCAAGCTGCTCAAGGTACGTCATGCAGATTGTTGGGAACATTTATCAGTAGTGGGAGAACAGAAACTGATAGAACCCATTGGGAGCCATAATTTAGGCACTAAGTTTTTGAGCGGTCAACACCTTAATTCTCCAGAATTAGTCGCTTGTTTAGATCACTGGGCAGATCAATTACCTGGCTTCTATTACGGACGTTTTGATATCAAATATGTTTCATGGGAGGCGCTTATTGAAGGTCGTGATTTTAAAATAATGGAGATCAATGGTGTAAATGCAGAACCAACACATATTTATGATCCTGGCCACAACATCAAAGAAGCTTACAGGGATATTTTTTATCATATGAAAGTTATTCATCAAATTAGTCAACAAAACAGATCTTTGGGAATAGTTCCTAAACGTCTCAAACTCTTTCTAGCCGAATTAATACACACAGCAACCCATTAATAACCCTTACCAATATGACCCTTCATTTAACGCTTTGGCAGCACATGATCGATTTATGTGAATCACTCAACCAAGACCAGTACTCCTTCAAGAGTGAATTGCTTAACGGCGCTTCAATAGGAGAACATTTAAGGCATTCTTATGAGTTTTATGTGTGTTTGTTGAAAAGAGAAAATCCAACGATCATTAACTACGATGAACGCAAAAGAGATGCAAGAATTGAAACCGATTTAGCGTATGCTGTTGAACAAATGCAATCTTTAAAAACACATCTAAAGCCAATAAAAAATGATGTACCCCTAAAGCTTTCTTCCAAAGAAGCGAATGCTCAAATGGTTTCAACTTCACTTGAAAGGGAATTGGTGTATTGTTTGGACCATGCGATACATCATCAGGCACTCATAAAAATTGGACTGAAAGAGTTGAATCTCTACCACTTGGTCAATGAAAATTTTGGCGTTGCCTATTCGACCATTCGTTTTCGAATGCGTAATTGATTATTCTTCCGAGCTGGGCTCTTCATCAATATACCCATCTAAGCTACGACGATCTTTTTTGGTGGGCCTTCCTTCACCTTTTTCGCGGTAATAGTCTTGAGAAAGTTGTTGAAGATCTTTACGCTCAAAGGCTTCTCTTGGGGTAGTGTCCATGCGGTAAATATCGACCAATTTTGCGCCAAGTCTAGATTTGGGGATATCCATCACCATGCATTGGTAATTGATTTGATCTTTCCGAATCTCAATTTTATCTTGAGGTAAAACTTCTCGCGATGGTTTTACCACCTGCCCATTAATTTTTATTTGCCCTTTTTTGCATGCATTACTGGCGATATTTCTCGATTTGAAATAGCGTACACACCAGAGATATTGGTCGATTCTCATCTTTAAAATTGCGTTAAAGTTCTACGCTAAAGTAAAGTAAAATTGTATCTTGCACAGCAAATTTTTAGCATGAAAATCAAATCTATTTCATCCCTTTTTCTATTACTCGTTTTTGTGCTTGCTTTCAACGCATGTAAATCGAATGATGACGATGAAGAGGTAGAATTAAGAGAATACGCAGATCAAGAACTTACCGATGAGCAATTGCTTCGAGAGTTTTTACAGACACACACCTACAATTATGAAGATTTTCCTCCAGCTGATGGAGAAGACATAAGCATTATCATTGACACCCTAGCCGATGATGCTGCAAATAAGATACCGCTTATCGATTTGGTCGAGTCTATCGAAGTTCCATTAACTACTGCAGAAGAGGTAGTTGTAAACCATACTCTTTATCATTTAGTCGCTCGCCAAGGTGTTCGGGTTGAAAGCAAACCGTCGATTGTAGACTCAGTTTACCTTAGCTATTCGGGTAAGTTGTTGGATGGTACGCAATTCGATCAAAGTACTTTACCGATTTGGTTCGATACTACTGCTGTAGTGACCGGTTTCCGTTATGGATTGCAACATTTTGCACCTGGGAACTTTGTTCAGACCGAAAATGGTACGGTAGACTTTATGGATTATGGACAGGGCCTTATTTTCATGCCCTCTGGTTTGGCATATTTTGGTTCGGCACAGGGACAAATTCCTGCTTACGCTCCATTGATTTTTGAAGTATCCGTGTTTACCACTAATCAAACGGACCATGATGGTGATGGTATTTTGTCAATAAACGAAGACCCTGACGGTGATGGTAATCCCTATAACGATGATACCGACGGAGATGGTATTCCTAATTTCTTCGATGCAGATGATGATGGTGATCAGATTTTAACTGCGAACGAATATGATGAGGATGAGGACGGTCAAGTTGACGACGAAGACAATGATGGTACTCCAGATTATCTAGACAACGATAACGCTTAGGAAAGGTTTAGTTAGCGTTTGACTTTGCCTTTAGCTCATAAGACGCGCTTAACATCCATTGCTTAGCGCGTGCATCTACTTTTCCTCGAATATCTGCCCCATTGTTGCCAATAATGTCTATTTCATTGTCGGTAAATCCGCGTTCAAAACGAATCCCTAAACCGAAACGACCAAGTTGTAAGCGTGTACCCAGCTGAAGTCCAACCGTGAAATTTTCGCTCACCTCTCCAAGGTCAATAGCTGTTGCTTTTTCAGATAAAATATATTGAAAAGATGGGCCAGCAAATACACTCAATGGTCCCAAAATCTTGTAACCTAAAAGAACAGGGGCTTCAATTTTGTTTAGGGCAATTGAGCTATTATCGCTAAAATCACTTCTACTTTGGCTGAATTGTAGTTCGGGACGAAGGTAAAAAAGTAATAAATCAATTTTGCTGTACACACCAACATGAAAAGCTGTTTTCGCATCTGCTTCTAAGCTAGCTAGACTAACATCAGTGGGCTTTAAATCGCCGAATGAATCATAATTCACACCTCCTTTTACCCCAAATTCAAATTGGGCAAAAAGAGGTGTAATCAATAGAGATAAGAATAAGCTCAGGTATAAATTTCGGGTAAACATGCTTTAATTATTTTCGTTCAATTACTTTTTTACTCGCTTTGACAATGGCAGCTGCATTTAAACCGTATTTTTCTAACAATTGTGCAGGAGTACCCGATTCACCAAAGGTGTCTTGGGTAGCAATAAATTCCTGTGGAGTTGGCTTATTTTCCGATAAGACACGCGCAACACTCTCGCCTAAACCACCAAGATAATTGTGTTCTTCTGCGGTAACGATCGCTCCCGTCTTTCCGACAGATTTAATGATGATGTCCTTGTCTAGAGGTTTGATGGTGTGAATGTTAATGACTTCTGCTGAAATGCCTGCTGCATGCAATGTTTTTGCCGCCTCAAGTGCTTCCCAAACCAAATGACCAGTCGCGACAATCGTTACATCTGTCCCTTCTTGTAAGAGGATACCTTTTCCAATTTCAAAGTTCTGATCTGCAGGGGTAAAGTTAGCCACCTTTGGACGACCAAAACGAAGGTACACAGGACCTTCATAATCTGCAATTGCAATGGTCGCAGCTTTGGTTTGATTATAGTCACATGGATTAATAACCACCATTCCTGGAAGCATTTTCATTAAACCGATGTCTTCTAGAATTTGGTGGGTGGCACCGTCCTCTCCAAGGGTTACACCAGCATGGGAAGCACAGATTTTCACGTTTTTATCGGAGTAAGCGATGGATTGACGAATTTGGTCGTATACTCTACCGGTTGAGAAGTTGGCAAAAGTTCCTGTAAAAGGAATTTTCCCTCCAATAGTTAAACCAGCGGCAATTCCCATCATATTGGCTTCTGCGATTCCGATTTGAAAAAAGCGTTCTGGATTTTCTTCAATGAATTGATCCATCTTAAGGGAACCAATAAGGTCAGCACAAAGTGCGACAACATTTGGATTGGTTCTACCGAGTTCTGTTAGACCTGCTCCAAATCCTGAACGGGTGTCTTGTGAACCTTGATTACTATATTCTTTCATTTGTATTGCGTTATTCGATTAATAATCCCCAAGGGTTTCAGGGTTCTGCGCCAAGGCACTGGCCAATTGTTCGTCATTGGGTGCTTTTCCGTGCCAAGCATGGGTGTGCATCATAAAGTCAACACCATTCCCCATTTCTGTTTTTAGAAGAATACAGATTGGCTTTCCTTTTCCGGTCATGCTTTTTGCATTGTTTAGCGCGCTAACGATTGCTTCCAAGTCATTTCCTTTTTCAACAGTAATAACGTCCCATCCAAAGGCTAAAAACTTACCTTCAATACTTCCCATGGGTAAGACTTCGTCGGTTGATCCGTCAATTTGTTTCCCATTGAGGTCTACAGTTGCAATAAGGTTATCAACTTTTTTAGCTGCCGCATACATTAAGGCTTCCCAATTTTGTCCTTCTTGTAATTCGCCGTCTCCCATTAGGGTATAGACCAATTTTGCGTCTTTATTGAGTTTTTTGGCTTGGGCAGCACCGATAGCTACCGACAAGCCTTGACCTAGAGAACCAGAGGCAATGCGCACTCCCGGTAATCCTTCGTGTGTGGTTGGGTGACCTTGCAAACGCGAGTCTATCAGACGAAAGCTGTTTAATTCATCTACGGGGAAATACCCTCTACGAGCCAAAACGCTGTAAAAAACAGGCGAGATATGTCCGTTGGACAAGAAGAAAAGATCTTCGTTTTTCCCATCCATATCAAAACCTTCGTTTAAATCGAGGATTTCATTGTATAGGCTTACAAAAAATTCAGCGCATCCAAGTGACCCACCTGGGTGACCCGAATTTACTTTGTGAACCATGCGAAGAATGTCTCTCCTTACTTGAGTGACGATATCTTGCATTGAGTGTGTTGATGACATATGATTTATTTTATGCTACAAAATTAAAATTTCATCCTTGTTCTAGCACATTTTTAGGGGAAACTTATTAAACATTACCAACATTTTTTTAGCCTTCCTAAAGTAGGATTTATGTTGATTTCTTCTGCTTCAAGTTTTGCAGTAGGGTGGACTTCCGTATCTTTAACCACTTAAATGTTTTGATGGAATTTAAATTACAAAGTACCGACCCCGGAAGCAAAGCCCGCGCAGGAGAAATTACAACAGCTCACGGTAAAATTCAGACCCCAATTTTTATGCCCGTTGGAACTGCAGCAACAGTAAAAGGGGTGCATCAACGCGATTTAAAAACAGAAATTAATCCCGATATTATTTTGGGAAATACTTACCACCTATACCTACGACCCGGTACAGATATTTTGCAGCAGGCAGGTGGTTTACATAAATTCATGGGTTGGGATCGCCCTCTACTCACAGATTCTGGAGGATATCAGGTCTATTCGCTATCAGCTAATCGGAAAATCAAAGAAGCCGGAGTGAAGTTTAAATCCCATATTGACGGGTCTTATCATGTCTTTACTCCAGAGAATGCTATCGATATTCAACGCCAAATAGGGGCAGACATCATCATGGCCTTTGATGAATGTACTCCTTATCCCTGCGATTACAAATACGCAAAACGATCCATGCATATGACCCATCGTTGGTTGGATCGTTGTATTGCTCAGGACAAGGCAAGTCCGTTTTTATACGGCTACGAACAAACGTTTTTTCCCATTGTTCAAGGAAGTACCTACAAGGATTTGCGAAAACAGTCGGCCGAGTTTATCGCTTCTCGAGGCGCAGAGGGAAATGCTATTGGAGGATTATCTGTTGGCGAACCCGCAGAAGAAATGTATGCAATGACTGAAGTTGTTTGCGAAGTCCTTCCTGAAGACAAACCCCGTTATCTAATGGGGGTGGGAACACCGATTAATATTTTGGAAAACATTGCCCTAGGGGTAGATATGTTTGACTGTGTTCTTCCCTCACGAAATGCACGAAATGGAATGCTCTACACGGCACATGGTTCGATCAATATTAAAAACAAAAAATGGGAAAATGATTTTTCGGCCCTCGATTCGGATGGTCATACCTTTGTAGATACCGAGTATTCTAAAGCCTACTTACGCCATTTGTTTTCTGTCAATGAATTGCTCGGAAAACAAATAGCAACAATTCACAACTTAGGATTTTACTTGGCACTGGTGCGCCAAGCCCGAGAAAAAATACTCACCGGGGAATTTGCGGCCTGGAAGAATAAAATGGTACAACAAATGAATAAACGTCTTTAATAAATGTTTAAAAAAATTGACGCATATATCATCAAGCGTTACTTGGCAACATTCTCTGTCATGCTACTACTGTTTATTCCTATCGGAATAATGGTAGATGTGGCCGAGAAGATTGATAAGTTCAAGGAAAATGAAATTCCATTTACTGAGATCCTTTCTTACTACATCGATTTTATGTGGTATTTTGGAAATTTGCTATTTCCGATCTTTCTCTTTTTGGCGGTAATTTGGTTCACTTCAAAATTGGCCAACAACACAGAGATTATTGCGATTTTAAGTTCTGGAATATCCTTCTATCGATTTTTACGGCCCTATTTAATTTCGGCTTCAATCATTGCGGTATTTGCTTTTTTTGCAGGCATGTTCATCGTTCCTGAAGCAAGTGAAGGCTTCAATGAATTTTCTTACAAATATTTACAGAAAAGAAAGAACGATCGAAAAACTTCAAATCTATTCAAACAAATCAACGAAAACGAATTTATTTACATCAGTAGTTATAATCCAACTCGTATGCGTGGCATGGATTTCACTTTGGAACACTTTGAAAATGATTCATTGAAGTTTAAAATAATGGCACAGTCCATTCGTTGGGTCGAAAAAGATTCTGTCTTCCGATTGGTTAGCTATAGCAAGCGCACGCTTAGAGGAGATGAAGAGCTTTTTGAAAGAAAGAACCTTTTCGATACTATCCTTGATTTTGAGGTACAAGATCTCGCTCCGCTAAACTATAAGGCAGAGACCTTGTCTATGTTGCCCTTGAATGATTTTATCAAAGAAGAGGAGCGAAGTGGCTCGGTATTCATCAACCAGCATTTATTGGTGCGTCACAAACGCTATAGTTTACCAATTTCAGCTTTTGTATTGACCATAATTGCAGTAGCTGTCTCATCTTTCAAGCGCAGAGGAGGGATGGGGGTTAATTTGGCTTTTGGGATTCTTCTTGGATTTATTTTCATCTTTTTCGATAAAATTTTTGGTGTCTTGGTTGCCAAGTCAAATTTCTCACCAGCTCTAGCAGCTTGGCTTCCCATCCTTGTTTTTGGTGTGTTGGCCTATGGTCTTTTGAACTATGCAAAAAGATAATACCAAGAGTTTAGTTCATCTGCATTTTTTAATCTTCCTCTGGGGCTTTACGTCTATATTGGGGGCCCTAATCGATTTGGATTCCATGCCTATTGTTTGGTATCGAATGGCCATTGCTTCAGGAATGATCGCTGTTTATTTTCTGCTCTTCTCTCCCAAATCGTTCCAAATACACAAAGGAGCCTTGAAGTACTATGTGCTTGGGGGTTTACTTATTTCGGTGCATTGGGTGTTGTTTTTCTATGCCATAAAAATATCCTCCATCTCATTGACTCTATCCATCTTGTCTTCTGCCTCTCTGATGACTTCAGTCCTAGAACCACTCTTGTACAAACGACCTTTTCGTTTGTATGAAATCTTTTTTGGTCTATTCGTTATTTTTGGTTTGTACCTGATTTTTGGGGTGCAAAAAGAGAATATAGAAGGAATTGTTGTCGCTTTAATCTGCACACTTTTATCCGTACTTTTTTCTTTGTTGAATGGAAAGTTGATCCAACATTATCCGGCCAATAACATCTCTTTTTATCAATTGCTTACAGGAGCGGTAGTGCTTTCCATTGCCCTACTTTTTTCCCTTGAAGATGCTAGCTCTTTGGTAGAATTGAGTTGGGACGATTGGTTATGGCTTTTTCTGTTGTCTTCGGTTTGCACGGCCTATGCCACCATAGGATCGGTAGTGGTTTTAAAACATGTAACCCCTTTTACCATGATGATTTCGCTTAACCTTGAGCCCGTGTATGGAATATTGTTTTCTCTCTGGATTTTTGGCGAAAAGGAATTGATGAGTACTCAATTTTACCTGGGCGTTTTCATCATTTTAGCAGGAGTAGTGGGCAATGGAATTTATAAACGACAACAGAAAAAAAATAGCCCTCCTTCATAAAAATTTTTACCTTTGTTTGATACACTGAAACCAATGGAATATTTAGATTTCGAATTACCTATTAAAGAGATAAACGAGCAATTGACTAAATGTAAGTTAATTGGCGACGAAAACGAGATTGATGTCACTGACACCTGCGAGCAGCTAGAGCAAAAATTGATCACGACCAAAGAAGAAATTTATGGGAATTTGACGCCATGGCAGCGTGTTCAGTTGTCACGTCACCCCTCAAGACCCTATACACTTGACTATATCAATGCCCTTTGTGGGGATACCTTCCTCGAATTACATGGAGATAGAAATGTCCGCGACGACAAGGCCATGATTGGTGGTTTAGGTAAGATTAAAGATCAGTCATTCATGTTCATTGGTACACAAAAAGGATACAACACTGCCACCCGTAAGTACCGTAACTTTGGAATGGCCAATCCTGAAGGTTATAGAAAAGCTCTGCGTCTGATGAAGTCTGCAGAAAAGTTTGGTCTCCCTATTGTTTCTTTTGTTGACACCCCTGGGGCATACCCTGGTTTGGAAGCTGAGGAACGCGGTCAAGGGGAAGCCATTGCGCGAAACATCTATGAGATGTTATCGGTTAAAGTACCGGTGATTGTTGTAATTATTGGTGAAGGTGCTTCTGGAGGTGCTTTAGGCATCGGTGCGGGAGATCGTATTTTCATGATGGAAAACACCTGGTATTCTGTCATTTCCCCGGAATCTTGTTCTTCCATATTATGGAGAAGTTGGGAGTATAAGGAACAAGCAGCTGCTGCCTTGAAACTAACTGCTGCCGACATGAAGAAGGCCAAACTCATCGATAAAATCATCAAGGAGCCGCTAGGAGGTGCACACTACAATAGAGAAGAAACCTTCGCCTCTGTACAAGCAGAAATTTTAAAAACATACAAAGTTCTCGATAAATTATCTCCGGAGGAATTGGTTGAGCAGCGCCGTCAAAAATTTGATGAGATGGGCGTCTTTAATGGTTAATGGGTTTTTCAGCTTTATTAACATTTATTTTGACTTATAAACAGCCGTTTGTTTACTCTTAACGGATATTACGCTTGCAAAACATGAGCGCCTACAAAAACATTTAGCCTACATTTAACCTATGGAAGAACGTAAACCAATCATAGCACCTGCAGTCGGAAAAACTGGCGTTGTAAATCTAGAAAAAGGCAAAATACCCCCACAAGCTGTCGATCTAGAAGAAGCTGTGTTGGGAGCAATGCTGATTGATAAGAAAGGGGTGGATGAAGTCATTGATATCCTCCAAAAAGATGCTTTTTACAAAGAAGCACACCAACACATTTTTGAAGCCATTCACGTCCTTTTCGAAACCTCTGAGCCGATCGATTTACTCACCGTTTCTGCACAGTTGCGTAAAATGGAAACCTTGGAAAAGGTGGGCGGTGATTTTTACTTAGTACAACTTTCTAAACGTGTATCGACTTCTGCTCATATTGAATTCCATGCCCGTATCATCTTACAGAAATTCATTCAGCGTTCGCTGATCAAGATATCCAATGAAATCATTGAAAGCTCTTTCAAGGATTCCATCGATGTTTTTGATCTCTTAGACGAGGCAGAGTCTAAACTCTATGACGTTACCCAAGGAAACATCAAGAAATCATCTGAATCTGCGCAAAACTTAGTGATTCAAGCAAAGAAGCGAATTGAAGATATTGCCAAGAAAGAAGGGCTCAGTGGAATTGCGACTGGCTTTGAAAAATTAGATGCCTTAACCTCTGGTTGGCAGCCCAGTGATTTAATCATTGTTGCTGCTCGTCCGGGTATGGGTAAAACGGCTTTGACCTTGTCCATGGCACGAAACATTGCGGTAATGAAACAAACCCCTGTTGCCTTCTTTTCCTTAGAGATGTCATCAGTTCAGTTGATCACCCGTTTAATTTCCTCTGAAACAGGCTTGTCTTCCGAAAAGCTTCGTACCGGTAAATTAGAGAGTCACGAATGGGAACAACTCAATGTTAAGGTAAGTGACCTCGAGAAAGCACCCTTATTCATTGACGACACACCCTCCTTATCCATCTTCGATCTTCGCGCCAAAGCCCGTCGTTTGGCTTCGCAGCACGGAATTAAACTCATCATTGTGGATTACTTGCAATTAATGACTGCAGGTTCCAATAATAAAATGGGGAATCGTGAACAAGAAATTTCAACCATTTCGCGTAACCTTAAGGCACTGGCCAAAGAACTCGATGTGCCAGTGATTGCACTTTCACAGCTTTCACGTGCAGTGGAGACTAGGGGAGGGAATAAGCGTCCAATTCTGTCTGACTTGAGGGAATCGGGAGCAATTGAGCAAGATGCCGATATTGTTTCCTTTATCTACCGACCAGAATACTATGGGATTGATGAATGGGATGATGAAGAGCGTACCTCCTCTGTGGGGCAGGCCGAATTCATCGTTGCCAAACACCGTAATGGAGGTCTAGACAATATTCGTTTGAAATTCATTGGACATTTAGGGAAATTCGACAACTTAGAATCCTTTGATTCTCCCTATGAATTCCCCTCTAAAATGAATGAACCTACCATTTCTCCCGATCAATTTCCTTCAGCTGGAGACGCTTTTGGTACTTCCTTTGGTGCCGAAGACAACGATGTCCCCTTTTAGCAGATTCAATACCATTAAGACAAAAAAAAAATCAGCCAAGTGGCTGATTTTTTTTTGAGTACAATAATGATTTATTTATTTGATTTTGTCAACGATGGCTTTAAACGCATCAGGATGATTCATCGCTAAGTCAGCAAGGACTTTACGGTTCAATTCGATATCGTTTGCTTTTACTTTCCCCATGAACTGGCTATACGACAATCCGTGTAGGCGAGAAGCTGCGTTAATACGTGTAATCCATAAGGAACGGAAATTACGTTTTTTGGTTTTGCGGTCACGGTAGGCATAAAGCATTGCTTTGTCTACAGCGTTTTTCGCTACGGTCCATACGTTTTTGCGACGTCCAAAGTATCCTTTGGCTTGTTTAAAAACTTTTTTTCTTCGTGCTCTTGAAGCAACTGAGTTTACTGATCTTGGCATTTCTTGTCTTTTTTTGTTACGAGGCGGTTGATTTTACACTTTAAAAGCCTGCAACAGGGTTGATGATTAATTAAACCAGAACAAGGCTTATTTTAAGCGCAATTGTTCTTTAATGTTGGCGGCATCACTTTCGTGAACCAATCCTGTGTGGGTCAATTTTAGCTTACGCTTCTTTGACTTTTTGGTCAGGATGTGACTCTTAAAAGCATGCTTTCTTTTGATTTTACCTGTACCTGTAAGCTTAAAACGCTTTTTGGTAGAGGATTTTGTTTTCATTTTTGGCATTGCAAAGGTGTTTATTTATTGTACTCGGTTATTTTTTCTTTGGGCTGATGAACATGGTCATGCGTTTCCCTTCCAGTTTTGGAAGCTGCTCCACTTTTCCAAGATCTTCTAGGTCTTGTGCTAAACGTAGCAACAAGATTTGGCCTTGTTCTTTGAAGACGATCGAACGTCCTTTAAAGAAAACAAACGCTTTTAGTTTCGCTCCTTCTTTCAAGAACTTTTCGGCGTGTTTCTTTTTAAAGTCATAATCATGCTCGTCGGTTTGTGGACCAAAACGAATTTCTTTGATAATGACTTTGGTTGCTTTTGACTTCAACGCTTTTTCACGTTTGCGTTGTTCGTACAAAAACTTTTTGTATTCCAAAATTTTACAAACGGGTGGAGTAGCATTGGGAGAAATCTCTACCAAGTCCAATTCCAACTCATCTGCAAGCGCAAGGGCTTTCTTTATCTTGTATAAGCCAATTTCAACATTATCACCAACCAAGCGAACTTCGTGTGCAGTGATTTTTTCATTGATCTTGTGAGGATCCTGTTTGATTACTCGGCCTGGACGGTTCGTCCTTCTTCTACGTATTGCTATGGTACTTGCTTTTTAAGATTAAATTTCAAACTTTGAACTACTCGCGTTAATTTCGGCTTGTATCTTTTCGACAAAGGTTTCAAGCGTTAAAGAACCCGTATCCCCGTCAACACGATTTCGTACAGAAACGGTGTTTTCGGTTGCTTCTTTCTCTCCAACAATGAGCATATATGGGAATTTGCTCAGCTGTGCGTCGCGAATTTTCTTCCCAATAGTCTCATTTCGGTTGTCGATGAGAGCGCGAATTTCGTTATTTTTCAGCTGATTTGAAACTTTTTCAGCGTATTTTTCATACTTCTCACTCACAGAGAGAATAATCACCTGTTCTGGCGTTAACCAAAGGGGGAAATTTCCACCCGTATGTTCAAGTAAAATAGCGACAAATCGCTCCAAACTTCCAAAGGGCGCACGGTGAATCATGACCGGACGGTGCAACTCATTGTCACTTCCTTTGTAGGTAAGATCAAAGCGCTCTGGCAAGTTGTAGTCTACCTGTATGGTTCCCAATTGCCATTTTCTTCCCAAGGCATCTTTTACCATGAAATCGAGCTTTGGACCGTAGAAGGCAGCTTCGCCATATTCTACCACATAATTCAAGTCTTTTTCTTTGGCTGCATTGAGAATGGCTTGTTCTGCCAAGTCCCAATTTTCGTCACTACCAATGTATTTTTCAGGCTTTTCCGGATCACGAAGGGATACCTGTGCGGTAAAGTCTTCAAATCCAAGTGAACTAAAGACATAAAGCACCAAATCGATAACTTTCTTGAATTCCTCGTCTAACTGATTGGGCATACAGAAAATATGCGCATCGTCTTGCGTAAACCCACGCACACGCGTTAGTCCGTGGAGTTCTCCACTTTGTTCGTAACGGTAGACCGTCCCAAATTCTGCATAGCGTTTGGGTAAATCTTTATAGCTCCACTGACGTGCGTTGTATATCTCACAGTGATGTGGGCAGTTCATCGGTTTCAATAAAAAGCTTTCGCCTTCTGCCGGTGTTTCGATGGGCTGAAAGCTATCGGCTCCATACTTTTCGTAATGACCAGAGGTCATGTATAATTCTTTGTTCCCAATATGGGGAGAAATCACCTGCTCATAGCCTGCTTTTTTCTGTGCCTCCTTGAGGAAATTTTCCAAGCGCTCGCGCAAGGCTGCTCCTTTGGGTAACCAGAGGGGAAGACCCTGACCTACTTTTTGTGAAAAGGTAAACAGATCCAATTCTTTTCCGAGCTTACGGTGATCGCGTTTTTTGGCTTCTTCGAGTAGGGCCAAGTATTCGGTCAATTCTTTTTGCTTTGGGAAGGAGATACCATAAATCCGTGTCAATTGCGGTTTGGTTTCGTCTCCACGCCAGTAAGCACCCGCTACGGATAATAACTTCACGGCCTTGACAAAACCAGTGTGAGGAATATGTCCTCCACGACAGAGATCGGTAAAGTCGGCATGATCACAAAAGCTAATGGTACCGTCTTCTAGATTTTCAATCAATTCTACCTTGAAGGGATTGTTTTCTGCTTGGTAGAAAGCCAGAGCATCAGCTTTGCTTGAGGAGCGCATGCTAAAGGCAAACTTTTCACGTGCAAAACTCAAAAACTGTTTTTCTAGGGCAGGCAAATCTTTGTCTGAGAAACTATCTCCACCGAAATCTACATCATAATAGAATCCGTTTTCGATGGCTGGCCCGATGGTTAACTTTGCCTTTGGGTAAAGCGCCAAAAGACTTTGTGCTAGTATGTGTGCAGAGGAGTGCCAAAAAGCAGTTTTCCCCTCATCGTCTTTCCAGGTAAATAAACGTAAATCTCCATCCGTTTCGATGCGTGTGCTGGCTTCAACGGTTTCGCCGTTGAATTTTGCAGACAGTACATTTCGGGCGAGACCTTCGCTAATGTCCGTAGCGATATCAAGTACCGTTAATGGATTTTCGTATTGACGGACAGAGCCGTCGGGTAGTGTGATTGCAATCATGGGTGAATCAATAATGCGCAAAGATAATGGGAATCAACAAGGCAGCCAATACAGAAGGGCAATTATCCTTTTCTTTTTTTCCCCAACAGCGCAGTGACCAAGCGACCAATTCCCCAAAAGCCTAAGCCAATGGCAGCAATAAAGAACAGTAGACCAATAATTAATACTGGCCAATAAAATGGATGTCCTTCGTTTTTAAAGGCTTGCATCACAATGACCGGCCCAATAAAACTACAGACAATGGCGTACATAACGCGTTGAAGTCCTTGTTGTAAAGCGATTTTATCCATGGGTATAGTGTTCAATTGCAGCACGAATGCTATGGTGTTTTTCCAATAAGGCTGTTGCTTCGGCTAGGCTTACCCCCACTTTTTCTTGAATGATGGCCAGGGCACGCTGGTGTAATTTTGCATTGCTCAGCTGCAAATCCACCATTTTATTACCGTGAATATGCCCCAGACGAATCATGGTGGCGGTGGTAATCATGTTGAGGATCATTTTTTGGGCGCTACCCGCTTTCATACGCGAGCTTCCCGTCACAAATTCGGGACCTACAACTACCGCAATGGGGTAGTTGGCCACCTTGGTTAAAGGAGCATTTGGGTTACAGCAAATGCAGCCGGTGGGGATTCCTTGTTCTTGACAGGCTTTTAGTGCATGCACAACATAGGGCGTGGTACCCGATGCGGCAATACCCACCACAATGTCCTTCTTGTTAATGTTGTATTCCTCAAGGTCTTTCCAGCCTTGGGTGGTGGAATCTTCTGCATTTTCAACGGCTTTGTACACGGCAGTTTTTCCGCCTGCAATGAGGCCAATAACGGTGTTGGGATCTGTGCCAAAGGTAGGGGGGCATTCAGAGGCGTCTAAAATTCCCAAACGTCCGCTAGTACCAGCACCCATATAAAACAATCGCCCTCCTGCTCGCAATTGTGTTTCTACCGCAACAATCAATGCCTCGATTTGAGGGAGCACCTCCCCAATGGCTTGGGTGACCTTTTGGTCTTCAGTATGTATGCCCGCTACCAAATCTTTCACCGAATAGGTTTCTAAGTCGGTATACAACGAATCTTGTTCGGTTATTCTTTTAAATTCCATTAGCCCAAAGATAGATTAAAATTAAAAATTTAAAATTAGGAATTAGGAATTAGGAATGGGGAATGAAGAATAGAACAGGAGTATCTATCAAAGGTGGAGACAACTGACTGAGGGTATCGGGGTAGTGGGGGTAGTCTTCAGGATCATTAGCATCGGAGGACAGGCCAGCAGCGAAAAATAAAGGGTAAAAAAAACGCTCCCGAAGGAGCGTTTAAGTATTAGGCTAACTTGGCGTCGAGATTCTCTTTCAACGCAGACAAGAATTGCTGCGTGGTGAGGTAATGCTCTTTGGACAAGTTTTCTTTGTGAATTAGTAAGGCCAAATCTTTGGTCATTTTTCCACTTTCAACGGTTTCAACACAAACCGCTTCTAGGGTTGAACAAAAGTCAATCAAAGCTTGGTTATCGTCCAACTTCCCTCGGTGCTGAAGACCACGTGTCCATGCAAAGATGGATGCAATAGGGTTGGTCGAAGTTTCTTTTCCTTGTTGGTGCTGACGGAAGTGACGGGTCACTGTACCGTGGGCAGCTTCAGCTTCCATGGTTTTTCCATCAGGTGTAACCAGGGTAGAGGTCATTAGTCCTAAAGAACCAAATCCTTGGGCAACGGTGTCAGACTGAACATCTCCGTCATAGTTTTTACACGCCCAAACAAAACCTCCGTTCCATTTCATTGCAGCGGCGACCATGTCATCGATTAAACGGTGCTCATAGGTGATGCCTGCTTCAGCGAATTTTTCGGTGAACTCATTTTCAAAGACCTCTTGGAAGATGTCCTTAAAACGTCCATCATAAGCTTTCATGATGGTGTTTTTGGTCGATAAGTACAATGGCCATCCTTTTTTCAAGGCTTGGTTCATACATGAACGCGCAAAACCATAGATCGAAGAATCGATGTTGTACATACACATGGCGACTCCGTTTTCTTCGAAGTTGTATACTTCCCATGTTTTTACTGGGCTACCGTCTTCTGGTGTAAAGCTCATGGTGAGTTTTCCTTTTCCAGTAGTTACGGCATCCGCTGCTCTATATTGATCACCAAAGGCATGACGACCGATACAGATAGGTTTGGTCCAACCTTGTACATAACGCGGTACATTGCTCATGATGATGGGCTCACGGAATACGGTTCCACCTACGATATTACGGATGGTTCCGTTGGGTGAACGCCACATATTGGATAGCTTAAATTCGGTTACACGATCTTCATCGGGTGTAATGGTGGCACATTTGATTCCTACATTGTGCTCTTTGATGGCATTGGCCGCTTTCACGGTAATTTCATCGTTGGTAGCGTCTCGTGAAGTGACTGACAAGTCATAATACTTGATGTCAAGATCTAGATAAGGGAGGATCAATTGTTCTTTGATGAATGACCAGATAATTCTCGTCATTTCGTCCCCGTCCATTTCTACAACAGGGTTTACTACTTTAATTTTTGCCATGTTTAATTTGATTGTTGTGTATAAAAAAGGCCGCAACAGCGACCTTTAAAATATTGATTAACGTTGACGCTCTTTGATGCGTGCTTTCTTACCACGTAGCTCTCTGAAGTAGTAGATACGTGCACGACGAACACGTCCGCGCTTGTTGATTTCGATTTTCTGTAATGCAGGAAGGTTGATTGGGAAGATACGCTCTACACCAACGGTTCCAGACATTTTACGAATGGTAAAGGTCTTGGCCAAGCCTTGTCCTTTGATTTGGATAACTACCCCGCGATAAAACTGCGTACGTACTTTTTCTCCTTCACGGATTTCATAGTAAATAGTAATGGTGTCACCCGCTGAAAATTCAGGAAATTCTTTCTTTTCGATGAATTGGTCCTGTACAAAATTAATTAAAGATTCCATGTTTATCTTTTATTGTTTACTACATGCAACATACACGAATCTCGTCAGAGGTTAAATGCGATGGCAAAAATACGATTAATTTTATTTTCTGCAAGCCCTTATGGCTTTAATTTAATTTGTCATTTACAGGCTAACGATCGGGACCAAAGCGGGTTAAAATAACATCCATCTTCAGGGAGAGGTTCCACAGCGACTGAAGCAATCTCATTAGTCTTCAAGCAAGTCAGGACGTAAACGCTGGGTGCGTCCTAGGGCTTGGTCTTCGCGCCATTGCTCTACTGCTGGGGTGTTTCCAGAGGTGAGGATTTCGGGTACTGTCCAGCCTTTGTAGTCTGCCGGACGTGTATAAATAGGGGGTGCGAGTAGTTGATCTTGGAAACTGTCGCTAAGCGCAGAAGATTCATCGCCCAAGACACCCGGAATCAAACGGATGATGCTATCGCAAAAAACAGCAGCGGCCAATTCTCCGCCAGATAAAACAAAATCGCCAATGGAGATTTCTCGTGTAATAAAATGATCGCGAACCCGCTGATCTACGCCCTTGTAATGTCCGCAGAGAAGAATGATGTTTTCGTACAGGGAACATTTGTTAGCAATGGGTTGATTCAGGGTTTCGCCATCAGGCGTCATATAAATGACTTCATCATAGTTACGTTGCGCTTTTAGCTTACTGATGCATTTGTCAATGGGTTCAATCATCATCACCATTCCTGCGCCACCTCCATAGGGGTAGTCATCGACTTGCTTGTACTTGTTTAGACTGAATTCGCGGAGGTCGTGAAAATGGATTTCTGCTTTTCCACCCTCAATGGCACGTTTGACAATAGAGGCCTCAAATGGACTTCGCAATAATTCAGGAAACAGGGTGATGATGTCAATACGCATAGGAATCGCTTTCTGCAAAATTGCGGAATCCTTTTCCAAAAAAAAAGCTTTCCCGAAGGAAAGCTTGTTTTTGTTACAAACGCAGGCGAATTTTCTCTCCCGACGGATTGATATAGGTGATCCATTCAATTTCATTTGGACTGAAGCCAGCCAAATCTTCCACCGAATAGATGCGTTCTCCGTTAATGTCTAAAATTAGGGATCCGGTTTCAATTTGTCCGTTGAAATAGGGGCCAGCATCTTCAACCAAAACCCCTTTGTCAATGCCAAAAGCTTTTTTGTCCTCCTTAGCGAGGTTTTTTAAACTCATGCGCAGAAATGGTACACTTTGGTTTTTCTCCAAGGTAACGCTGAGTCGTTTTTTGGTTCCATTGCGGTTCAAGAGAACCTCAACAACGTCGCCGGGGCGTTTGCTCTCTAGGTAGCCCGTTAAATCCGAGAATTTTTTGATTCTCACTGCGTCTACTTGTAGCAGTACATCGCCTTCTAAAATCCCCGCTTTTTCAGCTCCCATGCCCTCGACGGTTTGCGCAACATAAAAGCCTTCGTTTTCAGTAAGGTTCAACTGCTGGTTTTGTTCTTTATATTCTGGTGAAATGGCGGCTCCTCGTACACCAAGCATTCCTTTTTGAGTGCTCCCGTATTCAATAAGGTCTTCAAAGACTTTGCGCGCGATATTGCTAGGAACTGCAAAAGAATAGCCCTCAAATCCTCCAGACATGGAGGTAATGGCCGTATTGATACCGATCAATTCACCCGACGTATTGACCAAGGCCCCTCCGCTGTTTCCAGGATTGACCGCTGCGTCGGTTTGAAGGAAAGACTGATTCTTATCGTCTCGCGCATTTAGGTCACGTGCTTTCGCACTAATGATTCCTGCGGTAACCGTTGAATTGAGATTAAAGGGGTTGCCAATGGCCAAGACCCACTCGCCAATTTGTGTTGTGGCAGAATTTCCAAAGTAGAGGTAAGGCAGATTTTCTTCAGCCTTAATTTTAAGGACGGCTATATCTGTATAGGGATCTGTTCCGACCAGTTGAGCCGTGTAGCGCACATTGTCGTTGGTGGTTACCTCAATTTTTGTTGCCCCATCGATGACATGATTGTTGGTAATGATGTATCCGTCTGGAGAAACAATGACCCCAGAACCGGTACCGATGCGCTCAGGATTGCTGCGTAAGCCATAAAAATAGCTCAATGGAGAATAATCGTTTTCTTGACGTGTGGTATTTTTTACATGTACCACAGCATCGATGCTTTTTCCGGCTGCCTCTACAAAATCTGATGGGGCAGCGGAGTTGCTGTTGAGATTATACGCATAGCTTGTGGGTTGAACCATGGGTTGGTTTTCTTCTATCGCTACCGTTTTTTTTGGGGTAGAGAAAAAAACAAGTTGTATTGTAAGAAAGGAACTTACAAGTGCAACGCAGATCAATTGTAAAGTAGTTTTCATAGAAATAATATTTTACACCAAAAATAAGAAAAGCTTGTCCTTCGCTAAAAAGGCTTTAACGTGTCTTTAACAGCCAAAAAAAGCTTAAAATATTCCGTAACTTTGTACCCTATGCAATTTGATTTTCACAAATACCAGGGAACAGGAAACGACTTTGTCATGATCGATGACCGTGCAGGTGTTTTTCCTTCCAACGACCGCAGTTTTATTGAAAGCTGCTGCAATCGCCGTTTTGGGGTAGGTGCTGATGGCCTAATTTTGATTCAAAAAAGTAGTTCAGCTGATTTTAAGATGGTCTACTTTAATGCAGATGGAAGAGAGAGCACCCTTTGTGGCAACGGAGCACGTTGTACGGTTGCTTTTGCTGCCTCCCTCGGAATCATTACATCGACCACTCGTTTTGAAGCAATCGATGGCGAGCATACTGCTGTATTACATCCAGATGGTAGTGTGGCGCTAAGAATGCACGACATCACTGAGATTAATTGTGCTGAAGGTTACACCTTTTTGGATACGGGTTCTCCGCATCATGTTGAAATGGTGGAAAAACTGAAGCACTATCCTGTCAAGGAAAAAGGGCGTTCAATACGTCAAGGTCCCCCTTATTTTGAGGCGGGTTCTAATGTAAACTTTGTCGAAAAGATAGACGATGGTTTGTTTGCCATTCGTACCTATGAACGTGGTGTGGAAGATGAGACACTTTCTTGTGGCACAGGAGCAACAGCAGTGGCCATTGCAATGCATGAACGTGGATTTACCCAAGCCAAGCAGCTAACTATACAGGTAGAAGGAGGAAACTTACAGGTTTCGTTTGAAAAAAAAGGAGATCAGTACATCAACATTGATTTACAAGGTCCTGCTCAGTTTATTTTTGCGGGTAAATTAGCATGATGACGGATCAACTCCATCTTCGGGCGCTGGTCGCAGCAGACATTGATTTTCTTTTTAAGATTGAGAATGATCCTTCCTTATGGCAGGTGTCCAATACACGCGCTCCTTATTCCAAAGCGCTATTAGAAGATTATATTGCCCATGCCCACGAAGATATAGCCATGGCCAAACAACAGCGTTTTGTTCTGACCAACAGCGCGCAAGCTCCATTGGGCTTGATCGATCTGTATGATTATGATGCCCTTCATTGTCGAGCTGGTGTGGGTATTGTTATCGAAGAAGAAAACCGTGGAAAGGGTTGGGCTAAAGTTGCCCTGACTTTGATAGAGGAAATTGCCTTTTCGCACTTGCAGCTCCATCAATTATATGCGGGAGTAGGTGCAGATAATGTAGCTAGTTTGTCCTTGTTTGAAAAAGCGGGCTATGAGCAAACGGCAGTGAAGAAAGACTGGAATTTTTACAACAATGACTACCATGATGAGGTGGTTTTTCAAAAAATAAATCATGTATAAACGTAAAATAGGCCTCGCCATTGTGTTAATTATAGCCGGTATTGGGTTGTACTTTGCCTATGCTTTTTATCGGGTGTTCTTTGCACCAAACACCGCCTTTAATAATACTACTTCCTACGTTTTTATTACTTCCGATGCCTCTGTCAATGCATTGATGGAAGAATTAACCCCCTTGCTTAAATCACCCGATGATTTTCGGCTAGCTGCTCAAAAGAAAGGCTACCTTGACCGTATACGGGGTGGAAAGTACGCCTTTCGTCAAGGCATGAATAATAACGAAATCATTAATGGTTTACGGGTAAGGCCATTGCCGATAAGGGTTACCTTTAACAATCAAGAGCGGTTGGCCAATTTGGCTGGTCGCGTTGCTGACCAAATCGAAGCGGATAGTCTCTCCCTGATTGATCAGTTTTTGGATGCTGATTTCTTGATTGAAAACGGATTTACTTCTGAGACAGCCTTAGCCATGTATGTGCCCAATTCGTATGAGCTATTTTGGAATACGAGTGCTGCTAAATTTCAACAGCGAATGTTGAAAGAATACAAGCGCTTTTGGACACCTAAGCGACTTGCAGCAGCAGAAGAAAAAGGATTGACGCCTATTGAAGTCATCACTTTAGCCTCGATTGTTCAGAAAGAATCTGTTAAGGTAGATGAAAGACCATCCATTACTGGTGTTTACCTTAACCGTTTGAGGAAACGGATGCGTTTACAGGCAGATCCCACCGTAATTTATGCCCTGAAAAAGGAGCGCAATGATTTTGATCTGGTCATTCGTCGTGTGCTCAAAAAAGATTTGAAATTAAAATCATCCTATAACACCTACCGCATCAAAGGTTTACCACCTGGTCCAATTGGGATGCCCGATGTGTCTGCCATTGATGCTGTACTTTTTCCTAAACAGCATAAGTATCTTTACTTTGTTGCCGATCCAACCAAACCAGGGTATCATGATTTTTCTACAAATTTACGGGAGCATAACCGGAAAGCAAGACGCTATTACCGTTGGTTAAACGAACAACGATTATATCGATAATTCTTTGTGAAACAGAAAGATAGCTGGCCTTTTTTGAAGGTCTACCTTGATTTTTTTCCATTGTTTTACCGATGCAGTTTTTATCCATTCTGTCGGTAGGGTTAGGTTGCAAGCAACGCTCAGTTGTGTGCTAGGAGATAGGTTTTTAATAAAGTCATTCAAGAGTTGCTCGTTTCTATAGGGTGTCTCAATGAAGGCTTGTGTTTGATCGTAATCTCCAGAATGTTTTTCCAAGCGTTTAAGTGCTCTTGAGCGTTCTTGTTTATCGATGGGAAGATAACCGTTGAAGGCAAAGGATTGTCCGTTCATTCCCGATGCCATCATGGCCAATAGAATGGAGGAGGGGCCTACCAATGGCTTAACAATAAAGTCCTTAGCATGTGCGCGTTTAACCATTACTGCACCGGGATCAGCAATTCCAGGACAGCCAGCGTCGGACAGCAAACCCATAGAGTAACCTTTTTCCATAGGGTCTAGATAGTTTTGCAGTTCCATGGGGTCACTGAACTTATTTAGAGGAAAGAGCACTAATTCATCTTGTTTTTTTTGGGGAGCAATGCGTTTGATAAAGCGGCGAGCCTCTTTTTCATTTTCAACAATAAAATGGTTGAGAGGTTCAATTGTTTTGCGAATGGTCAAAGGAAGCACTTCCATGGGTGGGTTTTCACCTAAAGTGCAGGGGATTAAATAAAGTACTGGTCTATCTTTTGGTGTTATAATCGGTTCCATTCTTCAAGAATTTTTTGGCAGGCAGTATGGATTTTTTTATACACAATCTCAAATCCTTCTGGGCCCCCATAATAAGGGTCTTCTACCTCTTCTGTTTCAAGTAAAAGTCTGACTTTGTTTTTTTCTGCTGTGGTTGTAGCTAGTGCATGTACATTGCGAAGATTCTCTTTATCCATTACGTAGATATAGTCGAATGCATCAAAATCTGCTCGACCAAACTGTCTTGCTTTTTGATGGGAGATGTCAATTCCGTGCGCTTTAGCCGTAGCAATACTGCGTGGATCAGGTGAGGCTCCACTGTGGTAATTTGCTGTACCGGCAGAATCAACCAACACTCTTTTATCATTTAATAAATGTTCAAAAATACCGTGGGCTAAGGGAGAACGACAAATGTTTCCGAGGCAAACCATCAAAACATTTCCGGCACGCATAAAGGCTTAAAGTGTTAGCTTCTTGGTGAGATCGTCAACGTATTTACGGAACTGTTTGTCGGTAAACGATAGATTGTCTACTGTTTTGCAGGCATGTAAAACGGTTGCATGATCGCGCTTTCCGATTTGTGTGCCAATGCTGGCTAAAGAGGCCTTGGTGAATTTTTTTGCAAAGTACATGGCCAATTGACGTGCTTGAACGATGTGGCGTTTACGTGTTTTGGATTGTAGCGTTTCAACATCCATTTGGAAGTATTCAGACACAACTTTTTGGATGTAGTCGATGCTGACTTCGCGTTTGGTGTTTTTGACAAACTTATCGACAATTTCTCTAGCCAATTCTAGGGTAATGTCCATTTTGTTGAAGGAAGATTGTGCAATCAATGAAATGATGGCTCCTTCCAATTCACGAACATTGCTTTTGATGTTCTTGGCAACAAACTCAATGATCTCATCATCTATGACTACACCATCACGGTAGAGCTTGTTTTTTAGGATGGAAATTCTGGTTTCAAAATTGGGTTGTTGCAATTCTGCAGACAGTCCCCATTTAAAACGAGATAAAAGTCGTTGTTCGATGTCTTGCATGTCTACCGGAGATTTGTCAGAAGTCAAAATGACTTGCTTTCCGTTTTGATGCAGATGATTGAAAATGTGGAAGAATACGTCTTGAGTACCCGATTTACCAGAGAAAAATTGTACATCATCAATGATTAAAATATCAATGATTTGGTAAAAGTGAATGAAGTCGTTACGGGTATTCTTTTTTACCGACTCGATGTATTGTTGGGTAAATTTCTCTGCAGAAATATACAATACCGTCTTGTCAGGGAATTTATCTTTGATCTGAATTCCAATTGCGTGGGCTAAGTGTGTTTTTCCTAAGCCAACATTTCCAAAAATCAATAGTGGATTGAACGATGTGCCTCCCGGTTTGTTAGCAACAGCTATACCAGCTGAGCGAGCTAAACGGTTGGAGTCGCCTTCCAAAAAGTTTTGAAAGTTATAATTGGGATTGAGTTGTGATTCTATTTGCAGGTTGCGTATTCCTGGTATTACAAAGGGATTTCGCAACTGGGTATTCATGCTACTTAGCGGAGCATCTACTTGTTGTGATTTGACGGCTGCTTGCTGACTACTAGGGATACTTTCGGTAAACGGTTGTTTGTTTCCGTAGGTGTTTTCCATTTTGATCACATAAACCAAGCGAGCTGATTCGCCCAATTCTTTGGTGAGCGCAATTTTGAGTAACTTCACGTAATGCTCCTCTAGCCATTCGTAGAAAAACTTGCTGGGTACCTGAATACTCAATGCATTTTCAGAGAGCTTCAGGGGTACAATTGGTTCAAACCAAGTTTTGTAGGCCTGAGGTTGTATGTTATCCTTGATAAAAGAAAGGCAATTATTCCAAGAAGATTCGGCACTTTGTTGCATCAATAAAGCTAAAACAGTGGTTTTGAGTATATTTTGTTTGGGTATTTCTCCATCACAAATATTGGGAAAAAAAAATGAAAAAAAAACAGTTTAGGGGTTGATTATAAAGTTTTTTTTACTGAAATTATGGCTTACCTATTTGTAACATTAAACCACTTCTAAAGTTGAATTCTCATTTTGTCTCCTCTCCAATAATTGTTCGCTATGGTGAAACCGATCAAATGGGTGTGGTGCACCACAGTAATTACCTTCGTTATTTAGAGGTCGCCCGCCTAGAATGGCTAACCCAACTAGGGGTTTCCTACAACACAATGGAAGAGGAAGGTGTAATGATGCCCGTAATTTCTGCACAGGTTGATTATAAAATGCCAGCAAAATTTGAAGATGCTTTAACGGTACACATTCATTTGCGTTCTATTCCTTTGGTAAAAATGATTTTTGATTACGAACTAATGAATCAAAAAAATGAACTTGTTTGTAAGGCATCGACCTCACTAGCATTTATGCAGGCCACCAGTCGTCGCCCCATTCGCTGTCCAAAGCCCTTTATGGATGTTTTTGCGGCTGTGGTAGAAGACTGATGTATCGATTTTCCACATTTTCTATTGTTTTCCCTGTAATGCTGGGAGCTGAAATTCCATCTTGTAGTTTGAGAGGAGAAATAAAAATGCGTGCCTCGTCCCACAAATTTTGATCAATAAAATGCTGTAGGGTTTTCGTGCCTCCTTCAACCAGAATAGAAGAAATTCCCTTCTGCTGTAAAAAAATCAAACTGTTTTCTAAAAACTGTATCGGTGAACAATCCTCATCCATTCCTAATGATTTTTTGGTCAGTTGTAAACTGTTGGCCGTTTCATCAAAAAAATGGGTATTGAGGGGGATTCGACCAGAGGGGTCCAATGCAATGCGAACAGGGTTATTCCCTTTCACCAACCGACTAGTCAATTTTGGGTTGTCTGCTAAAATGGTTTGAGTACCTACTAAAATTCCATTCTCTTGGGTTCGCCATTGATGTACCAGTACCTGATCTTCTTTGCTGCTCAAAAAAACGGGTTTTGTTTCTGAACGTTGGTTGGGTAGAGGGGCGATAAACCCATCGGCACTCTCTGCCCATTTTAGTATAATATATGGACGTTTTTTTTGATGCACAGTAAAGAAACGTTTATTCAATTCTTGAGCTTCTTTTTCAAGCACACCAACTACTACCCTAATGCCAGCTTCTTTCAAGGTGCGAATTCCACTACCGTTTACTTGGTCAAACGGATCTACACAACCAACAACAACCCTTTTGAGCTGATGGGTAACGATCAAATTCGAGCAAGGAGGTGTTTTTCCCGTATGATTGCAGGGTTCAAGGTTTACATAGAGCGTACTCTCTTTGAGCAAGGCCTTATTTTTTACGCTAGCAATTGCATTAACTTCTGCATGTGCCTCTCCAGCTTTTTGGTGCCAACCTTCGCCGATAATACGGTTGTTGTGGACAATGACACTTCCAACTAAAGGATTCGGGTAGGTCTTTCCTAGGCCCTTAAGCGCCAGATCAAGGCAACGTTGCATATAGATTTCATGGTCAATATTTTCCTGTTTCAAATCCAAGGGGAAAATGGTATTTTAGCGTAAAATTTAATTTCACCAAAGATAGAAAGATATGGCAATCATTCGCAGGGTTCGACCAGAAGATGATAAATCACTCGCTGTGATTATTCGATCTGTATTGATTGAATTGGGGGTGCCAAAAGTTGGGACTGCATATGCAGATCCAGAGCTAGATCATATGACTTCTGCCTATGAAAAAGCCCGCAGCGCTTATTTTGTCGTGGAAGTGGAGGGCAAACTACTCGGTGGAGCAGGGATAGCCCCATTGTCAGGGGAAGATCCATCAGTTTGTGAATTGCAAAAAATGTATTTTTCTTCCGCGGCACGTGGTTTGGGGTTAGGAAAAGAAATGATTGATACCTGCCTTGATTTTGCAAAAGCGAATGACTTCACCATGTGTTACCTAGAAACATTACCTTATATGGAGGCAGCCCAAAAACTCTACCTAAAAACGGGTTTCGATTATATAGATGGGCCCATGGGGGATACAGGACATACTTCATGTAATGTTTGGTTGACAAAGTCTTTAGTATGAATTTAATTCAACAGCGTAATCTTTTTCGTTCAAGCTTAAAGCAACACTACCCAGAGAGAGAAATAGACGATCTTTTTAAACGGGCGATAGCGCACTTTTTTTCATGGTCTTCTATTAAAGTGGGTTTGGAACCTCATTATGTGCTGCTTCATGAAGAGGAAAAACTGTTGAATGATTTGCTGAATGAATTGATTTTGGGTTGCCCTTTTCAATACTGCATAGGGACTTCACGCTTCATGGAACTTGATTTAAGTGTGGGGCCAGGGGTACTGATTCCGCGTCCGGAGACAGAAGAATTGATCGAGTGGGTTTTAGCTGAAAAGAGCGCGTCAATTGCCACTGTATGGGATGTGTGTACTGGATCTGGTTGTATCGCTTTGGCCTTAAAGAAAGCACAGTCTGACTGGTTGATCAAAGGTTTTGATATAAGTAAGCAAGCGCTTGCGGTTGCCCGAAAAAACGCCAATGATTTAAGCTTGGAAGTTTCTTTTGAAGAGAAAAATGTGTTGGATTGGTCGAACAACCGACAACAATGTGACCTCATTGTCTCTAACCCTCCTTATGTGTTGCCCTCAGAGAAAATCAAGATGCATACCAATGTATTGGAACATGAGCCAGGGTTGGCGCTCTTTGTACCCGAAGAAGATCCCTTAGTCTTCTATCGAAAGATCATCGAAATAGCCTCAACTTGTTTATCGAAAAGTGGATGCATTTATTTCGAAATCAATCCTTTATTAGTTGAGGAATTGATTGCTTTGGGAAAAGCAAAAGGCTTTCCCACCGCTAACATCAAAAAAGATATCTTTGGTAAAGATCGTTTTGTAAAATTTAGCCGATAAAAATGACAACAGTAGATAGAATTCATCAATTACGGGAACAACTTCATAAATATAACTACGCTTACTATGTTGAGGACAAGCATTTGATTAGTGATTTTGAATTCGATCAATTACTAAAGGAGTTACAAGGCTTGGAGGCTCAGCATCCTGAATTATATGATTCCAATTCACCTAGCATGCGTGTAGGGGGAAGTGTCACCAAGAACTTCCAAACGGTCACCCATAACGAACGAATGTATTCGCTAGACAATACCTATTCTGCTGAAGAATTGGGGGATTGGCTAAAGCGAATAGAAAAAATTAACGGAGCACCAATAACCTCATTTACCTGTGAATTAAAATTTGATGGCGCATCCATCAATATGACCTATGTGAATGGCGAATTGCAAAAGGCTGTGACGCGGGGGGATGGATCGCAGGGAGATGATGTAACTGCAAATGTAAAAACAATTCAAAATGTACCCCTAAAACTATCGGGTGATTACCCTCAAGTATTTGATATTCGTGGCGAAATAATCCTTCCTTTAGCGGGTTTTGAAGCCCTTAATGAAAAGCGAGTGGCCGCAGGAGAGGAGCCCTATCGAAACCCAAGGAATACGGCCTCAGGTTCTCTCAAGCTGCAGGATAGTAGCGAAACCGCTCGTCGCCCTCTCGAATGTTTTTTTTATGCGCTCTCAGGAGATCTAACTTACACCTCGCATTGGGAATCATTGTCCAAAGCCCGAAGCTGGGGGTTCACAGTGCCAAAGAGTATGGAACAACTTTCCTCTCTCGATGAATTATTGGAATACATTGATCGTTGGGGGAAACAACGCGCTAAGCTTCCGTTTGAAATTGATGGGGTGGTGATTAAGGTAAATTCCATAGAAGAACAAGAGACCCTTGGTTTTACGGCCAAGTCGCCCCGATGGGCTATTTCATATAAGTACAAAGCAGAGCAAGTGAGTACTCGATTAAATTCTGTTTCCTATCAGGTAGGGCGCACCGGAGCCATTACGCCTGTGGCCAATTTGGAACCCGTTCAATTGTCAGGAACGATTGTTAAACGCGCTTCTTTACACAATGCAGATCAAATTGAAAAGCTTAACCTTCGTTTGGGGGATTATGTTTATGTTGAAAAAGGGGGAGAGATTATCCCAAAAATCATGGGTTTTGATCCTATGCGTAGAGGAGATCTTGCAGATACAATACATTACATAACCCATTGCCCCGATTGTACAGCACCCCTTCATCGAATAGAAGGAGAAGCACAGCACTACTGTACAAATGAAACTTTTTGTCCTACCCAAATTATTGGAAAAATGCAACACTTTGTGGGTCGAAAAGCCATGGATATTGAAGGAATAGGGGGGGAGACCATAGCACTTCTATATCATCAAGGTTTAGTAAAGAATATTGCAGATTTGTATCGTTTGCAAAAAGAGCAGTTGCTTCCCTTAGAGCGGATGGCAGAAAAGTCCGTTGATAATTTACTTGCTGGCGTATTGGCCTCCAAACGGCAGCCTTTTCATAAAGTGCTTTTTGGTCTTGGAATTAGACATGTTGGGGAGACTGTTGCCAAACGTTTGACTCAGCATTTTGGTTCCATTGATCGATTGATGAAGTCCAATGCTGAAGATCTCTTGGCAGTGGATGACATAGGCGAAAAGATTGTAGAAAGTCTCCATGCTTATTTCATGCATCCCGACAATATTCAAATGATTGAAGACCTGCGTGCTTATGGACTATCGCTTGAAGCTGAAAAAATTGTCCATGCTTCTTCTGTTTTTGAAGGCAAAACCATTGTCGTTTCAGGTGTTTTTGAGCATAAGTCGCGCAATGAGTTGAAAAAAATAATTGAAGAAAATGGTGGAAAAGTTGGGAGCTCAATTTCTTCGAAAACGTCATTTGTATTGGCAGGGGATTCCATGGGGCCAAGTAAAAAGGAAAAAGCAAACAAATTGGAGATTCCATTGATTAGTGAATCAGCATTTTACGAAATGTTATGAATCTAACATTTACCTTATAAATAAAACTATTTTCGTCAGCTATTTCATAGCATCGATCGGTTTGTTACATTTGCAAAAAAAAAGTAGTTCGTGTTTAGAAAATTTTGGCATCGACGTGCATATGCAAAAGACCGCAAAAAAGCGATGGCTGCAAAAGACCTTGAACAGTCGTTTAAGGTAAAGAAGATCAGCGTTATTTTGGATGCATCGTTGGGAATAAATCGCGACTTTTTTTTGGACTTAGCTAAACAATTTTCAATTCCGCAGACCAGTATTTCTTTTCTTGTTTTTGCCTCTGGAGATAATGTTGATAAGGAATATGTTGACTTTTTCAATAAAAGTGAGATTAGTTTTTTTGGTAAATTCAGTGATGAACTAAGTCGTTTTTGCGCGAAAGAAGCAGATTTGCAAATCAACTATTTTAATGAAGAAAATCTTTATTTCGAATGGGTGGCAAGCGCTGCAAAAAAGAGATTGAGTGTTGGTTTTTCAAAGGCCAACCATAATATAAATGACCTTATTTTGGATATGGATCCGAAGAGTACAGAATTGGTGAAAAAGGAATTGGTGAAATACCTGAGAATCCTTAAAAAAATATAATATGCAAGAATTGAAAGGAGTAGGTGTAGCCATGGTAACACCCTTTGCTGAGGATGGAGGAATTGACTATCCTGCTTTAAAAAATCTGATTGAGTTTTATGTCGAGCAAGGTATAGATTATTTAGTGGTTTTGGGGACTACTGCTGAATCTGTTACCTTAACTTCTGAGGAAAAAGTAACCCTAATGCGAAAAGTGGTGGATTTCAATCAAAATCGTCTGCCATTGGTTGTTGGTAAAGGTGGAAACAATACTGCTGCTTTGGTTAATGAGATTGAACAAACCGATTTTGAAGGGTATACAGCTATTTTGTCAGTTTGCCCTTACTACAACCGTCCCAATCAAGAAGGGATTTTTCAGCACTTTAGTGCAGTTGCAACTGCCGCCCCATTGCCTGTAATTTTATACAATGTTCCTTCAAGAACTGGTGCATCAATAGCAAACGAAACAACCTTGCGTTTAATTGATGCCCACAAAAACATTATTGGAATCAAAGATGCCTCTGCAGACATGGTACTTGGAGAAGCCTTAATCAAAGCTGTTCCAGATTACTTTTTGGTTTTATCTGGTGATGATGAAACTGCACTTAATTTGTGTGAGATTGGCGGTCACGGTGTGATTTCTGTCATTGCTGGGGGACTACCAAAACAGTTTTCTACCCTAATACATCTGGGATTAAAGGGAGAGTCCACTGCTGCACATGCTGGCTTAGCGCAAATTCTTCCTATGATAAAATTGATTTTTGAAGAAGGTAATCCAACTGGTCTAAAAGCTCTGTTAGCCCTTCAAGAGCGCTGCAGTAGCCAATTGCGCCTACCTTTGGTTGAGGCGAGTTCTGTCTTGCAAAGCAAGATTGAAAGTGCTTCTTCGACCCTTGTATAATTAAATGTTAAATCAAAAAGAATACAGAGAAGAAAGCTTCAAGAGTAGTACTTTCCAAATTCGTTTTATTTGACTAAATTTGCCGTATGTTAAAAATCATCCGATTTTCCTTTATTTTCATCGTTCTTCTTGGATTAACGAGTTCGTGTAACGCCTACCAAAAAATGCTTAACAACCCAGATATGGCTGAAAAGTATAAGGCTGCTGAAGCTTATTATACTTCGGGTGAATACAGAAAGGCGAATCGCCTATTTGAGCAAATTTTGCCTTCCTACCGTGGAAAGCCACAGGCACAAAGGATTATCTTCTTTTTTGCTGATTCATATTTTCAGATCAAAGACTACTATTTAGCTGCTTATCAATTTGAAAGTTTTGTTCGTTCCTATCCCAACAGTGGTCGTTTAGATGAAGCTAATTTTATGGCTGCCAAGAGTTACTACATGCTTTCCCCAAAGTATAGTTTGGATCAAAAAAACACGAACGAGGCAATCGATAAACTGCAAATTTTTATTGATAATTATCCGCAGTCCGAATACCTGACCGAGGCGAACGCATTTATACAAGAACTGCAAACCAAATTGGAAAAGAAAGATTTTGAGATTTCAAAACAATACCACACCATTCGCGATTACAAAGCATCGATAAGTTCTTCGAATAATTTTATTTCCTCTTATCCGGGTACACCTTTTAGAGAAGATGCACTCTATTATAAATTCATTTCTTCTTATGAAATTGCGATTAACAGTGTTCCTGCAAAGAAGTTAATGCGTTTAAAAGAGCTTAACGAAATTTATCAAACGCTTCTACGTTATTACCCTGAGACGCTATTCATTGAAGATGTAGACAAAAAAATGGAACGCGTTGCAACAGAGATTGCCAGTATAGAAAAGAACATCACTAACACGACGACTAAATAATCGATATGACCAAGTACAGAGAATCTAAAGCACCAGCTTCAACCACTACCTATGACAAGAACCAGGTAGAAGGCGAAACACAAAACATTTATGAAGCCATTGCTATTATTGCAAAGCGTTCTTCACAAATCAATTTGGACATCAAGAAAGAATTGCACGAAAAACTTGAGGAGTTTGCAACACACAACGACAGTTTAGAAGAAATTTTTGAAAACAAGGAGCAAATTGAGGTGTCTAAGTTTTATGAAAGTCTTCCAAAGCCACATGCTTTAGCTGTAGATGAATGGTTGAATGACCAAGTCTACCACCGTAATACAGAGGAATAAGCGCTATGTCAGTGCTTAGTGGAAAGAAAGTTCTCTTGGGTATTACCGGAGGCATTGCTGCTTATAAAACGCCATTACTGGTCCGTGCGCTAGTGAAAAAAGGCGCAGAGGTTAAGGTAGTCATGACACCATCGGCACCCGACTTTGTTACACCACTTACTTTATCAACCCTTTCTAACAATCCCGTTGTATCTACTTTTACGGCTGAAGGAGATTCCGATCACCCAGCATGGAATAATCATGTTGAATTAGCCCTTTGGGCTGATCTTTTTTTGATTGCCCCCGCCACATCGAATACCTTGTCCTCCATGGCACACGCTCGATGTAATAATTTATTACTCGCCTGTTATCTTTCTGCACAATGCCCAATTTTCATTGCACCAGCGATGGACTTAGACATGTATGCGCATCCAGCAAATCAAGCAAATATGGAAAAATTGCTCAGTTTTGGGCACAGTATTTTTCCGGCACAAGAAGGTTTCTTGGCTAGTGGATTAGAAGGGAAGGGGAGAATGATGGAACCCGAAGAAATTATTTGTGGTCTCGAAGAAAACCTTCAAGCTAAAGCACCCTTGAACGGAAAGCAGGTTTTGATTACAGCTGGACCTACCTATGAGGCCATAGACCCTGTTCGCTTTATCGGGAATCATTCTTCAGGAAAAATGGGCTTTGCCTTGGCTGAAGAAGCTGCTGCCCTTGGCGCTAGGGTAGTGTTGGTTTCTGGACCTACCGCACTTAGTGTAGAGCATCCAAATATTCACCTCGTTCCTGTAACGTCTGCCGCTCAGATGCATGCGGCTGTTTTTGAGCACTATGCTAAGATGGATGTTGCCATCGCTGCTGCTGCTGTTGCAGATTTTAGACCTTCTAGCCCTGCAGAACAAAAGATTAAGAAACAAACTGGTCTTCCGCAAATCCACCTGACTGAAACTGTGGATATTCTTGCGCAAATGGGGCATGAGAAGAAAAGCCAATTTCTGCTTGGTTTTGCCTTGGAAACTGAAAATGAATTGAGCAATGCTAAAGGGAAGTGTGCACGAAAAAACCTAGATGCGATTGTGCTCAACTCTTTGAATGATTCCGATGCTGGTTTTGGAGGAAGTCAAAATAAAATCACCTACATTAAAAATGATGGTAGTACAGTTTCATTTAATTTGAAACCAAAGACGGCTGTAGCCAAAGATATTTTCACCCAAATCCTTCCTGCGTTATGAAAAAGCTATTATTGTTATTTCTTTTTTGTTGCCATCCTTTGTTTGCGCAAGTCATCGATTGTCGTTTTGTTGTTAATGCCGACTTAGTGAATCAGACCAATCAACAGGTTTTTTCTACCCTTGAACAGTCGCTCAATGAATTCATCAATGCAAAAGCTTGGACAGATGAAAACTTAGATAACAAAGAAAAGGTGCGATGTAGCATGATATTCAATATCAATGCCTTCAATGGGGCGCGTTTCGAAGGAACGCTTCAAGTGCAGGTCGAACGCCCAGTTTATCAAACAAACTACTATACCCCCTTGTTTAACTTCCTCGATAAGGATGTTGTTTTTTCTTATCAAGAATATCAACCCCTTTTTTACAATCCAGCGACCTATGAGTCGAATCTGATCTCATTGATTAGTTTCTATGTTTTTATTGCCATGGGGATAGAGGCAGACAGTTTTGCATTAAGAAGCGGTACCGATTTTTTTAAGCAAGCTCAGCAAATTCTCAGTTTAGCGCAGCAAAATGGTGCTAAAGGTTGGAATCAAGCAGATGGAAATAACAATCGATTCTGGTTGGTAGACACCCTACTTTCAAATAATTTTAAAGAATACCGTGATGTGCAATACAAGTACCATCGCAATGGAATGGATCGAATGTATGAGGACGCTTCAGATGGCAAAGAGGGTATAATGGAAGCCCTCAATGAATTTAATCTTCTGTATAATCGCCGTCCAAATGCTCTTTTGATACAAACTTTTTTTGATGCCAAGGCAGATGAGATTGTTGATTTATTTTCCTCTGGCCCTGAAGTAGATTTTAGAGAAACCAAAACTACCTTGAACAGAGTCGCTCCCTTTTTTGGACCAAAGTGGAAAAGAATTAAATAGTAAATATCTTTGTGGTTGCGCCCATGTCCTAGTATATTTGGGTAAATTAAAACTAAAAATTCCTCACCGCTGTGCTGACAGAATTATCAATATCTAATTTTGCCTTGATTGACCAACTTGAGGTCAATTTTTCCAATGGAATGACCAGTATTACTGGGGAAACAGGTGCAGGAAAATCAATACTATTGGGAGGGTTAGCCCTTGTTTTAGGAAAGCGTGCCGATTTATCCACGCTAAAGGATAAATCGAGAAAGTGTTTCATTGATGCTACCTTTTCGATCAGTGCCTATGGTTTGCAAGATTTCTTTCATTCTGTAGATCTGGATTATGAAGCGATTACCACAGTGCGTAGAGAAATAGTCCCTTCTGGAAAGTCAAGAGCTTTCATCAACGATACACCTGTAACGCTTGATGTACTTCAACAATTGGGTGAGCGTCTCATAGATGTGCATTCGCAACACCAAACCATGTCATTGGTACAAGAAGATTATCAATTAGACGTTTTGGATGCTTTGGCCAAGAATGCGATCCCCTTAAAAGAATACAGCGCTGTTTTAAAAACGTACAAAGCAATTACACGAAAAATCGATTCGCTGAGTACAGAAAAAAAAGCCTTGGAAGAAGAACGAGATTATAATCGCTTTTTGTTGGACGAGTTAAACGCCGCTCCATTAACAGAGAACTCCATGGAAGATATGGAGAGCGAAATTCAAGAGCTCAGCAGCGTAGAAGAGTTGGAAGAAAATTTGACCAAGGCCCTTCAAATTATAGAAGAAGAGCAAATGGGTGTTGCTGTTCAGTTGAACGAGGTTCGCGCTTCCTTGCAAAAAGTAGCTGGAATCAGTGAACGCTACGAACAGCTGTCCTCTAGGGTAGAAAGTTTGCGGATAGAATTGACTGATGTGTCAAGCGAACTTTCCAATGCACAAGAAATGGTGGAAGCGAATCCTTCTCGTTTAGAAATGTTGAATGGCCAATTGCAACTGCTAAATGATCTGCTGAAAAAGCATCATGTACAATCGCTAGCGGAATTGGTTGAACGACGAAATCAATTGGAACAGAAAGTCATTCAGACCGAAAACCTAGAAGAAGATTTACAGTCCTTGGTCAAAGAGCAAAAGGGATTGATTGTTCAACTTGATACATTGAGTCAAAAATTAAGTGAAAACAGGCAAAAGGCTATTCCTGTTTTTATGGATCAAATGGAGAAAATCCTTTCTCTATTGGGAATGCCTAACGCACGATTTAACTTAACACTGATCGCGTCGGATGACTATTTGAGTCATGGAAAAGAAAAACTAGATTTTACCTTTTCTGCCAACCAGGGGAGTGATTTCGGATCCTTAAAAAAGGTCGCTTCAGGCGGAGAGTTATCTCGAATTATGCTTAGTATAAAAGCTATCTTATCTCAGTTTAAAACCCTGCCTACGATCATTTTTGATGAAATAGATACCGGAGTCTCAGGAGAAGTGGCTTATAAAATAGCCGATATTATGCATCATATGGGGAAATACATGCAAGTAATGACCATAACGCATTTACCACAAGTAGCGGCCAAAGGAGCTCATCATTTTAAGGTGTTCAAAGAAACTCGGGATGGAAGCACCTTTACCCAACTAAAAAAACTTCAAAGTCAAGAACGAATTGAAGAAGTCGCTCAAATGCTCGCAGGAGATGCTCTCAGCGATACTGCGCTCCAACACGCAAAAGAGTTATTGAATTAACGTATATTTGTATCTCATATTAAATCGAACGAATTATGTCCCACAACTTATTAAAAGGGAAAAAAGGAATCATATTTGGTGCACTAGATCACCAATCAATTGCATGGAAAACAGCCGAGAGCGTTCATGCTCAAGGAGGTCAAGTGGTCTTGACCAATGCACCTGTAGCCATGCGCATGGGAACCATCAACGAACTGGGTGAAAAAATCAATGCACCAGTAATTCCAGCTGATGCATCATCTTTATCGGATTTAGAAAACCTAATTGATAAAGCAACCGAGCATTTTGGTGGAAAAATTGATTTTGTATTGCACTCCATAGGTATGTCAGTTAACGTACGAAAAGGGAAACACTATACCGCACTCAACCACGATTGGATGACCAAAGGATGGGATGTTTCTGCCGTGTCTTTTCACAAACTCATGCAAACTCTATATGCTAAAGATGCAATGAATGAGTGGGGAAGCATTGTCGCATTGACGTACATTGCTGCACAACGAACTTTTCCAAACTACAATGATATGGCCGACAACAAGGCTTATTTAGAGTCTATTGCACGTAGTTTTGGTTATTATATGGGGAAAGACAAAAAAGTACGGGTTAATACCATTTCGCAATCTCCTACACTCACCACAGCGGGTCAAGGAGTAAAAGGATTGGACGGATTTTTAACCTATGCTTCCAAAACATCTCCACTAGGAAATGCTTCTGCGAAAGAATGTGCTGATTATGCCGTAATGATGTTCTCTGATTTCACCAAAAAGGTTACTATGCAAAACCTCTTTCACGATGGTGGTTTTTCTACCACAGGTGTTAGCCAAGAGGTGATAGATTCCTTACAGTAAATAATTTCCTATGAAGAAGGAACCAGCCTTTATATCCTCTTTGCAGAAAGCTTCGATGGACAAAGGGCGGACAAAATTCTTTCTAAGCTTTTTACTACTTTCGTTCATCTTTTGGTTCATTACCAAATTTTCGAAAGAATATACTGAGGTTATGGAATTTCAGTTAGAGTTGTCGGATCTTCCCGCATCCATTACACCTATTGTGAAACGCGCTCCCCAAATAGAGGTGACCTTAAAGGCTTCTGGTTTTCAATTCTTGTATTATCAGCTGGTGGATAGTAGCTTAAAAGTTGACATGAAGAATACCTCTTTTGAGGGAGGGACAGCAACCCTTCCGCTAGCAGGACAGTTTCAGGATTTACAAGAACAATTACTGGGCGATACCCAAATCTTGAATTTATTCCCTGCTACATTTGAATTTGATTATCAAATACAGGCCTCAAAACGTATTCCAGTTTCTGCACCCAAATTCGAAATGGCCATAGGCTATGCTGTTACAGACGTTCGCTTTTCACCGGATAGCATTGATATTATAGGACCTAAAGAAGTATTAAAAACCATTAGCGCCTACCGGCCAACGTTTATTGAAAATCAAAAAATAAAAGCTAGTATTGAGCAGTTTATAGCGATATCACCAACCAATGAGCAAACAGCTTTTGAGCAGAACCGTGTTTTTATGCAAGTTGAGGTAGATCGTTTTTCTGAGCGAAGTTTTTTGTTGCCCATTGATACCGATAACCTTCCTTCTGATAAGGTGTATAAGTTTTTTCCAAACCACGTTAAACTTACTTTTTTAGCTCCATTGAAACAGTTAAAAAACATTCATCAGGAAGATTTTAAACTAGGTGTTAGCCCCAACAAAATAAGTGCAACTAGCAAAAAAATACAGCTGGAGGTTTTGGCAGCACCAGACAATATCATCAAAATGCGGTGGGAGCCCAAAGAGGTAGATTATTTACTTCGTCAATAAAACAAATGACAAAAATAATTGGACTTACTGGTGGAATAGGAAGTGGTAAAAGTAGGGTTGCATCCGCCTTTTCGGCCCTCGGCGTTCCTTGTTATATTGCAGATAGAGAAGCAAAAAAACTCATGCAAGATTCCCCAGAGGTGAAGCAAAAGTTGAGCGCTCTTTTTGGTGATAAAGCCTATCAGGATGAAAAGTTGAATAGGACACATATTGGCGATATTGTTTTTCGTGATCCTGAAAAATTAAAGGCCCTCAATGCCATTGTTCATCCCGCCGTTGGAAGGCATTTTGCACATTGGTTAACACTTCAAGATGCACCTTATATCATCAAGGAGGTGGCTATTTTATTTGAAACCGGTGGTCAGGCCTTTGTTGATAAAAGCCTTCTAATTACTGCACCACTAGAAGTGCGTATTCAGCGAGTAATGGAGCGCGATGGATGCTCAAAAGAAGCGGTATTGGCTAGGATAGACAATCAATGGAATGATGAACAACGGATTTCTTTAGCTGATTTTGTATTGGAAAATATTGACTGGAGAACAACAGAACAACAAATTCAAGTCTTGCATTCACGCTTTCTATCATTGAATCATTAACAAAGTCTTAGGAAAATCTCTAGAAGAATTTCATCACCTTTGTATCGCTATATTAGGTAATATTTATGAAGAAATCCTACTTTTTGGCTTTAATGATATTTATGATACTGTCTGTCACGGGTATTATCATCATTCAATGGTATTTCATCTATACGTCTATTGACAATAGAGAAGAAGAATTCTCTATGGCAGTAAAACAGTCAATGAGCACTGTAGCGAGTGAAATACAAGAAAATGAGCTAAGGCATTACATAGAGACCTTTGATCGTTTAAAAGACTCCCTAGGCACACCAGATAGTTCACAGTTGAGTAATTTTTTCATGTTCTATGATAGTGATGATGAGTCGAATCTATCCTCTCTATTTACCTTTGGTTTGTTGGAAGAAGATTATTCTATTCCGTTTGCAGGAGAAGCCGGCGAGGAGATTTCTAAAGTGAAGGATATTAAAGGCATTGCTACTACACGGATTTTTAAAGAGGCCTTTGATCGAGAAAATAATCGACGCTCCTTTTCAACCAATACCTACAAAAGAATAGAGCGTATCAACGCCTTTGACCAAGCGACTTATGCCTCCATTTTTTCAAAAATGGCCAATACTTTTCCTATTCACAAAAGACTCGATACACGCGAGTTGGAGTATTTGTTGAGGCGACAATTGAAAGCTCGTAAGATCAATACACCCTTTGAATTCGGTGTCTTTAGTGATGGTTTAGCTACCCGGATTGCCACCAATAACTACAAAGAAATGCAGACGGGACCAAGCTATAGTATTCCTATTTTTGATGATGATCAAGCAAGTAGTTCTTATGATTTGATTGTTTCCTTTCCGCAAAAAAACAGCTATGTACTTTCCTCTATTGTTGGGGTAGCGAGTTTGTCTTTGGTTCTGACGCTTTTGATTATTATTCTTTGTGGTATTTCCTTGTACCAAATTTTGCAACAAAAGAAAATTTCTGAAATTAAATCAGATTTCATCAATAATATGTCACACGAGTTTAAGACCCCTATTGCAACCATTAAACTTGCCATCGATGCCATTGAAAGTCCAATGATCATTAACAATAAAGAAAAGGTATCGCGTTATTTGGGAATGATGAGAGAGGAGAATAAACGGATGCAAGATCAAGTAGAAACCGTATTAATGATTTCTCAATTGGAAAAGGGATCAACACCAATGGAATGTAGTCCGCTCGACGCACACAATATTATTGAGGATGCCATTAGCCATGTTGCTCTAATTGTACAAAATCGTGCGGGTATAATGTATAAAAACTTGCATGCAAAGCCCTCAATGATTTCAGCAAATAAGCAACATTTGACCAATGTGTTAACGAATCTGTTGGACAATGCCATCAAGTATTCTGAAGATTCTCCAATCATTGAAATCAGTACCTTTGTAGTTGAAAATCAGATTGCTATTGAAGTGAAAGATGAGGGAATTGGTATGGATCCAGAGACTCTTCAATTGATCTTTGATAAGTTTTACCGCGAGCAAGGTGGAAATGTTCACAACATAAAGGGACATGGTTTAGGATTGTCTTATGTCAAAAAAATCCTTAACTTATTAAATGGCACAATTCATGTTACAAGTAAGAAGGGGAAAGGTTCCTCCTTCCTGATAAAATTGCCCCTTATTGATAACCCAAACTAAAGAAAAATGAAAGCAAATAATAGACGAATACTTTTGGTAGAAGATGACCCCAATTTTGGGAGTATATTGAAAGAGTACCTCATGATCAATAGCTATGATGTGACTTTGGCCAAGAACGGAATTGAAGGCTTCGAGAAATTTAAAAAAGAAGATTTTGATTTATGCTTATTGGATGTAATGATGCCTTATAAAGACGGATTTACACTAGCGAAAGAAATACGAGAAAAAAACGAGTCCATTCCTTTGATCTTTCTGACTGCAAAAACAATGAAAGAAGATGTGTTGAAAGGCTTTAAAATTGGTGCTGACGACTACTTGGCCAAGCCCTTTGATTCTGAAGTGTTATTGGCTAAAATCAAGTCAATTCTTGGGCGAAGAGTTGTTTCTGTTTCCACAGAATCTGACGAAATGCAATTTACCATTGGCGATTTTAATCTCAATTCTAAATTGCGCTTACTGTCTTTTAAAAACGAGGACCCCATTAAACTATCTCCCAAGGAAACTCAATTATTGCGTTTATTGGCCCTGCATATCAACGATCTGCTTCCTAGAGAAAAAGCCTTGAACAAGATATGGCGCGACGATAATTACTTTACTTCACGTTCGATGGATGTCTATATTGCTAAACTGCGAAAATACCTCAAGCAAGATAGTAAGGTTGAAATTCTAAATATTCACGGGGAAGGGTTTAGATTGGTCGTGAGTGCTTAGTATTTGCTCCGCGGATGAAAATCGATCAATGCTTTGGTTAAATGACGTGTGTCTACATGCATGTATACTTCTGTGGTGGTGATGTTTTCATGCCCCATCATTAGTTGAATAGAGCGAAGGTCTGCGCCGTTTTCCAATAAATGTGTTGCAAATGAATGCCGTAAGGTATGAGGAGATATTTTCTTTTTAATGCCAGCATTTTCGGTAGCCTTTCGGACAATTGTAAAAATCATTGCCCTGGTTAACTGACGCCCATGCTGATTGAGGAAAACAATGTCCTGATGTTCCTTTTTGATGGGAGTGTGGACACGAACATCATTGATGTAATGTTTTAATTGTTTTGCACAAATTCCTCCTAAGGGGACCAAGCGCTGTTTATTTCCTTTCCCGGTGACCAATAAAAGCGCGTCCTCGAAATGAATGTCCGAAATGGTTAGATTGACGAGTTCACTTACCCTTAGACCACTACCATATAGTGTTTCTAAGATGGCAGTATTTCTATGTCCAAGTGGATTACTCAAATCGATTCCAGCAATGATCTTCTCGATTTCGTTTAACTGTAATACTTCGGGTAATTTGCGTCCAATCTTCGGAGAATCGATCAAATCCAAGGGGGAATCCTCGCGATAACCCTCGAAAATAATGAAATTGAAAAAGCTCTTTAATCCAGAAATTTGTCTTGCTTGGGACCTTGGATTAACCGTCTTTGCAATAGAATAAACAAAGGTTTGTACGTGCTCTTTCGAACAATTCAAAGGAGTGATTTTTTCATAATCTTCTTTGATATGGTCAATAAAGCGTTGCATGTCATAACCATAACTTGCAATGGAGTTTTCTGACAAACCACGTTCAAGACGAAGGTAAATTTTATAGTCGGTAAGGGCAGTTTCCCACAACATTTATAAACTTATTTTCATTCCTGTTCGCGCTATATGATAGTCCTTTTGGTTCACCAACAAACTTGCTGGGCTGTCTTTTTTTAACAGTGGATTTGTATGGTTGAAGTGAATGAAATAAATCTTATTTCTTTCCGAAGCAGTTAGTTCATCAAAGCGACGCATACTTTCTTCAACAAAAGGGTGGGGAATGGCATCCATGTCTCGTCCAGGGAGCTCATCGCCGTTAAAAAAGGTAGCGTCTAAAAAGGCGTAATCGACCTGTTCAATGAACGATTCTATAGCTGTTTCCCATCTTTCCCATTTATCAATGTCAGGGATAAAGAGTGCTTTTTTAGAGGGCCCTGAAATCAGGTAGCCTACCGTTTCTGAATATTCATCTCGATGGGGGACTTGCAATGGAGTGACAGAGATGTTGCTAGTAATTTGTTCAACCTTCCCGGATTCCAAGCCTGTTAAAATGATGTTCTGATCGTTTACTAATTGTTCCCATGGGCCATTAGCGCTTAAAAAAGAAGTCATTTTCGGAAGGGCAAAAACGGGAATTTTATTTCCGCCGAGCGCTTCTTTACCCAAATAGAGTAGCCCTCCATAATGTCCCATGTGCGCATGCGTTAAAAAGACACCACCTAAAGAGGTGTTCTTTCCTCGGTTGGACAAGTCGTAGAGTTGTTCGCCAATGTCTGGTGTGGCCTCAAAAAGATAGTGACTGTTGTTGTCCTGATCAATTAGGCCAAGCGCAACAACCCTTTCTTTTTCTCCCGATTCCCAAAGGGATGTACAGCAACTTTTTTGACAGTTGATTTGGGGAGCACCCGCATCTTGGGCAGTACCCAAAACCACAAGTTGAATCGATTGTGAAAACCCAATTGCATTCAGCAAAAAGAACGCGATAACTGAAAAAAGTCGTTTCATTAGAAGGGGAGTTCTGCTGGGAATGAAATGGCTAGTGCTCCATCGGTGAGTTCATCCAAACGTAGTTTTTTCAAGGGTGCGTACTCTTCAGAAGCATAAAAATCAAAGGCATCTTTTCCGTTGGAAAATTCAACCAATACTGTCCAATTTCCCTCTTCTTCTCCCTCAACAATGACTCCTTTTTTGGTGGCAGAGAGGAGTTTCCCATTGTATTTATCTAAAATGCTGAGAAAAGGAAGACCGTAGCGTTTGAAATAATCATCGTAATCTTTCACTTTCATTCGTCCAAACGAATATACTTTTTGTCCCATGTTCACTGTTTTATTCTCTCTAAATATACTCAATATTTAGCGTTTACTATGGGGGTAAATAAAGTCAAATTTTTACGGTATTTTTGTTTTATGAAAATTAGTATAATCAACGGACCGAATTTAAACCTCCTTGGTACCCGTGAACCGGGAATCTATGGAAAACAATCTTTTGTAGAATATCTTGAAGTGCTCAAGCAGCAATATCCAGCCATTAGTTTCGACTATTTTCAATCGAATATTGAAGGGGAATTGATTGACGAATTGCACCGCGTAGGTTTTAGTTCTGATGGAATTATTTTAAATGCCGCTGCCTATACCCATACTTCTGTAGGACTAGGGGATGCCATCAAGGCAATTGATACAAATGTTATTGAAGTGCATATTTCCAATACTTTCTCTCGTGAAGATTTTAGGCATACCTCTTATATAACCCCCAATGCGAAAGGCTTAATTCTAGGCTTTGGCTTGGCTTCCTATCGTTTGGCTGTAGAAAGTTTTTTGCTTGATTAAGGAGCTTATTGTTTTTTAATGATTCGTTGAATCAATGCGATTACGGATCCAAGGAATATTCCCATCCCCCCAAAGAGTATGGGCATTCCCCATAATGCATTTAGAGCCAAGTAACTTCCGCTATTGATTCCGGTGTGATAGTAGTCACTGATAAATCCTCCAACGGCATATAGAAACCCTAGGACAAAACCAATGACTGTGCCTATTATACCGAAATGCTTAATTGTTTTCATGTTAAATGCTACACTAAGGTTTATTGTTTTTTTAAAAAAGCACCTATTGTTTCGGCCACAGCTTGGGGTTGTTCATCACAAATAAAATGACCTCCATCTAAATAAGTGATATTCACTGGATGTACAAAAGCGGTTTCTACCTCCTCCAAGAATTCAGGAATAACTACACGGTCCAATTCCCCGTGAATAATGTGACTCGGAACTTCGATTTTTTTGTTACTGTAATTACTCCACCTTGCTCGGTCGATTGGCATACTGCGATAAAAATTCGCTCCCGTTGTTATGGTTAAGGGTTTTTTATAGCAACGAATGTATTCCAGTAGTGCCTCTTCCGGAATGTCCTTTTTAATTCCTTTGCAAAAGAAACGTACCCATACTTCTTCTTTTCCTTCTAGCAATTCCTCTGGAAACTTGGGAATGTTCTGAAAAAATTGGTACCAAGAGGAGCGGAACATATTTTTGCCCAATGTTTGGGCAGCTGTTTTCTTTCCAGAACCATGGTTGATGATCATCATATTGATTAAAATCAATTTGAGTATAGGTTTTGGTTGCATAAGTGCCATTTCTTGCACTACCGCTGACCCCCAATCATGTCCACCTAAATTAAATTCATCAATGTTGAGTGCTGCAGCAATGGCAAAAATGTCAAGCCCTAATTGATCTTTTGAATAGGCATCGATAGCAAGCGTTCGCTCACTATCTCCCAAACCGCGTAGGTCAGGCGCAATAATGTGATAAGCGGGTAGATGTTGGGCGATTTCATTCCAGCAGTAACTGTTTTGCGGCCAGCCATGGACCAAAATTAATGTTGGATTCCCGACGGTACCATAGCTTCGGTAGACAAATGTTCCTCTAGGGGTGACGATTTCTTTCTTCATCTAAGGCTTGTTTTAGGCATGGGAAAGGGTTCTTTAAAGGTAAAAACTTCTTTTGATGGACCGTTTTCTTGCAGCTGAATGATTTTTCTCTTGGCATCGGAGGGTGAAGGGTATTGACCCATTGGAATCCACCACAAGGCATAATGAAATCCTGCGATGTGCTTAAACCACTCTTTTCTGCGTTTCATGATTTCAGCATGCATACTTTGGTATACGTATTTTTTTAATCCCTCCACAGATTTCCATACAGAAATGGTGACTAGCAGTGAATTGACATCCATAGAATGTTTTGGCAAGCTAAAATCTACATCTCCTTTAAGGCGCCAAATAAAGTTTTCATCCTTTTCGGCTAGTTCATTTAATCGATCAATATTTGCGACAAAATCAGCCATAATAGGATCGTTGATGTCCTTGGCATTCATTCTAGCAATGTTGACCTGTGCAAGTTGATGTTTTTGTCTCATGCCTTTGCGTGGAGTCCAATTTTATTTCCTTCTGTATCCATAATATGTGCCATGAATCCGTTGGGTCCTAAAGCTGTTTTTGGGAGGACTACCGCACCGCCAATGCCTTCAATTTTATCCAAGCTTGTTTGTAGGTCTTCTCCAGTAGACAGATAAATGATCGTTCCCTCGGCTGAGGGTGTGTAGTGAGGTCCCTGCATCAGGCAAGCCCCACTTTGGTTTTCAGCGGTATGGGGGAAGAAGGCAGTTTTCATACCCATGGCTTCCATGACCTTCATTTCAATGGATAAAAGTTGGTTGTAAAAAACTACTGCTCGTTCAATGTTTTCGGTGGGAATTTCTACCCAGTGGATGGTGTTTTGCATAAGATTTGGATTTATTCGCTCAAGTTAACAATTATTCCTTCTTTTGGCGAACGGCTCCCTTTACACACTTCTGGATGAATTTTTGCTAGGGCTTCAAGTCCCTGAATTTCATTAAAATCGATCCATTGTCTTGTCTTTGCTGCTGCCACTAGCATAAATGCATTGACCTTTTGATCGAAGCTTACCGGTCCCCAATCTTTGAAACGCTTTTCAATGTGCGAAGGCGCGAAGAAAAATTTACTTCGCTCATTAATGATCCCATCCTTTGGATTGGTCTTGGCCCAATGCGTTAGACCGACTTTAAGGGTGAATTGCATTTTATCTCCCAGAAGTTGATGCAATTCGGCTAGGAGTTCATTATTCCCCGACATATCCACGATGACTGTTGGAATGTCGTGGTCAATCTGATTCAACTTTGTGTAGTTGAGTACATCATCCCATAAAGACAGTTTTTTAACCGTTTCTTCATTGCGTTGAGAGGTTAAACCAATCGACTTGGGTGCCTTAGGATCGGCTTCTAGCGCATACCCTAATCCAATGCTTGTTTTGCTTGAAGCACTCAATACAATGATTTGCTCTGCTCCATGCCAATTGTTTTCCTGTAAACTATCCCAAAGACAAAAGGATGTTAGGTAAAGAGGGAACAAGAGCGCACGCTCTTTGTCAAATGCTTTGTTGTAACCAGTTTCGTTGAGCACTCTACGGTAGAGGTTGTATCCCATGGGTAAAGTTGCCCGATGGGCAGAACCCTCAAAAAAGCGTTCATCCTGCACTTTAATGGGTTTCATTTTAAGGTGGGAAGCAGGAGGGAAGTAACCGTAAATGCGATCCCCAAGCGGGATTTCATCGGATTTGGTAGCGACAACACTTGCAAATCCCCATACAGGGATCACCCCCATACCTTCGCATTTGTCTCCAACTGCAGGAAAGAATTCCCAATAGCGAATAATATCTCCAGTGGCAGCATAGGTGATGTTGTTTGCAGTATAAGCAAACTGCTCAATTTTCACTAAAACTTCACCTTCCTCCAAAACAAGATTTGCAGGGGGGATTTCTGCCAATTGATGTTTGAAGAATAATTTTTTATCAACTTGAAATTGTGGGTGTTTCATAGGGGGATTTTCTTTTGTATCGAGTTCTTGAATGAGCTGTTGTAGTTTCATCATGGCCGGAAGCGCATTGTTTTTTAGCCGAGAAAGAATCTCATTTTTTACGGCATCAGTACGGTCAGCTCCTCTAACCAATTGACTAAATCCATCCAAACGATTTTCTGTCATCCATTGCCGCAGGGGTTTGTCACTTGACCAATTTAATTGGTTCATCATTGTAGCAGCCAATCCGCGCAACCAATCGGTATCCCGATCGGGGAGAGGCACAACACCACATAGCGCATTTTTCTCTTTATCTGTATTGTAATTCACTTCTACGTGGGCGATAAAAGCAGCACTAAAGGCAGGTTGATATGAGCGTACAGTTTGGGGAATGATGACCTTTTCTTGAAAGATAGGGATGTTGTCAATTTCTTTTGAAATGGGGGTGGCAGAGCAATCGACAAAGTGGGTGTTTTGGGGTAATTCATGCTTGCCGTCATGGAGGCTAAGTGTTGTTTTACTGATGTGCTGAACTCTCCCTTTACGGATGATATTCTTGATTTTCCGCAATTCTTTTAACTCTTCTAAACTTACGGTGGCCCCATGGAATTGACTAGGTTTTACGGCCTTGTCTAGGCGCATTAGCACTCCTTTTTCTTCTAGGCGATCGAAGAGATCTTCAAGGGAATTGGCTTTTGCCAAAGCTTCAAACTGATTGGCCTGATTCCCAATACTGGAGGAGAAGAAAGGCTCGGTATTTTGAGCGGTAGCCCTATCGATAACCCAACTATCTCGTGAAATAGCCCAGCTTATGTTATGCGCAGGAATATTGTTTTCTAGCAAGTATAGAATGGCATCCATCCCAGTTTTCCCTCCACCAATAACGCAGTAATGATCTGGTCCTTCCAAGAACTGTGGTAGTTCGTTGATGGGCTGAAAAGAAACATTTTCTTCTCGACTAAAGTTGGGGGTGTGGGTAGAAGGCACCTTAGTGGTTAGATGCGTTGCGTTGACTAATTTTTTTTGAACTGCTACCTGAAATTCTTCTCCTGTCGTTAGCGATCGAAAGCGATGGTCTCCTAAGTATTCACAATTAGGGAAATATTGAACTCGACCAGAGGCCAAGAATTGTTCATGCATTACTGCAGAATAGTAGTCCATTATCTCCGTCAAAGAAGATAGGTTACCGTACCCTTTGTTGAGTCCTTTATCGTCGATCTTACCATTACTCAATTCTTTTGAACTTACCCCATAAAAAGCCGCAGGTTGGTGCAGGCGAACAAAGGGGTATGCATGGTTCCAATGCCCCCCTGGCTTTGGGTATTTATCAATTATAATCAGGGTGGCATTGCTTTCTTCTACGAGGATGTCAGCAAAGGCCATTCCGATGGCTCCACTCCCGACAATCAGATAGTCTGTGGTTAGTTTCATACCTTCAAGATAGAGAAATTTGTCCCTAGAACTTATCCCTTCACAGTGATTTTTTTGAACTGTACAGCAGCCAACAACCCAATGATTGAAAAGCCCCCCAATAGCATAAAGACATGTTGGTGTCCCTGGATCCCTGGATTGGAATCAAGTAGGTAGCCCATGAGGGGTCCCATGAAAATATCTGGGGTGTATCCAATGAGTGAAATTACTCCCACCGCCGTTCCTGTAATCGCATAAGGAATATGTCCTTCTTGTATGGCAGCAAAATACAAAGAGCGCAAGCCGTAAGTTCCAATTCCTGTAATGATGACTGAAAAAATAAAAAATCCACTCAATGGGGCAGCGACCCATCCGGATGAAAACAAGAGGGTGCCCAAAAATAAAACAAAGAAACCTCGAATAAGCCATGTTGCACTATTGCTGCGATCGGCAAAGTAGCCAACACTTATGCAAACAATAGGGCGAATGTACATTTGATATGAACCTACTTTGGCGGCATCTACCTCATTAAATTCCATCACATCAACCGCATAGAGGGATAGGATGTCGGTGACCTTGTAGCCTACATAAGCACAAAGTACCATCAGAATCAATAGTAAAACGGCTGGATACTGAACAACCGTTTTGATGTTTTGCCATGCATTTGCTTGACTTCTGCGCTCTTCATTGGATGTATTATCATCCTCTTGAGTTAAACAAAAGAAAACGACAACACCCACGAATGCAACCAAGGCAGAAGTGACATAAATCACTGTCTGGAAAGCCATTTGGCGTTCTTCGAACGAGGCATCGCTTACTTCTTTGGGCAATAACAGAGCGAAGATGAATACCCCTGTAGCACCTATTGAAGCGGCAACAATTCCTCTTCCTCCTTCTAAAAACCCGAAGGCTTTTCCTTGTTGTTTTTCACCACCCCAATTCCGGGTGGCTTTAATCATGGCTGCCCAAAATAGAAAAATCGTCGAAAATCCCCAATAACCAAAGAGAACTTGCAAAACAGTATAACTGGGAAAATTGGCCAATACCAAGCCACCGGCTGCCGTCAAAATAAGTGCTGATGCCATTAATTTCCGAGGTGAAAATTGATCAGCGAGCGCACCACCGTATAAATACGATAGGAAAGCAATGATTCCATAGGTGGTAAAAAGTGATCCCAACTGAAAATTGGTCAATTCAAAAACAGCCAAAAAGGTAGGCCGAAAAATACGCGCCAAAACAAATGGAAGTAAAAAGACCGATTCACCAGCGAAGATGAGGAGAATGATTCTGAAAATGGAGGCCCTTTTGTTGGATGAAGTTGAGATATTGATGCAGCTTTAAAGATGAAACATTGCAGTGAATTTAAGGTAAATTATCTGAAAGGAAGAAGCTAGCTACCTTGGCAATTAGGATTGTCGATGCGCATTGCGATTAAATCGGAGCGAAAGCCTACTTTTTCGTAGGCTCTAATGGCACTTTTGTTTTCTGCAAAGACTTCAAGTTGCACCTCGGTTAAATTACGTTCAGCAGCCCATTGCATCAGTTGATTAATGATCAATTGATTGATTCCATTCCCGCGAAAAGCTGGAAGGGTATACATAAAGCCTAAGTAGGCAAAATGAGTTGTTTTTTTGTAGTGGGCGGATTGCTTTACAAGCGCATAACCAGAGGCAATTATCGTATCATCTACGGTAGCAACCAAAACACAAATCTCAGGATCTTGAATGTATGCTTCAATATTGTAGTAGCTAATTTCTCCTTCTTTGATGGTTGGGGTTAAAGGGCGCTCATAGGCAATTAAGGCTTGTTCAAAGGCTAGCAAGGTAGGGAGGTCATCTATATGGGCTTCGCGTATGCGAGGATTCTTATTCATCTATTGTTGTTTTTTAAGATCATTTCAGCGGCTTTTTCGGCGATCATGTATACAGGAGCATTGGTGTTTCCAGAAACAATTTTAGGCATGATAGAAGCATCAACCACCCGAAGGTTTTCAACGCCATGCACCTTCAGTTGTGGATCCACCACTGCCGCATCGTCTATTCCCATTTTACAGCTACCCACTGGGTGATAAACGGTCTCTAAGGTCTTTTTAATGTGTTCAATGAGTTCGTTGTCATCTGTTCTGTTGTGCGGTAATCCGTGTGCTTTGGTGTGCTTTTTAAGTCCTGCTTGCTCCATGATGTCAAAGACCAATTTGCCACCTTTGACCAATTGGTCTAAATCTTCTTGCTCTTCCAAGAAATTGGGCTGAATTACTGGGGCTTCCTTTGGATTTGCGGAGGCAATGCCTACCGTTCCTCTACTTTTGGGATGCAATAAGGTGGGGAGTATGGTAAATCCGTCTGTTCGGGGATATTTATCTATATCATAGGCATCATAGCCGTATTGATTTCCTACCCACATAGGAGAGAAGTGGAGTTGGAAGTTGACTTTTCCCCCTTTTTGATCTAGGTCAAAAAAGGCCATTCCTTCCAGTGGGCCACTACAGAAAACTCCTTTTCGGTGGATAAAATAGTTCCAGGCAGCTTTGAGTTGTTGTAAAGGAGAAATATAGTGGTTAATGCCTTCTTGTGTTTTGGCTTGCCCACATATGGGGTAAAACAAATGGTCTTGTAGGTTTTTCCCTACTCCTTTTAACTCATGTAAACATTCAATACCATGTTTATTTAGTGCTGCAGCTTCTCCAATTCCCGATAACATTAGGAGTTGTGGAGAATGAAAAGCACCCGCAGAGAGAATTACTTCCTTGTGTGCGTAAACGGTTAGGGTTTCATCGCCAAGCATGTAGTGAACCCCTACAGCCTTTTTGTTGTTTAAGATGATTTTTTCTACCTGAGCATGAGGAATCGCAGTCAGGTTGGAGCGATTTAAAACGGGCTTCAAGAAGGCCACAGCACCACTCGCTCGTTTCCCTTTTTTTATGGTGCTCTGAACAAGGCTCGCCCCTGTTTGTTTTGCTCCGTTATAATCGGTGTTTGTGGGTATACCAACTGCCGCACAGGCATTGAGGAATCCGTCTACGAATGGAGATTTGAATTGAGTGGGAAGTGTTACCCCAAGTTCACCCCTTGAACCGTGGTACCCCTCATCCATTTGCTCGATTTGTGCGTTGTTCTCAGCACGTATAAAGTAGGGGAGTATGTCTTTGTAGCCCCAACCAATATTGCCCATTGCTTCCCAGCCGTCATAATCGGCAGCATTTCCGCGCACATAGGCCATGGCGTTTGTAGAACTGCTTCCGCCGAGGGTTTTTCCACGGGGGAGGTATATTTTTCTCCCTAAAACATGGGGTTGTTCTTCCGTCCAAAAGCCCCAGTCTTCTTTGCTCTTATGAACTTTTGTATAAGCGCCCGGGATGTGAATGTTCTTGTTTTTGTCTGGTCCACCAGCTTCTAGGACCAAGACTCTGTTTTTTGGATCTTTAGACAGTCGGTTGGCAAGTACACAACCCGCCGAACCAGCCCCAACAATGATGTAATCGTAAAATTGTCCCATAACCGTGTATTTTTTTTAAATGAAATGGGGGCAGAAATCGATACCATTGAGGGTATGCTTCTTTTCTAAAAATAAGCTTTTATTTATTAGTAGTTCAATTTCCCACAAGATACTTTGTGTATGTCTACTTCTTGACACCACCTTCCTCGGTCTTATTTTGACTTGGGGAAACCCGGAAAAAAGATGTTGACCTTTTCTGTATAAGCCTTGTAATCAGGTCTTTTTTGTAAGGAGTAATATTCTGCAGGTTTAGCGCCTGTAAGGTGGACCAAACTCATGTACATTAGATAGGATACAAAGAGAAGTCCCAGCCCGAGTAATCCCCAAACAAGAACATGCTCACTCTCTTGAAGACTCAGCCAAGAGGGAAGAGCCATTAAAATAAGAGCATTCCACACCATCCACTCGGCAAAGTAATTGGGATGTCTAGAGTAACCCCAGAGTCCAACTGTGCAGACTTTATTGCGTTGCTGTTCCTTTTTCATTTTTCGAAGGAAAGCCAACTTTTGTTGATCAGCAATGGATTCAAATACAAATGCAGCAATCCAGAGTAATAGTCCCCCAAGTTCAACCAATGAAAAGGAGGAACTAGGGTTGGTTCCCATGATAAAAGCGGGGAAGGAGAGAAATGTGGCATTTGCCAGCCCCTGCACCATAGCATCTACTTGCATGGCCAATTGGGTGTTGGTTTTGCCATGGCGTTCCCAACGTAATCGTTGATAGCGGTAGCGGGGTAATTCTTGTTGAAGGTATCCTTTTCGCCACAATTGAATGGCGCCAAAACCCATACGCCCACCCATGAAGATATACATTAGTCCAACACCCCAAATTCGCCAGCTAAAGCCTGGGCTTAATGCGATGGTGGTTATTCCTATACAGACCAAACCCCAAGGCCACCCTATGTCTACAAACGATAGTTTTTCTGTTTTCCAAATAGGATAGAAGACGACCGCTCCAAAGAGGAGTAATTGAATGCAACCATTGATCCATCCAATGTTAAACAAGTTGGAGGAGCAGGCGAGGAGGAGACAGCCGAATAGGAAAGGAAAGAGTGGTTTGCTGTAGTTCATGGGTCGAATTATTTTTGTTTTTTATTGCTCATTGTAGCGCCAAATCCAGCACCAAGGGCCACACCTACCGCTACCCAAACGCCCATATTGTCTGTTGAAGACCCAATGGCAGTTCCTATGGCCACACCAAAAGCGATGCCTAAAGCAATGTTGTTTTCTTTTTTCATGTTACTTTTTGTTGTTGATTAGTCGAAGATAGAGCCGTTCCACCTTGTCTCTTGCCCAAGGTGTTCTTCTCAAAAAGCGAAGACTTGACTTTATGGAGGGGTCATTCTTAAAACAATTGATATTGATCTTTTCTGCTAAACCATCCCATCCATAGTGTTGGTGTAATGCGTCCAAAATGTCCGCCAATTTAATCCCATGCATGGGATTGTTGATTTGTTTTGGAGGATGTTCTTTGGCCATTTTTTTGTTTTAGATGATTTAGTTAACTAAGGTTAGTTTATTTTTTTGCGTTTTTTCCCCAGCGTTCTTTTCTCCATATTGCTTGTTCATCTTTGGTCAAAAAGGACCATGCAACGATTCTTGTGCTTTTGTTTCCTGTCCCCATGGGAATGACCTTGAATTGTTCTACAGCGCTGTTTTCCAATAATAGTTCAATTCCTCTAAGGTGAGATTGTTTGGAAACAAGGGAGCTGAACCAAAAGCAGTTTTTTGCAAAAATTTCACTTTCACGAATCATGCCTTGAATGAAGCTGTATTCTCCGCCTTTACACACAAGCTCGTTTGTCGCACCCGCAAAATTGAGGGTAGGACGTTTCATCTTTTCCCCACTGAGGTTTTTTATTTTCCTACGCGTTCCCTTTTGTGCTTCTTCTACAGATGCATGGAAAGGGGGGTTGCACATGCTGAGGTCAATATATTCTTCTTTTTTAATGACGCCTTGAAAGCTGTTTTTAGGGTTCGGCTGAAGGCGACATTCAAGTTTCTCGAGCTGAGGATTGGCCGAAATAATGCGTTCTGCTGAGGCAATGGATGCAGGGTCGATATCTGTTCCAGTAAAATGCCATCCATATTCTACGGTTCCCAGAATGGGGTAGATACAACTTGCGCCCACACCAATGTCAAGGCAATTAATGCGATTTCCTGTGGGAAGTCTGCCAAAATTGCTTCCACTCAGCAAATCGGCTAAATGGTGAATGTAGTCCGCTCGCCCCGGGATGGGAGGGCAAAGGTTTTGTGTAGGGAACTCCCAGTCTTCGATCCCATAAGAATGTTTAAGTAAGGCTTGGTTTAACAAGCGCACGGCAGCTGGATTAGCAAAGTCAACAGAAGCTGCTCCAAGTTTGTTGGGAACGATGTGTTTTTTCAGCGCGGGCAATGCAGTAATTAAGGCTTCTAGGTCATAGCGCTCTCGGTTTTTGTTTCGTGGGTGCAATCGCGCTTTCTCCGTTTGTTTATTTTTCAACTAATCGTTTTTTAATGGTTGACGAAGCTACTGAACTAATCATTTTTCGTGAAATAGCCTTCGTTTGAAATAGCCGCTTCGCTAATCGCTATACTGGCGGACTTAAACCATACCTCGGCATAGTTTCCGTCTGCATATTGTTTCTGTACATCGCCCCCATGGGTTTCGGCCCCAGAGCACCAGTTCATATTAACTTCAGGCGATTTCCCATTGGTCTGATTGTACGAGCCTAGTTTAAAGAAAAGACCTTCATCAGCATAAGCATTTTTACGTTCCACACCATCTTGCCCAATGGGTACAAAAAGGTTTTGGGTTTGCTGTGGGATTGCGGCTTTGGTGGTGTATTCAGATTCGATGAGGTTCTTGCTAAAGGTTTTGGTTTCATGTCCGGCGCTACTGAAGGTCAATTGCATTTGCCCCTCGTTTACTTCGATGGTGTAACTGAATTCTTCGCCTAACTCAATTCCTTCTGTGGGTTCTGCAGGGGGGGTAGTCGCATCTTCTCCTACGACCGCAAAGTCATTTCCCCAAACGGCAGTAGAAAAATCCCATCGACCAGCATTGTCTTCTCCAGCCGTATTGATTTCGTAATGCCAAAAAACAGAGCCTTTGCTGTGTCCAGGGAATTTTTTATAAAAGATTTTTAAGGGCTCATTCTCGTGTCCATCTGCACTGTGAATTTGTCCTACGACCACTGAGTGGGAAGCAGCTACACGTTCATCTCCAGTTACTGATACATTCATCACCTTGAGTGTGGCGGTTAATTTTGCCGGAGTCATGGGCGACCATTTTTTTGTTTGCGCCAATTCGGTGCGGGTATTGTTCGATGTCCCATGGGTGTCTCCGGCATTCGGAGCCTTAAATACAACCCAATGTGTTGAGTCTTCCTGTGTAGTGTAGAAGAAATCTTTTTGAATTAATTCCGACGCATCGCCAACATTAGCGCCATTTCCTAAAATCAAATTCCAATGCTGAAAAAAGGGAATGACCTTGCTCGGGCTGATTTGATTTTGGTCTGCCGTTATCGAACTGTTTGTAGCCTTGTTCTCTGTTGCTTTTTTGGGTGCATCTGCACAATTGATAAGGCAAAGCGCTAGGCCTAGAAGTAGGGTGTTTTGAATGTTGGACTGCATGTTGTTAAGTTAACTTAGTGTTTAGATTAGATGAACATTTAATGAAATAAAAAGGACGATTCACTCCTTTGTTGATTTTTTATTCGCGACCTCAATTTACAATAATACTTATATTTAATGCTATTTTAGCATATGCCAATTTTAGCCACGGATTATCAACCCACTTTTCCTTTTAGGAATGCCCATATCAACACGATCTACAGTTCTCTTTTTCGTCGATTGAAGCCGCTACCGTTTAAGCGTAAAAGAATTGAAACGCTCGATGACGATTTCTTGGACATTGATTTTATGGAAAATGGTAGTCGGAAAATAGTGGTCCTTTGTCATGGTTTAGAGGGGAGTAGTTCGTCTACCTACATACAGGCGACCGCAGCTTTGTTATCGGCCAATGGTTATGCAATTGCCGCAATGAATTATCGCTTTTGTAGTGGTGAAATCAATCGTCAACTGACCACCTATCACAGTGGTAAAACCGATGATTTACACCTAGTGATCAGCCAATTGCTTCCTGATTACGATGCCATCTACTTGGTTGGCTTCAGCTTGGGGGGAAATTTGGTGTTAAAATACAGCGGCGATGGTCACTATGTGCTTTCGGACAAAATCAAGGCTACGGTAGCTGTTTCTGTACCGGTTGACCTTCACAACTCCTCGCTCGAGTTGTCCAAGCCCAAGAACCTACTGTATACTTGGCGTTTTCTTCATACCCTCAGAAAAAAAATTATATTAAAGCACCAACAATACCCCGATGAAGTAGCCCTAGCTCCTTTGAGGCAATTAAAAAAACTCATTGATTTTGACGAGCATTACACCAGTTCGCTCAATGGGTTCAAAAATGCTGCAGATTATTACACAAAAGCAAGCAGCAAACCGTTTCTGGGTTCCATACAGTTTCCGGCCCTATTGATCAATGCCATGGATGATCCCTTTTTGTCTCAGTCCTGTTTTCCTGTAGAAGAGGCCGAGAAGAGCAGCTACTTCCACCTCATGACACCTCCTTATGGTGGACATGTAGGTTTTGTGTCTTTCAACCGTAAACACTATTGGATCGAAAAGCAGATCATGGCATTTATAGAATCGAACCCTTAAGGTGGATCATGACTTAGTTTAATCCAAAAAGGAAGGGTAGAGCAAAGGTCACAAAAATGGTCCAGATACTATAGAAGGGCAGGTAATTGGCAATGGTCATTTCCACTGTTTTGATCTCTTTTCCACGAAAAACGACCTTGAATAAATGCATCATTATCAAAAGCAGGTGACCAAAAATCAACAGATTGGCACCCAAAGCTACCGTTCTGTTGGGGGTAAAACCAAATTCTCCCAGTCGATAAACAATGGCCGACAAGGCAATGATGTCAATGATTAAGGTAACGATGGATAAGCTAAAAAGCGTCAACTCATTGAATCGCTGTTTTCGTTTGATGGAGGTTTCTGCAACCGAGAAGACAATGATGCCCATTACACCAATGAGCATTCCGTTGAACACAATCAAAAAGTCGCGATCGTTGTAGGGGTCTTTTCCTGTCAAGGCTATGCTAATTAGGTAAATGACTAGGGTGAGGAGCACTATAGGACTGAAAATATGTGCAATTATCGGGGCAATTTTATTGGTGACCGATGGGAAGTTTTTTACCACATAAGTAGCCACGATGGGAGAGGAGACCAGTCCCGGTACAACGATATAATCAAAGTAAAAGTCTTCAATTTTTAAATCAATGGCAGCGAACAAACCTAGGGTTACGCCGGTCAAGATTCCCCCAGAGATTAAAATAATTGCAGTGAGAATGGCAATGTCTCCATTGTACTTGATGTAGTCCATTCTCTTTGCTTTATTGTGGAGGTCAAAATCAATAAAAATGATTCCATAGAGGCACCATAAAAACAAGGGTAAATGCACATGGGCCAAATTAACTGAACTACTGCTGTTGGAGGGCAGTAGGTTGATATACACTGCAGACACAACAAAAAGTGCAGTTGCTTGAAGCAGTTGCTTGTTGTTTAGCGTCATTTTTGTGAGAAAGGAATAGATCGACAAGCCCAGTAAAACGATGAGGCCCACGTTTTTTTGAAAGAAAAAATAATCGTCTAGGGGGATTGAAAAAAGTTGCGGCAATTTGATTAAAAAGCCCGTAAACAAGCAAGCGATAAGGAGGAGGTATATTTTGTTTTGCTTGTTCTTCTCCATAGATTCCTTGGGGTGATCTAGGGCTAAACGGGCTGACCAAAAACCGATCAAGTCTTTGTTTCCAATGTCTTTGGTGAGCCGCTGAAATGCTTGGGCAAATTGCTTTTTGTCTGAACGATAGAGCTGTTCAAGTTGCTCGGGTTGCTCAATGTTGTTTTTGATTTCCTCTTCCATGGATCTTGCAGTATTCTTCGTTGGACTAAAGGTACAATTTAGCGGGGATTATTTTAGTTTACTGGAATACAGATATCGATGATGCATTTGTTTTGTGGGTGGGTTGAAGAATTATTGTGGTACACTTCGAAGCGGGCTTTCCCAGACGCTTTTAGGTTGTTTTCTTTCACCCATTCAACCATTTCCGTCCAAGCAGCTTTAAACTCGAAATAGGTGATCTCGTAGCGCCCCACGGCACATTTACCGGCCCTTAAGGTGGTGGGTTTAATGTCACCCATGGGGCTAAAGTCTCGATCGGTAATGATGCAAGCACTCTGTCGTACATTGTTCATGCCCACCACTGCGGGGTCATCGTGGTATAGGGTGATGGTTTTATGTGTTTTCGCGTCGGTAAATCCTTCTGCTCTTGCCCACTGCATGAGTTGACCATAGGCCGTTCCTATGCCTTGAAAACTGCCTTTGTAGGCGACACAAGCAAGTTGGACATCTCTCAGGTTTAACAGGCGTATACGCTTGGCTTTGGTCAATGGGTGGGTGTTAGTAATTGTTTAAAAATACACTTTCCCTTTTAACGCCCGATAAAGAGAATTTAATTGAAAATCTTTTTTTAAAAAATACCAGGATTGGAGGGTTTGACTCCAACATACTCCCTTTTGCGATTTTATATGTGCAATCAATTCCCGATCGTAAGCAAAACTTGCTTTTACAATGGGTTGTTGTCGATGTACATAGGGTACAAGTCGTAGGTATTTCATGGTTGTAGGACAGATTTGGGAGCTGTTTCATTTCAAATGTAATAAAAAAACTAAAGCCCTCAGAAAGAGGGCTTTAATTAAAAATATAAAAGAAGGTTTGCTTATAGATGAATCACTTCATCATAGGCATCGGCTACAGCCTCCATCATCGCCTCACTCATGGTCGGGTGGGGGTGAACGGCTTTTAGCACCTCATGGCCTGTGGTTTCGAGCTTACGTCCTAGTACCGCTTCAGCGATCATGTCCGTAACTCCGGCGCCAATCATGTGGCAACCGAGCCATTCGCCGTATTTGGCATCAAAAATCACTTTCACAAAACCTTCAGAGGTTCCGCTGGCTTGTGCTTTTCCAGAAGCAGAGAAAGGGAATTTCCCTACTTTGATGTCATAGCCTTGTTCTTTAGCTTGGGCTTCGGTCAATCCTACAGAAGCTACTTCGGGAGCACAGTACGTACATCCGGGGATATTGCCATAGTCTAAGGGCTCTACATGGTGACCAGCAAGTTTCTCAACACAAAGAATCCCTTCGGCAGATGCAACGTGTGCAAGGGCTTGTCCCTTTGTTACATCTCCAATGGCATAGTAGCCGGGGAGATTGGTTTGGTAGAAGTCGTTCACTAAGATCTTATCGCGATCTACAGCGATTCCTACATCTTGTAAGCCTAGATTTTCAATATTGGTTTTAATTCCAACAGCAGAGAGAACAATATCCGCTTTTAGGGTTTCTTCGCCTTTGGCCGTTTTAATGGTGGCGGTAACGCCTTTTCCTTTGGTGTCTACTTGGGTTACCTCGGCAGAGGTGAGGATGTTGATGCCCGCTTTTTTAAAGTTGCGCTCCAGTGCTTTTGAGATTTCCTCGTCTTCGACAGGTACAATACGGTCTTGGAATTCAACCACCGTTACTTCTGTTCCCATAGCGTTGTAGAAGTAGGCAAATTCAATTCCGATCGCTCCAGAACCCACTACAATGAGTTTTTTGGGTTGTTTTGGAAGGGTCATGGCTTCGCGGTAGCCAATAACTTTTTTCCCATCTTGTGGCAAGCTAGGCAGTTCTCTTGAACGTGCTCCTGTTGCCAAGATAATATTGTCGGCTTGGTAAATTTCTTCTTTGCCGTCTAGACTAACACTGACTTGTTTTTTGGGCAATACTTTCCCAAAGCCATTGATCACGTCAATTTTATTCTTTTTCATTAAGAACTGAACACCTTTGCTCATTCCGGCAGCAACGTTACGGCTACGGTTGACCACAGCGTCAAAATCTTTGTCGTATTCTTTAACGGTTAATCCGTAGTCTTCTGCATGTTTGAGGTAATCAAACACTTGGGCAGATTTGATCAAAGCTTTGGTTGGAATACATCCCCAGTTAAGGCAAACTCCTCCAAGGCTTTCTTTTTCTACAATGGCGGTTTTAAATCCTAGTTGAGAGGCGCGGATGGCGGTTACATAACCCCCTGGGCCACTTCCAATTACAATGATGTCATATTTCGTCATAGGTACATTACAGTTAAATTCGCTGCAAAGATACGAAATAGAAGTGATTAGTCCTCGCCGGGTTTAAAATCTATGCTAGCAGAATTGACACAGTAGCGTTGCCCGGTCGCTGTAGGCCCATCCTCAAAGACATGGCCCTGATGTCCACCACAACTGGCGCATAAAATTTCTACCCGCAGCATGCCCAATGAGCTGTCCTTGCGGTACTCTATGGCGCCATCTATGCTTTTGTCATATGAAGGCCAGCCGCAGCCACTGTCAAACTTAGCACTTGCCTCATAGAGGGCTTCTCCACAGCCCTTACAAACATAAGTGCCTTCTGCATGATGATCGTTGTATTTGCCGCTAAAAGGGCGTTCGGTACCTGCCTCACGCAGTATGCGGTATTCGTCTGGAGAAAGCGCAGCTTTCCATTCGGCATCGGTTTTGTGTACGGGGTATTTATTCATCTTCAGCGGGGATAAATGCCAATGCGGCAGAGTTAATGCAATGGCGCTTGCCGGTGGTAGCTCGTGGTCCATCGTTAAAAATATGGCCGAGGTGACCGCCACAGACACTGCATTTTAGTTCCGTACGGGCATACCCAATTTTATAATCAACATCATATTCAAGGTTTTCGTCCACACCTCGATCAAAAGAAGGCCAACCTGAGCCAGAATCGAATTTGTGTTCGGACTTGTACAAGGGACTTTTGCAACCAGCGCAGACATAAATGCCTTCAGCTTTGTTGTCGTTGAGCGGGCCAGAAAAAGCGCGTTCCGTTGCTGCTTTTCGTAAAACCCGAAAGGCGAGGGGGCTGAGAATTTCCTTCCACTCGGCCTCTGTTTTGACGACCTCATAGGTGATTTTTTCAGTCGCTTTTTTCTTTGTTGGTTGCTGTTGACAGCTTCCGACGATGGGGAAGATAAACAGGAGTAGGAGTAGTTTTTTGAATGTCAATTGCATGCTGTAATTTTTCATTAATATACGATAAGTTATCCTCGGCAAAGGCCATGCCAATTTCTTTGTTTGTGTTTATTTGCCCAAATTGGCAGTTGTGTAAAACTTAAAGTAAAACTTTAAGTAAAAATTCTCACAACTGAATAAAATATAAAATCATCGCTTTAATTTAT
>JAKMEK010000039.1 GCA_022425945.1 Flavobacteriaceae bacterium
ACCCAGGGTATTAATTACATTAATAATTTATTTAATTATTACAAAATACCTCGAGATTTTCTCGGGGTATTTTATTGAATGATGACAATGTTTTGATGTTGTTATCATCTCTCCCCAATCAATTCAGATTACAGAAGAGTAAACGTTACCGATCTGTATACATATAACTCTATCAACAAGCTGCGTAGAATCATTCTTTGATTTTACGCAGCTTTTGTCTTTTATAGTAAAATCGTTTTGTGAATAATGAATTTTTATTGAATCATTAAAGCGGGTTAACATTTTTTTACTACTTTTGGTATACCAGTTTGGTTAACCAAATTTTTTTCCCCAAATTTGAAAAAGTTTTAGTTTGAGATATTAACTAATTCTTGTGCGTAGATCATGTATCATTAAATTGATTCACAATAGATTAAAATAATAATTATAAAAATGAAAAAAGTAGTCACTTTCGGAGAAATTATGTTACGATTAGCTCCTGCAGGTTTTTTACGCTTTTCGCAAGCGAATAGTTTTGATGTAGTATACGGTGGAGGAGAATCCAATGTTGCTGTATCTTTAGCCAACTACAATGTACCTGTTGAATTTGTTACGCGTTTACCAAAAAATGATATTGGGGAATGTGCGCGTATGGAAATGCGTAAGCGTGGAGTAGGTACGGACTATATTGTAGACGGTGGAGACCGTTTGGGAATCTACTTTTTAGAAACAGGTGCTGTAAGCCGTGGGAGTAAGGTTGTATATGACCGTGCTCACTCTGCCATGTCAGAAATTGAGCCAGGAATGGTTGATTGGAGCGAAGTGTTCAAAGACGCACAATGGTTTCACTGGACAGGTATTACCCCAGCCATTTCTCAAAGTGCAGCAGATGCATGTTTGGAAGCAGTCAAAGTGGCAAGTTCAATGGGAATTACCATCTCAACTGATTTAAATTACCGCGCAAAATTGTGGAAATACGATGGTGATCGCGAAAAAATAATGACGGAATTAACCTCCTACTGTGATATCATTCTAGGAAATGAAGAAGATGCAGAAATGCATTTTGGAATCAAACCAGAAGGATTAGATATCACGACACAGGGAGAACATGTTAAAGCTGAAGCATTCCTTTCTGTTTGCCAGCAAATGCAAGCAAAATTCCCACGTGCTAAAAAGGTGATTACTACCTTACGTGGATCGATTTCTGCTTCCCACAATACGTGGGCAGGTGTTTTGTACGACGGTAACACCATGTTCAAGAGTGCTGAATACCAAATTACACACATTGTTGACCGAGTAGGAGGAGGAGACTCTTTCATGGGCGCATTGATTTATGGATTAATCCATTACCCAACAGACGATCAAAAAGCGTTGGATTATGCAGTTGCTGCTTCTTGTTTGAAACATACCATCAAAGGAGATGCAAACTTGGTAACCATCCCAGAAATTGAAAAACTAATGGGAGGAGACGCTTCAGGGCGTGTCGCTCGATAACCCTATAATATGGCTCAATACACACGATTACAAGTAGTAAAACAGATGGAAGAATCAGGAATGGTTCCCCTATTTTATCATCATGATATTGATGTAGCGAAAGCTGTGCTTAAAGCCTGTTACGATGGCGGTGCTCGTTTGATGGAATTCACCAACCGTGGTGATTTCGCGATCGAGATATTCAATCAATTGATTAAATATGCCATTGCAGAATTGCCCGGAATGATTCTTGGTGTGGGTTCTGTAACCGATGCCGCAGCAGCGTCACAATACATGCTCTCAGGAGCCAACTTTGTTGTCACACCGGTGTTCAGAGAAGATATAGCCGTGGTGTGTAACAGAAGAAAAGTACTGTGGTCTCCGGGCTGTGGTTCTTTGACTGAAATTGCTCAGGCAGAAGAAATGGGTTGTGAAGTGGTGAAGTTATTCCCTGGAAGCACCTATGGTCCTGGATTTGTCAAAGCAATTAAAGGTCCTCAACCGTGGACTTCCATTATGCCAACGGGAGGTGTTTCTACCGATGAAGCTAACCTCAAAGGTTGGTTTGATGCAGGTGTTACCTGTGTAGGTATGGGGTCTCAATTGATTTCTAAAGATATTTTAGCCAACAAAGATTATGCAACCTTGGCTAAAAATGTACAAGCTGCTCTAAAACTAATTGGAGAGCTTAGATAGCATATATTCAGTATTTTAAATAAAGAATATATAGTTGATTTTGATTTTAAATGGCGTCTAAGCAATTAGGCGCCATTTATTGTTATAATAGCCATAGCGATCATGATGGCATTCTCAATAAAGGTTGCCTCAGTCATGGGGAGCTTAAGCGCGGTTCCTAAACACGCACATTGAATACTTTTCTTATCAAGTAATGTTTTTGTTACGCCAAGGGTCGTAAGGCTGAGAACGACAAGCGTTATGCTCAAGGCCAATTTGATTTCAAATCGCATTAGGAACATGAGCCCTAAACTTGTTTCTAAAAAAGGATACAGCCAAGCATAAATTCGTATTCGTTTGGCTAGCGGGTCATACATGGCAAAGGAGGCTGGGAAATTTTTCAGGTCCAAGAGTTTAAAGAAACTAAAAACGATTAAAAATAACCCCATGAAATCAAGCATGAATGCCTGCTGATTCCAATCTTTGTAATGAAGCAGAAAACTTGCTGTAGTAATGTATCCAAGGATTAAAATTAAGGGTTGAAGTTGTTGTAGTTTACTCTTTTCCTTTGAAGTATTTTCTTCAATGGGAAGTATAGATTTAATTGAAATACTAAACTTCTCTGGCAAGACGTCTTGAAGTAATTTAGTTTCGATAGAGGAGGAGCTTTTGAGTTGGGCCTCTTCTTTTTCAAGGTTTACCTCCACTTGTTCCACTAAATCAAGAGATGAAAGATGTTTCGTTACGGAAGCTTTGCAGCCACCACAGGTCATGCCTGTTATGGTATAAGTTGTTGTCATAGGATGTTATAGTTGCATTTCGGGTACCGTTGTAGGTATAATAAGGTTTCCTTCTGTTGCTGCTTTTATGGTTTCAATGCTTACGCCTGGAGCGCGTTCCAATAGGACAAATCCTTCGTTACTGATTTCCAGGCAGGCTAAATCAGTGACTATTTTTTTTACACAATTCACTCCTGTGATGGGGAGGCTGCAACGTTTTAATAATTTTGATTTCCCTGCCCGATTGGTGTGTTGCATGGCCACTATGATGTTTTCGGCTGAAGCAACTAAATCCATTGCTCCTCCCATGCCTTTCACCATTTTTCCGGGAATTTTCCAGTTGGCAATATCACCATTTTCAGCCACTTCCATGGCCCCTAAAATAGTAAGATCTACATGTTTTCCACGAATCATCCCAAAGCTCATAGAAGAGTCAAAAAAGCTTGCTCCTGGGAGGGCTGTAATGGTTTGTTTTCCTGCATTGATTAAGTCAGCATCTTCTTCTCCTTCAAAAGGGAAAGGGCCCATTCCAAGGATTCCATTTTCACTTTGAAATTCAACCTCTAGACCGTCTTGTACAAAGTTAGCGACCAAGGTGGGGATGCCAATGCCTAGATTAACGTAGAAGCCGTATTGCACCTCTTGTGCAATACGTTGTGCAATACCGTTTTTGTCTAATGCCATTGGGCTTATTTTTGGGTTAGGGTACGTTGTTCTATTCGCTTCTCATAGTTCTTTCCCTGAAAAATACGATCAATAAATATTCCGGGGATATGAATTTGGTTGGGATCTAATTTCCCTACAGGGACCAGCTCTTCTACTTCGGCTACACAAATATTAGCTGCCCCAGCCATAGGCGCATTGAAATTGCGTGCAGTTCCTTTAAAAACAAGATTGCCTGCAGTATCTCCTTTCCAGGCTTTGATGAGTGAAAAATCGGCCTTGAAGGCATGTTCCAATAGATGGGGTTTTCCTTCGAAATCGCGAACCTCTTTCCCTTTGGAGACCTCAGTTCCATAGCCAGCGGGAGTGTAAAAGGCGGGTATTCCCATTTGGGCAGATCGGCAACGTTCGGCCAAAGTACCCTGAGGAATCAGTTCTACTTCCAACTCTCCACTTAACATTTGACGTTCAAATTCTGCATTTTCGCCTACATAGGAAGAAATCATTTTTTTGATTTGCTTTTTTTGCAACAAAAGTCCTAAACCAAAATCATCCACTCCAGCATTGTTTGAGATACAGATAATTTCAGAAATATTCAAACGTACGAGTTCAGCGATAGAGTTCTCTGGAATGCCACAAAGCCCAAAGCCACCCAACATGAGTGTCATATTGGAGGAAACCCCCTCCAGCGCTTTGGCTACATTGCTTACGTTTTTTGTGATCATCTTACCTAAGTATTGTTATTCTGGTGATGTATTATCTATCAACTTGGATAAAGGTAATAAGATTTTGTAGAAAAGATAGTAGCGGCTATAGATGGATCTTTCTCGTCTTGGTATGGGTAATCAAAAAGCCAGTCATGGTTTTGGCCTATAAAAGAAAAACCCCAGTAAAAACGGGGGTTTTTCTAATAAAGTGTGACCTCGGCAGGATTCAAACCTGCAACCTCTTGAGCCGTAATCAAGTGCACTATTCAGTTATGCTACGAGGCCCTTTAACGGGTGCAAATATACTTTATTTTTTTTCTTTCTGAAACGCTTATCTTCTTTTTTTAGTTGAATCTCAGAAAAGTTTAGCTAAAAAAAAAGCATCCCGAGGGATGCTTTTATGGTTTTTAAATTGAAACGACTATACGTTTGCAGATTTTACCGTTTTAATGATACGAGCTGCAATTTTGTATGGGTCTCCATTTGATGCTGGGCGACGGTCTTCTAACCATCCTTTCCATCCTTTCTCTACAGTAATAATAGGGATACGGATAGATGCTCCACGGTCAGAAACACCATAGCTAAAGTCATTGATTGAAGCGGTTTCGTGAAGACCAGTTAAACGTTGTTCGTTGAACTGTCCGTATACTTCAATGTGCTCTTTGGTTACAGGTCTAAATGCCTCACAAATTGTTTCGTAAGTAGCTTTGTCTCCACATGTACGCAATGTATTGTTCGAGAAGTTAGCGTGCATACCAGAACCATTCCAGTCTCCTTTTACAGGTTTTGGGTGGTACTCAATATAGTATCCATACTGTTCTGTTAAACGGTCAAGTAAGTAACGAGCAACCCAGATTTCATCTCCGGCTTTCTTTGCTCCTTTAGCAAACAATTGGAATTCCCATTGTCCACTAGCTACTTCTTGGTTGATTCCTTCAAAATTAAGTCCAGCTTCGATACAAAGATCAGCATGCTCTTCTACGAAATCTCTTCCGTGGGTGTTTCTTCCACCAACAGAGCAGTAGTACAAACCTTGTGGTCCAGGGTATCCACCAACTGGGAAACCAAGGGGTAATTGTGTATCACTGTCCATGATAAAGTATTCTTGCTCGAATCCGAACCAGAAATCATTATCATCATCATCAATGGTTGCACGTGCATTGGACTCATGTGCTGTTCCATCTGCGTTCAATACTTCAGTCATTACCAAGAAACCGTTAATTCTTGTTGGATCTGGGTAGATGGCTACTGGTTTTAACAAACAGTCAGAAGATCCTCCTTCAGCTTGTTTTGTAGATGAACCGTCAAAAGACCATACATCACAGTCTTCTAATTTTCCACTAAAGTCTTCAACAACTTTTGTTTTGCTACGTAAATTGGAAGTGGGTTTGTACCCGTCCAACCAAATGTACTCTAATTTTGATTTGCTCATTTGAATAATTTTTTACTGACAATAAGAACAAAAATATGTTTTTAGTTCTACTCCCTATTTTTTAAGGGGGGTAAAATATTAACATTGTGTACTTTTTTGTTAATACGCTATTTTTTAGGGGGTAAAATTTATTTTTCTTTAATAAAAGCCCCTATTTATCTTTAAAATTAAATTTATCTTTGTGCCAAATACATCTGAATCCGTGAATAATCTACGTTTTAAAGCCATAGCGAAAATAGCTCAGCAAGAGCCAGTTACTTTTTCACCAACAAAAAATCGTTTGGATAGTTTTGCTA
>JAKMEK010000042.1 GCA_022425945.1 Flavobacteriaceae bacterium
ATCATATACTGATATTAATTTTTACCATCATAAAGATACAACAAAATACACAACCTTTAATCCCTATAAACTTTATAGGTTTAATTTGTTTTATATGTATTTAAAAATTACTTTTGTCTTCAATTAAATTAATTCTATCAAACACCCATTAAAAAATCACTAATGGTCACTGACATTGTTTTTACGAGAAAAAAAATTGAATGCAAAAATGAAGCCCTAAAAAGAAGCGTTCTGAAGACCATTTCTTGGCGCGTCATAGGCACATTGGATACCATCTTGATTGCCTATCTCATTACAGGTACAATCAATCATGCACTGTCCATTGGAGGTATAGAGTTAGTGAGTAAAATGATTTTATATTTTTTTCACGAACGCAGTTGGAATAAAATTAAATGGGGGAAAAATTAACGTTATGAAGAATGATTACATCGCAGACCTGAATAAAGAATTTGCCAACAAGACATTGAAAGGAGCGTTTACCGCTTTGTTAAAATTAAACTTGGGAAATATCGCCTTTTCAACTTCTTTTGGACTGGAAGACCAGGTAATCACCGACACTATATTCAGTAATAATCACCCCATAAAGGTATTCACTTTGGATACGGGTCGTCTCTTTGAAGAAACTTATCAAGTCTATCACGATACGCTCAACAAATACAACAGAACAATTACGCCCTATTTTCCTGATCAACAAAAAGTAGAAGCACTCCTTACTAAAAAAGGGCCCTACAGTTTTTATCAATCAGTCGAAAACAGAAAAGAATGCTGTAACATTAGAAAAGTTGATCCGCTTCAACGCGCTTTACAAGGAGTCGATGTTTGGGTGACTGGTTTAAGAGGAGAGCAAAGTCATTTTCGAAAAGAATTGGACCTTTTTGAATTTGACAATTCGTTTGGTCTCATCAAGTTCAATCCATTAATCCATTGGAGCAAAGAGGAAGTAGAACGCTATTTAAACCTGAAAAAAATTCCTCAGAATAGCTTACACCAAAAAGGCTATCCTAGTATTGGGTGTGCCCCATGTACAAGAGCCGTAAAAGATGGTGAAGACGCCAGATCTGGAAGATGGTGGTGGGAAGAAAGCAAAAAAGAATGTGGTCTTCATTTAACTAATACCCAAAATTCATGAATATTTTAAAAACCTTAGAAGAGGAAGCCATTTATATCATTCGGGAAGTGGCTGGACAATTTGATCGACCGGCTCTTTTGTTTTCTGGAGGGAAAGACTCAATTGTATTACTGCATCTATGTGCGAAAGCCTTTTTACCTGCAAAAATACCTTTCCCCCTCGTTCACATAGACACTGGGCATAATTTTCCAGAAACACTTTCTTTAAGAGACACCCTTGTCAAACGCTATGGCGTACAATTACACATAGGTCATGTTCAAGAAAGCATTGATCAAGGTAAGGTAAAAGAAGAAACAGGTAAGTTTCACAGTAGAAACAGTCTGCAAACGACAACACTACTAGACACCATAGAAAAGCTAAAACTCGATGCCTGTATTGGAGGAGCACGTCGTGATGAGGAAAAAGCAAGGGCAAAAGAACGTGTGTTTTCTGTGCGCGATGATTTTGGTCAATGGAATGAAAAAATGCAACGCCCTGAACTTTATGACATCCTCAATGGGGCGATTAATGCTGGAGAAAATGTCCGTGCTTTTCCCATAAGTAACTGGACGGAATTGGATGTTTGGGAATACATTCGTCAAGAAAATTTAGAAATCCCCTCCATTTATTATGCTCACAATCGTCCTGTTTACAGAAGAGATGGCCAGTGGATGCCCGTCTGTGAATTTCATGCGGTTGCTGAAGAGGAAATTGAAATCAAAAGCGTTCGATTTAGAACAGTTGGAGACATGAGTTGCACTGCAGCTGTAGCTTCAACCGCTTCAAACTTAGATGTGATTATCGATGAAATTGCTGCTTCAACTTACTCAGAACGAGGAGCTCGAATGGACGACAAACGCTCTGAAGGAGCAATGGAACAACGCAAAAAAGTAGGATACTTTTAATTATTAAGATGGAATTATTACGCATTGCTACCGCAGGAAGTGTAGACGACGGAAAGAGCACCCTTATTGGGCGTTTACTCTACGAGACAAAATCGCTAAAAGACGATCAACTCGAGCATATAGAACAAAAAAGTAAAGCAAAAGGGCTTACGCATACCGATTTTTCTTTGGCTACCGATGGATTACTCACCGAGAGAGAGCAAGGAATTACGATTGATGTTTCGCATATTTACTTCAATACCCCAAGACGACGCTTCATTATTGCCGACTCCCCCGGGCATGTTGAATACACGCGTAACATGGTAACAGGAGCATCCAACGCTGAAGTTGCCATCATACTGCTCGATGCGCGAAAAGGAGTCATTGAGCAAACACAACGCCACTATTCCATTACACAATTGATGGGAATAGAAAAGATTGTTTTTGCCATCAACAAAATGGATTTGATTGCCTACGACTCAGATCGATTTGATGAAATCATTTCCTCCATCAAGGCTTTAATTGGTCAGGATTCTTCTGCACCAAAAGAAATTCACTACATCCCTTTGTCTGCCTTGAATGGAGACAACATTGTTGACGCAAGCAAAAACACTCCATACTACAATGGCCCTTCATTGTTAGAATTAATTCATCAATTGCCTGTTAATGATACGGTTCATAATGAAAACATTTTACAGGTTCAGTATGTGATTCGACCACAATTAGAAGCCTACCACGATTACCGCGGATTTGCAGGAAAAGTTCGCAGTGGTCAATTCAAGCTGGGGGATCAAATTGAAGTTTTTCCTACTGGCGGAAAAGCCACGATAAAAAAAATCGAAAAATACGGCAAGGAGATCAATTCCATCAGCGAAGGAGAGAATGCTACCCTACTACTTGATAAAGAAGTTGATATATCAAGAGGAAACGCAATCATAGGCAATACTTCTTCAATCGCACAAACAAAAGCCATCAGAGCTACCGTTTGCTGGATGCAAGCAAATCAACTTTTAGGAGGAAGTAAATACTGGATGCAAATCGGGGCACAAAAAATACAATGCAAAATTAGACAGGTCATTGAAAAAAAGAAACTTGCCCAAAAAGAGACTCTATCGGCAGACGCCTTAGCATTAAATGACATTGGAACAGTAGAAATTCAACTTGCACAACCCATTTTAGCCCTCACATTCGATCAAAATAAACCCTTAGGAACATTTATTCTCATTGATCCACTAACCAATAACACAGCCGGGATAGGCTTTATACAAAATACATGAAAAGTTTTAGAACCGAAATAGAGGACCCCATCGTTGAGCAAGACATTCTTGACTTAGAAAAAAAGATATATGCATTCAACAACGATGCTATTGATGAAGAAAAGTTTCGAAGCCTTCGCTTAGCCCGAGGTGTATATGGACAACGCCAACAGGGCGTACAAATGGTCCGTATCAAAATACCCATGGGGCGCTTTACGGCAAATCAACTACGTCGTATTGCACTTGTTTCTGATGAATATGGTAGTGGAAATTTACACATTACCACCCGCCAAGACATTCAATTGCATTATGTAGAGTTAGATCGCACTCCAGCTCTCTGGGCTGAGCTAGAAAAAGATAACATTACGCTTAGAGAAGCCTGTGGAAACACAGTGCGCAATGTAACAGCGTCGGCCATGGCTGGTGTAGATGTCAATGAAGTTTTTGATGTGATTCCATATGCAGAAGCATTTTTTAACTATTTCCTTCGAAATCCCATCTGCCAAGATATGGGGAGAAAAATAAAAGTGGCCTTCTCTAGCAGCGAAGAAGACGATGCATTGACTTTTATACACGACCTTGGATTTATCCCAAAAACAGAAAACAATCAAAGAGGTTTCCAACTTATGCTTGGTGGTGGAATTGGGTCACAACCCATGCCCTCGCAAAAATTATTTTCCTTTATACCAACAGATCAAATCATCCCCTACAGTGAAGCCATTATTCGACTTTTTGATCGTCTTGGAGAACGTAACAAACGCAATAAAGCTCGCCTAAAATTTTTGGTGAAAGACCTTGGACTTGAAGCATTTCTTGCACTGGTAGAAAAGGAAAAAAAATCGCTTTTAAATCAATCTCATCCTATTGACCCCGTTGAACGCACTCTAGATAATCCTCTTTTTGCTAAGCTAGATAAAGAGACCATTGAAGATGCTTCATTTGAAAAATGGAAAAAAGTGAATGTTCTTGAGCAGAAACAATCAGGATATTTTAGCGTAGGTATACCCGTAAAAACAGGAGATATCTCTTCTGAAAAAGCGCGTATTTTGGCAGACATTATAGAGCAATATACCCGTAATGATAATCGCTTCACCATCACACAAAGTGTGCTGTTACGTGATGTTAAAGAAGCGCATTTACCGTTTCTCTATCAAACACTAAAAGAGATTGGTTTTGATCGTGTTGGCTTTGAAAAAACGAATGACATTGTGGCTTGCCCAGGAACTGATACTTGTAATTTGGGAATTGCAAGCAGCTATGGATTAGCCAACGAGTTGCAAAGAGTGATAGAAACAGAGTACAGTCAGTTTATTGAAAAACATGAGCTTAAAATACGCATCAGTGGTTGCATGAACGCCTGTGGCCAACATACTTTAGCCCATATAGGGTTTCAGGGAATGACGCTTAAAGCTGATGGGAAAATTGCTCCCGCAACACAAATACTTTTAGGTGGTGGTGTTTTAGGAAATGGTGAAGGTCGCTTTGCAGACAAAGTATTGAAAGTTCCTGCCAAAAAAACACCCGATGTGCTTCGATGGATCTTAACCGATTTCGAACAAAACAAAACGCTTAGTGAAGATTTCTTTGGCTATTACGATAGACAGACAAAAGATTATTTTTATCAAAGTCTAAAACATTACAGTGAAACTGAGCACCTCAGTCCAGAGGACTTTATCGATTGGGGAAATGAAGTGAAGTATGAAAAAGCCATTGGTATTGGAGAATGTGCAGGAGTAACCATTGACCTTGTGCAAACGCTACTCTTTGAGGCAGAAGAAGCTTATAGTTGGGCAATTGCAGCCCTAGAACAAAAGCGATACAGTGATGCCGTTTACCATGCATATAACGGACGAGTTAGAGCAGCAAAAGCATTGCTAACCTCCGTACAAGCAAAAACCAACAGTCACGCTTCTATCATTGAAGGTTTTGACATTCAGTTTCCGGAGTTTACTACAGCGTTCGAGGAATCATTTAAGGTGGGAATTCAACAATTCACCTCTCAAAAAGCCGATCGCAAATTCGCAAAAGAATTTATACAAACCACACAAAGCAATATTGCTTGGATTAAAAACAAACGGAATGAACAACTTCAATAAAGGTGAAATTACTTTGGTAGGTGCTGGGCCAGGTGATCCTGAATTGCTCACCATTAAGGGACTCAATGCCATTCGAAATGCTGACGTCATTCTCTATGATGCACTCATCAATCCAAAATTATTGGAACACAATCGTCATGCAGAAAAAGTATTTGTTGGAAAACGACGTGGTTTTGCCAGAAAAAATCAAGAAGAAATCAATCAATTATTGGTTGAATATGCATTGAAAGAAAAGAAAGTTGTTCGATTAAAAGGAGGAGATCCATTGATCTTTGGTCGTGCTGCAGAAGAACTCACTATTGCACAATTGTTTGGAATACCTACGCAGGTTATCCCTGGAATTTCCTCTTTTGTGGGGATTGCTGCTCAACATCAAATTCCATTGACCAAAAGAGCCACCTATGAGAGCGTATGGATCACTACAGGTCATACACATGATGGGAAAATATCTTCAGATATTGCCATAGCTGCTCAATCAAAAGCTACTGTAGTTGTCCTCATGGGCATGCGTTTTTTAGCAGATATCATTGCCGCGTTTCGTCGCTATAAGCCGGCAGATTACCCCGTTGCCATTATTCAAAATGGTACCACCGCTGCTGAAAGAGTAATTGTTGGTTCACTCGAAAACATCATTGAACAAGTGGAGGAACAAAAAATTGGTAATCCTGCAAACATCATCTTTGGCCATGCAGTGACCGATCAGGTAACACAATACAAACACTTAATAGCTGCCCAATGCGTGAATTAAATGAGCTTTACCCCGTTTTTTTAAAGGCACATAAATTGGAATTTCTTATTGTTGGAGGAGGCTATGTAGCACTCGAAAAAATGGAGTTTCTTTTCAAGTCTAGCCCCAATGCTCGGGTTACGCTAGTGGCGCCTTTTTTTCGTCCAGAAACCAAAAAATTTATTAAAAATAGACCCGTAAAAGTCATAGAGCGAAAATTTCGCTTGTGGGATTTGCGTAAAAAAAACATCGTTATCGCTACGACAGATGTACCTGCCATCAACCAAAAAGTACGAAAAGCGTGTAATCGGAGAGGAATATTAGTAAATGTTGCTGATACTCCCGACCTTTGTGACTTCTATATGGGCGGTATAGTGACCAAAGGGAATTTAAAAATAGGGATTTCTACCAACGGAAAATCCCCTACAATGGCCAAAAGAATCCGTCAATTTTTAGAAGAATTATTGCCCGATGAAATAGATGACTTATTGTCTACTCTTCGGGAATACAGGACGACGCTAAAAGCTGATTTCGAGGAAAAAGTCATTGAAATGAATGAACGAACAAAATTACTATTAGAAGAAAAAAAATGATAAAGACAGACATTATTATTATCGGTGCAGGTCCTGTAGGATTATTTACCATTTTTGAAGCCGGATTAATGAAGCTCAAATGCCATCTCATTGATGCCATACCGCAAGCTGGTGGACAATTAACTGAAATATATCCTAAGAAACCCATCTATGACATCCCAGGTTACCCTTCTGTTTTGGCCGGTGAACTAATTGATCGATTGATGGAACAAGCCGCACCTTTTAAGCCAGGATTTACCTTGGGTGAAAGAGCCGACACCATAGAGAAGCAAGAAGATGGTAGCTTTATTGTGACTACTAGTGAAGGAACCGCTCACCATGCGCCCGTGGTTATGATTGCAGGTGGCTTGGGAAGTTTTGAGCCGCGAAAGCCAAAAATCGAAGCCCTGCCAAATTTTGAGAAAAATGGCGTAGAATATATGGTAAGGGAACCTGAACACTTTTTAGGGAAAAAAATCTTTATTTCTGGTGGGGGTGACTCTGCGTTAGATTGGGCCATTTATTTTGCTGAAAAAAATGATAGCCCTGTTGGATTGATTCACCGTTCGGATGCATTCCGTGCACACAAAGATTCTGTTGAAAAAGCCTATCAACTCGAAAAAGAAGGGAAAATTGAATTTTACACCCATGCCGAAGTAGTTGACCTCAAAGGTGACAAAATATTAGAATCGATTGAAATAAAACAAAAAGGACAGGAAAACAAAATTGTTGAAGTTGATACGTGGTTACCACTATTCGGCCTTTCACCAAAATTAGGCCCCATAGGTGATTGGGGATTAGAAATCGAAAAGAATGCCATCAAAGTAGACAATACCTTGGATTATCAAACCAATATTCCTGGTGTTTTTGCCATTGGTGATGTCAATACTTACCCTGGAAAATTAAAGCTGATTTTGTGCGGTTTTCATGAAGCAACTTTGGCCGTTCAAACTGCATACAAAATTATTCATCCTGAAAAACGATTTACGTTAAAATACACCACCGTTCAAGGAGTGCAAGGATTTGATTAACTTGCGCTGAATGAAAGAAGCGTCGCTGAATGTCTTTGGAGAACCGTTGCTTGTTTGTGGAACAAACCCCATGACGGGCGCTTACCGAAATGGATGCTGTGATACCGGACCTTTCGATGCCGGTACACATACCGTATGTGCGGAGGTAACCGCGGAGTTTTTAGCCTTCTCAAAAGGAAAAGGTAATGATTTGACACGCGCCTTACCACAATATGATTTTCAAGGACTGATACCTGGTGATTATTGGTGCTTGTGCGTTTCGCGCTGGCTAGAGGCTTACAGAGCTGGAGTAGCACCAAAAATCAAGCTGGAAGCTACGCATCAAAAAACACTTGAGTACATTGAGCTGGAGGAATTATGTAATTATGCCATAAAAAATGCTTAATTCTCTACTTCTTTTCTCCGCAACCTCCTTTATATTCTTTGGCGTAGGATGTTTTGTGAGTAGCTATTTAAAAGCTGAATTCATTCGCTACGGCTTGCCACAATTTAGGCTTCTCACTGGGCTGTTACAACTAATCGGTGGTCTAGGAATTGGCATAGGTTTTTGGTGGCCAACGCTACAGTTGGTAAGCACAGCGGGCCTCGCGATTTTAATGCTTCTCGGTTTTGGGGTACGATTAAAAATTCGCGATAATTTCGTTCAATCCTTTCCTGCTTTCTTCTATTTTATCCTTAACCTGTACCTCAGTAATCAACTTTATAGTAACCTTTAACGCTTTCTTGGGAAAACATTATAAGGGCTTTAACAGCATTAAAAAACAGGCTAACATATATTTGAGGTATAATTTTCATGTTAGTTGATGATTTTGGTTAATAAAAACCCCCTTAGTTCCAAAAAACTAATGGGGGTTCTTATTTTTGTAACCTATCTAAACCAAAATGGCCAAACGAAAACCACAACCCGACGAAATTGACTTACACGGCTTACGCCATAAACCGGCGTTAGAACTGGTGCGTAATACCTTGGCAAAAAGAGATGAAAGAGGTTCTTTTTCATTGACCATTATTACAGGAAATTCAACAGTGTTACAAGAACGCATTTTTGAGGAAATACTCCATTTTACCAATTACACCTACTATGTACCTTCTTGGAACTTAGGACAGATCATTGTCGAGAATATCGAGTTATAACGATTTATGCACTGGTAACAAAGTTGGCCGTTTCAAATGATCTCAAAAACCTTTAGATAGCTAAAAATAAGCTATTTAAAGAAATTTATACTACTAGGGTTTTTTATCTTTATTGCTAAAGA